>NZ_JBNVZR010000029.1:0-17776 GCF_052527415.1 Legionella navarrensis | reverse complement strand
GCCGCGGTACGTAGGGGGCTTAGAGTGTCAAGCAAAACTTAAGGCTAATTGGAAGTCCCCGCCTGCGCGGGGAGGACAAAAGATATCAGGGTATTACCTGGCCGCCAGCTCAACGGCAAAAGCCACACCCAGTTTGGCAAAATTGGTCAGGTGCTCAGGTGTCAGACGGTCCATGGTATCCTTATCGGTGTGTATGAACCGGTTATGGTGAGGGAAATCGGTTTCGCAGGGAAACGCGGCGGGAATCCCTTCTTCCATCCAGGAAGCATGGTCACTGCAGCCATAGCCACAGCTTGATTCAGCAACCGGGACACCCACGTAGGTTTCAATCAGTTTTGACACAAAATCGGTCAAACGATCATCTGTAAAATCACGATAGACCCACATGGTTGGATCGTTTTTGTCATTACGGAACCCCGTCATGTCAAACTGAATCGCGGCCTTCACTGGAATGTCATTTCGCATAAAATGTTCAACAACATACTGTGAACCAACCAGGCCCTGCTCTTCTGCCGAATACCAGATAAAATAAACAGGACGCTTTAAAGGAACATCAGAAGCCAGCATAACGCGCGCCATTTCCATGACACTGGATGAGCCGCTGCCATCATCGCCAGCACCCGGCATTCTGCCTTCCAGCGTGTCCATGTGCGCACCAATAACAATTCCGGGCGCCTTCAGATCCTTACCGATGACTGTCACGACCGAAGGCTGTTTATAAAAATATCCGGTGTTAACAAAATAGGTTTCCGTATCGCGACGCTGATATTTCAAGGCATAGGATTCAAAGGTTGCTTTGAGCCAGTTGGCCGCATCGACGCCGGTCTGCTCGTTAGGAGAGCGGTTTTTGTAATCGGTTAAACGCTTCAGAGTAGCAAGAATGTTGTCTGTTTTGACCTCGTCAAGGAGCGAAAATACGGCACTCTGATGTGTAACCGGGTAGGAACTGGCTGTGTGCTTCAGCGCCTTCGGCTTTGCAGGCCTTGCCAGCCATTGCTGCGCGGCAGCCTGGCGGGAAGTCAGTTTCTGGGAGGCCAGCTGCGCGCTGACATTCACAAAGCGTCCACATTTCACCTTATCCGCCAGCAAGACCATTTTGCTCATATCGCCAATAGGAATATCAATAATTTTGAATGCCTTGTTTTCGGCCAGAACAGGCCAGGCAGGCGAAATATGTTCCGCCAGACAGGCAGGAAGCTGTAATTGCTGATGAACAACTGGGGAGGTCGCGGCAAACGAAGCGCTGGCCATAACCATACCGGTGGAAAACAGGGACATCCATTGTTGAAAACGCATGATAACTCCTTAATTATGCTTTTGATTAATGCAACGCTTCGATACTACATCATGACATACGGGATGCAAGTGCTATTTTTACTTTCAATAACGCTATTGATAATCATTTTCATTTGTTATAAAGTTTCATCCACGATGAACTGTGCTTTTGGTGAGCAATGAAAACAAAAAAAATCCCTTATTATCTTCTTATCTTTTTATTAACAGCGGGTGCGGCCACCATTCTCGGTTTCTTAAGCTTTGGTGGCATGTATGCGCTGTGGCCAATTCTGGGTCTGGCTCTGGCCGCCTTTGGCCTGTCAGTGGCCTATGAAGGGGAAATTTATTTCCAGAACATCAAAAACGCACTGAACAAATGGTTTTTCAAACGTGATTACCTTCCCCGCCGTCTGGCAAAAGAATGCCTGGCCGATATGGTTGCCGAAGCAAGAAAAGAAGAGGACTGTCCGCAGTTTTTCAGGGATTATGAAGCACAGTTGCTGTTGCTGGCGCAGTTTGGCCATGCCCGTCTCGACCGTGAGAGCAAAAAACAAAAAAAACAGATCAAAAAAACACTGAGCGACATGGAAAAATGGTTCGCCAGGCAACTGTTTGCAGCCCGGCAGGAAGAGGAAGACGACAGGGAAAATGACAGGCTGAATTATCAAAGAGAACTGCAGCGCTGGCTGAACGACCACGGTCGCGAAAAAAGCATGGATCTGCTGGCCAGGCGTGAGCGACAGTTTCTGGCAGCCAAACTGTTTGCCGTCGTATCCGGCGCCTTCATGGCCCTGGGTACCACCTATCTGCTGGTCGGACAGTTCCTGGCCATTCCTTTGCTGGCCAGCATCCCCTTCGGTCTGTTTCCCGCCCTGATTATTCCCATGGCGGTTGTGGCCGGGATTGGCTGGGGCTTGCTCACCTATAACGCCATCACCGATATGATCTGCAATGACACCCTGCGCAAATGGTATGTCAAACTGCGTGACAATATCAAAGCCGATTTCAGCCACGGTTTCTGGAAGGGTCTTTTCAGCCGCAGCACCTTTATGGCCGTGGTTGCCCTGACATTAACAGGGCTTGCTGTCGCCCTGACCATCTGCACCGCAGGAACCTGGTGGACGATTGCCAAAAATACCCGGCCTCTGTTTGGCTGGATGGCGCATATGCCGCGTTTTATTATGGGCATCCTCAATCCGATCGCCACAGGCCTGTCGGCTCTGATATGGAACGTGGAAAACACCATGGAAACCTTCGAGATGATCGACGAAGAGCTGAGTGCCAAAGAGAATTTTTTCAAACGAAGCTGGCGCAGTATTCGCAATGGCTGGAGCGCATTACGCGAGCGTGAAAACAACTGGCAGCTGGTTAATCCATTTCGAATCATCTTGCTGCTCACCTTTGTCCCTCTGCGTATTCTGCTGTTTATCGGCCACCTGGCCAGCATCAGCGTAACCGCTGACCGCGTACCCGGTATTCCTGAAATTGCATCGGCGATTTTGAATTTCATCAGCGAATTTTTTGAAGACGTGCATTACTTCAGTTTTTTAACGGAATCAGACTCTGATCATCATGATCACCACCATCATCATCACCACCATCATGACCACGTGGAAATGGAACACTTGTGTGACGGACACGACGACAGCGCCCGTATCAGTCAGTTACTGGACGAGCGTCTGAAATCAGGGCACGGGCACAGTCACGACAACGATCTGCCCACGCGCCTGCTGCGCTTCCTGTTTGTACCACTGATTGGATTGTCAGCTCTGTGGGCCAGTATGACCAGTGGCCGTGATGAAAACGGTAAACACAGGGTCAGTCTGAGTGCGGCATGGAAGCATCACATGGGTATTCAGCCCGAGCAAAGCATCCAGGTGGATACGACTAAGGGGCCTGCCGTTTCCGGCGCATGGCGAGTAGAGCAGGCGGTTTATCGCGTAGAGCGTTTTGAACAGGAGCATTTCGGTCGGGTTCTGTTTGGCCGTGACGCAGCCCTTGATAAAAAACAGAGTCTTAGCGATTTCAAGACCCGTTTACGCAGCGATAACCCAATCAATGACGAAGTATTCAGCCAGGAAGCAGAAAAGGAAGTATACGCCACGCAGCGCTTCTTCAATAAACCCACAACACGTACTCAGGCGTTTCTGGCCGGATTATCTCGACGTATCGCGCCAATTACTCCCGAAGGCGCTCACAACAGTGATGTGGACTCGGATTATGGCTTTTAAGCCATAATCTGTGATACGTCGATACATCAACATGAGGTCATTGCGAGTGCAACAAAGCAATCCACGTTCGGAACCCTGAACCACGGATTGCTTCACTTCGTTGGCAATGACGTTATTCAACCCAGTAAACTTTTCAGACCCGCCAGGTGCGATTTGGCCAGCGCTTTGGATTGCTCCTCATTACGTTCGCCGCTTTTGCCATACCATTCCAGACTGTCCTGCGGTAATTCGTCAAGAAAACGGCTGGGCTGGCAGTCCTGCAGCTCACCCGCGCGGCGGCGCTGACGGGCAAGGGTGAGGCACAGGCCTTTCTGGGCGCGGGTGATACCCACGTAGGCAAGACGGCGTTCTTCTTCGATCTGGTCCTCTTCGATGCTGACGCGATGCGGCAGCAGCTCCTCTTCCATACCGACCAGATACACGTAGGGAAACTCCAGCCCTTTCGACGCGTGCAGTGTCATCAGCTGAATACTGTCGGCATCGCCCTCGTCTGATTGCTCAAGAATATCAATCAGAATCAATTTATTGATCACATCCGCCAGACTCTGCTCCGTTTTTTTTTCCAGCAGGCGCCCTACCCAGTCCAGTAACTCCCAGACGTTTTCCATGCATTTCTGTGCTTTGGCCGGCGAGTCGCATTGCTCATAGACATGCGCTTCGTATGCACTGCTCTCCACCATGTCTCGCAGCACGTCCACCGTCGGCTCATGATTGAGGCGATTGTTAATCGTGTGCATCCATTGTTTGAAGGCATGCAGAGCCATCCGGGGTTTTTCCGTTACATGCTCAGACAGAGCGAGATGATCGGCGCATTGAAACAGGCTTTGTCCACGGCTTTGAGCATAGTTGCCCAGCGCATCAAGGGTACTGTCACCGATGCCGCGTCTGGGTGTGGTGACGGCGCGTAAAAAGGCGGCATCGTCCGCTGGATTGCACAGCAGTTTCAGATAGGCGAAAACGTCTTTGACTTCCGAGCGCGCAAACCAGGACTGGCCGCCACTGATGCGATAATTAACGCTGTGATGACGCAGCACTTTTTCAAATACCCGCGACTGATGGTTGCCGCGATATAAGATCGCGTAGTCGCCGTATTGTTTACCGTTACGCAGCCTGTGACTGATCAGATCGGCCACCACCTGTTCGGCTTCGTCCTGATCATCACGGCAGCACAGCACGCGCAGCATATCGCCGTGACCGAGCTCGCTCCATAGTTTTTTTTCAAACAAATGCACGTTATTGGCAATGAGGGTATTGGCTACATGCAGAATCCTGGCCGTGGAACGGTAGTTCTGCTCGAGCTTGATGATTTTTAACTGTGGATAGTCCTGCTGCAGCTGTGCAAGATTTTCCGGACGCGCGCCGCGCCAGGCATAGATGGACTGATCATCGTCGCCCACCACCGTAAACTGCGCCCGCACGCCGGTCAGGAGAGTAACCAGGACGTATTGGCAGGTATTGGAGTCCTGGTATTCATCGATCAGCAAATGGCGGATCGCGTTTTGCCAGCGCTCAAGACAATCAGGAAACTGGCGCAGCAGATACACCGGCAGCCGAATCAGATCGTCAAAATCGACGGCATTGTAAGCGCTTAAGGCCTTCTGGTAACGGGCATAAATCGGGATGGCTTCGGCAAGCATCGGTCGATCGAGGCTTTGCTTCGCGGCCTCGTCCGGGTCCAGCAAATCATTTTTCCAACGGGATATCTGCTGTTGAATCTGCGCAACGTACTCTTTTTCGCCGGCCTTGCCTGGCGGTAAAATTCCCCGCAGCACCTGCTGGCAGTCATCGCTGTCAAAAATAGAAAAACCGGCGCGCAGGCCACAGCGTGCCAGATCCTTTTTAATGATTTTCAGGCCCAGGGTATGAAAGGTCGCCACATTCAAACCGCGACGGCTGGCCGCAGGAATAGTGCTGGCAATTCGCGCGCGCATTTCGTTGGCAGCCTTGTTGGTAAAGGTGACGGCATAAATATTTTTTGCGGAGTAGGAGCATTTTTCCAGCAGCCAGGCGATTTTCTGAGTGATAACACGGGTCTTTCCGCTGCCGGCGCCGGCGAGAACCAGCAGAGGACCATCAATATATGTTACCGCTGCCATTTGTTGGGGATTTAGCATGCAGGCCTCATAAAAAAAAGGCATTATCGCGCGATGCAGGCCCAGACACAAGACAGACGTATAGGTTCAGGCTCCTGAGCTCATCATCAACATGGACAGGGCCATTCCGATCATCATCAGGTTTTCGGTGAGAGAAATGAATCCCAGCGGTACATTGCTGTCACCGCCCACGCAGGCGCACTTCAGATCACGTCGGTCGATATAAACCGCTTTAAACACAGAAACGGCACCTACCGTCCCGATAAACAAGGCGATTGGAATGGAAAGCCAGTTTAAGGCCCCGGCAATCATTAAGATACCCGCCAGGCCCTCAGCAAAGGGATAAATATAACTATAGGGAACCCAGCGTCTGGCCAGAAGGTCATAGTTTAAAAACATGGTTGAAAAGCTATCAATATTCTGCAGTTTTAACATAGCGAGAACGGCCATGCTGAAGGCGATAAACCAGCTTAAGGCATGTGCGGTGAACGGGCTGCCATAACCCGCCTGACTTACCGCCATGGCCATGCAGGCGGTCATCGCAAACAGCACCATGACCGGACGGTAACTTTTTTCCTTTGGATCACGCACTGTTTTTCCAAAATAGCGCCGTAAATCGTCATATCCTCCGATTCGCTCCTGATTAATGAAAATCTGCGGCGTGGTTTTTACCTGATGTTCATCCTTAAACGCATCAACCTGCTCCCGGGTTGTCAGCCAGTGCTCTTCAATTTCATAGCCCTGACGCTTCAACAGATCCCGTGCCTTAAGCCCATAAGGGCAGACATGATGCTCCATCACCATCCGATACAAAACAGCTTTTTTATTCGTGTTCATCTATAGACCCCCTGCCATGTTATGTCGTTAATATGCTCTCTGGATGTACCTTGCTGCCTCTGATTACTATCGTTTTATGACGCGATTTCTCACCTGATTTCAGCTGGATATCTGATCTCGGAACCTCAAACAGCTGCGCCAGGTATTTCACCAGCACAGCATTCGCACGCCCTTCAATGGGTGGCGCCATCAGCCTGAGCTTGAGCTCATCCCCGATGAGCCCAATCAATTCATTGTGTCTTGCTCCAGGCTGAACGTACAGCCTTAGTATCAGCACATCTGATTCCAGTCGATACCATGACATGACAGGAGTCTCACTATTTCAATGATATCACGGGGTTCCAGGTTCGGATGACTCAGGTCTTTGAAATTCCTGCGCCAGCGCTGCTCCTATGTCAGGATATGTGAACTTAAAACCGAGCTGCTCCAGGCGTTTCGGAATAACCCGTTGACCTCTGAGCAGCAGATATTCCCCCATCTCGCCAAATACAGCCCGGATCACGAACGCAGGTGTTTTAAACAAAAGTGGCCGTTTCAGGGCTTTGGCAAACTTACGGGCAAACTCCTGTTGCGTAACTGGCTCAGGGCTTGTGATGTTAACTGGCCCGCTTACTTCCGGATGCTCGATGAGAAAATCAATGGCGTTGATTAAATCCTGGTAGTGAACCCATGACAATGTCTGATTACCACTGCCCAGAACGCTCCCTAACCCCATGCGAAATGGAAGTTCCAGTTTTTTCAGCATGCCATCACCTTGCTTCAGTACGACACCGAATCGTAATGAGGTGACTGAGATGCCCGCATCAATAGCGTTTTGCAGAGACTGCTCCCACTTCATTCCGATCTCCTGCAAAAAATCATCAGGTGACAGTGGAAGAGGAGACGTTTCATCGAAGCAGACCGTACTGTGTTCCTGCGCCCCATAAATCCCTATCGCGCTGGCACAAAAAAAACGGGGTCTGGCCTGATGATGGATAAGCCATGACGTCAGCTGCTGATTGGTTCCGGTACGCGATTCAATCAGTTCCTTTTTGACCGTTGTACTCCAGCGACTGGCACCAATGTTGGAACCTGATAAATTGATGACGAGATCGCAGGGTCTGGCATCGTGATCGTTCAGGCTGTCCCAGGTCAGCCTGCGCACGTCTTTTGGAAAAATTGACGCCAGTTTCTCCTGACTGCGGCCAAGCACGGTAAGCGTATGGCGTTGAGAGAGATGCTGAATAAGTACGGTACCGATAAATCCAGACGCTCCGGCAATAAGAATATTCATGGTTTCGTTCCTGTCATTTTTATCCCACCAGAAAATGACCATCATGATGTTGGTTCCACCGGCCTCTGTCAACCCACCAGAACATCTCTGATCGCCGCCAGAGAGCCATCGTTTTTCGCGGGCTTTAGATTCAGAATCTCTGCAAACAGGGAGTATAGATTGATGTTTTGCAGTGCCGGTCGAGTATAGTGCCTTTTAAATGCGGGCCCGCTGGCGATGAATACAGCCTGCATGCTTTGCAGTTGCGGATTGTAGCCATGCGTTCCTTTTTGCGGTGCCTTGTCCTTACCAAGCAGATACCCTCGCTCATCAGCCACACACAGGATGGGCGGTGTATGGGTAGAATTAAAGTGGAAGCTGGCTGGAATATCCGCATCACGGTACACGGTCATGCCTTTGCCGGCCTGTGTTAAAGCCTGATATACCGCCTGTATTTTTTCGGGCCTTGGATAAACCGCCACGACGGCATCCGAATCCGTGATGGCCAGCAGATCCTCTTTAGGGATAATTTTCATCAGGTCGATGACCTTATCAGGATCAATCGGGCTCATGCCATGATCCGAAACAATAACCAGATTAACCTGACTGGCAATACCGCGCTGTTCAAGGCCCTTGATCAACTGACCTATGGCCGCATCAATCTGGCCGGCGGTTTTGCGCACGAGCTCTGAATCCGGCCCGGCATCGTGGCCGGCGTTGTCGAGGTTTTCTACATACATCATCAGCAAGGTGGGTCGTTGCTTTTCGGGCAGATCCAGCCAGCTCAGAATCTGCCTGACCTTGGCATCCGGTGCGATATTTTCAGCATACTCTTTATAGTATGTGGGTTTGAGGCCTTCAATCATAAAACCCGACACGGGCCAGGCCGCGGAGGCCGTTCGTTGTCCCTGTTTTTCAGCTGAGATCCAGATGGGTTCTCCCTTCCACCAGCTGGGGTCGCTTACCGTCACTCGGTGGCCAACATAGGTAAACGGCTCCTTCATTTCTTTTGAGACAAACTCATTCATGATAATGCCGTGATGCTCAGGGTACAGCCCTGTCGCTATTGAATAATGATTGGGAAACGTAATACTGGGGAATACGGCCAGCAGGGGCGAGTGAACACCCTCTTTTGCCAGTTTCGATAAATTGGGCAATGAAAGCCTGTTCAGATAGTCATCTCTGAAACTGTCAATTGATACCACGATCAGGGTCGGCTGGAGGTTTGTGATCTTAGCCTGCCCGGTTATAGGATAGATAGCCATCAATGACAACAGCAGCAACAGATGTTTCATAACCGCTCCGGTTTATCAGTGAAAACAACTGTTTCAGCCTAACCCGATTCATAACAAAGAGGCAATCCCTGTCACCGAACCGTGACCGTCAGGGAGCGGAAAACCTGGCTGGCTGAGTCCTGATAGATACCTGTAAAAAAATCATATAGTCATGATATAAATAAAGGCGATAAGCTGTTGCATATCCCCTTACTTACCCATAACAGAGCGAACTATTTTTATGGAAGCACAGTATTACTCTACCGTCGCGCAGGTCAAGGCAGGCGTATCGAATCAGCGGGTTGACGCGCTTGATTCAGCACGCGGACTCATCATGATCATGATGGCGCTATGCCATACCCGCGATTACATTGGTGCGGGTGGCTATGAAAACCTCCACTGGCATATGAGCCCCGCCTGGAACGGTCGCATGGGTATTGATGTCCTGCAGCAGTTATTCAGTGTCATGGTTCCTGGTGGATTTTTTATGCTGATGGGCATCGGCATCGTCTTTTTTTATCGCTCGCGCCTGAAAAGCGGCTGGCCACCTGCCAGAATCCGGCGCTACCTTCTGGTGCGTGGCCTGGTGTTGGTTACCTTGCAGTTAACCGTGCTGCAGCTGTTTGAAATCATGGCCGAACAAAGCCTCTATTTTTTCATGGGCGTGTTATTTGCGCTGGGTTGCTGCATGATGGTGGCCAGTTGCGTTGAATATCTGTCTCAGCGCATGACATCCCCTTTTCTTCTCCCTGTTCTGCTTATCGTCGCTATCACCATTCCACAACAGCTTTACATTAACTCCCTGCAGAATCAGCACCTGAATGCCAGCCTCTGGCAGGACCTGCTTTTGCTGTGTGGCGTATCGTATCACGGCATTAAAATCGACATTGATTTTACACCCCTGCCGTGGATCCCGGGCGTCATGCTGGGTTTGGTAATCGGCCATTTAATGTTGAAATATAAACAGCGCAGCATGAAAATAATTGGCAAAACTGCTGTATTTTTTTTAGCGACAGTCGCAATCCTTACCGCGCTGAATTTCTCTCTCGGCATAAAGGTGGGTGATTATCGTGACTACGGCTCACTGGCTCAAACCAGCGTGCTCTCCTGGCTTTGCTTCAGCAAATACCCGCCCAGCATCAATTATTATCTGTTTTCATGCGGTATCAGCCTGGCCCTCATCTATCTGTTTAGCCTGTGCGAGCACCGGGCAACCTTGCGCAGCCTGCTGTCCCCTGTCAAAACCATTGGCCAGTGTGCGCTGTTTTTTTATGTTCTGCACTGGTTTGTTTACTATGGCTTATCATTAATCACACCTACGGAGGGATTCTCGCAGAGTGAAGTATTGGCAACCTGGCTGCTTGGCATCCTGCTTTTATACCCACTGTGCAAGATCTTCCTGCGTTTCAAACAGAGTCAGGCGCCGGAATCGCTCTGGCGCCTGTTTTAATTGAACCTGGTTCCACTCATTTATTATTCTTCTGTTGGCGAACAGCTAACACAACTATCAAGCATAAAAAGGTACATAATGAATGTATTTTGCATTTTTAATCTCTGGGTTACCAACTTTAATTTTATTTTGCTCCAAGGCATCTTTAATTATTCGCGAAGCAAGGGCATAATTTTTTTCATTAATCCCTAATCGTTGTCGTAAAGATGCATTTGTCATTTTTTCATTTGATAAATATTTTAAAATACAATGTTGAAAGCAAGCCTCCACACGTTCTTGTTTACTCATATCTTGATAATTTTTAGGGGCGTAAAGTATTACTTTAAAAGCTATACTCATCGTTCGCTTAAATTTTAATTGACTTCCTGCGTATCATTTTGAGTAAAATATTCACGGTGCTCTATTTATTTCAGACAGACTTGGGTTATGTCATGTGTTGCGAGAACCCTACGTTATATATTTTCGTCTTAATGATTAAAAAATATCAAATAATTTGCCTTGTCCCGCCATCAAGTGCACAATAAAAGCCCACAAATATTTCCGGAATCAAATCATGGCTGCAACAGAAACAGCTGTAACGGGTGTAATAACCGGCGAAAACCCGGCTAACAAGTCACTTCAACAGATGGCATTTAGCGTGCTTTTAAATAACATGGGTCTATTCAACAAGGATGATGTAGCCAACTTATACCCATTAAAGGAGAATTTAACCAATACCCTGATTCAACATGTAGCGAATGGACGTCAGGATGAAGCGAAAGCCATCCTGGCTAGATTTCCTGAGCTGCTTTTGGAAACAGGAGCTGCCATTGATATTGCCGGTTATCAATTTACAGGTACTGCTTTTGAATATGCCGTGTGGGCAATGGATACCCACATGTACACTATGATGCTGGATTGTCTTCCTCAAAACGAACAAGGTGAGGAGATAAGAAAGGGCTTGTTAGAGCAAGCCGAAGCGCAAAAAGAGCACTTTAATTTTCAGCCGCTCATTACGGCGCTCCAAACCTATGTTGATAATTTTAATGCCTGGGATTGGCCGCAGAGACAGGAGCACTGGTGTAAAGTCGTTGGCTTGACGCAAAGGGATTTGCCGGCGCATGTTCGCCACGAATACTGCTATCCGGACCGCTCATTTTCTCCGGTGCCAAATTTTACCGAGAAGGTCTTGCCACGGTCTTTAAGGTTTTTTAATTGGGTTACGGACTCGTGGGATAATTGGGACGCCGGGGCTGCAGGCTTGGGTTCTAATTTTGCTATTCTGCGGGGGCGGGACGCGGGTGCGTTCCTGCCGTGCGGGGGGCGGGCGGCGGCTCGCGGCGCGCGCCACGATTTGGCGGCAGTCACCGCCTTATGTAAAGTGAGAACAGCAGACTTGATTTCGCTTACGCAGCGACTTCAGGTTCCGATTCAAAAACTTGATGATGTTTCAGAGGCTCCGACTTGCATCTAGCCCGTGCGAGCAATCCTGTGGCATAAATTGCCACAGGATTTGGCTCCCAGCAGCTCGTTAAAAACCACTCAAGCAGCTCCTGATATCCCCAAATTTCCGATGTCCTCACCCACCACACGATCCAACGATGCAAATAAGCGCTGATTCTTCGGGAAGAGATCCCATCTATCACCATTTGCTTAACTTGTTCGCGTGCCTTTCGCAAGGTTCTCGGGTGTGGAACTATGCGGTTTGGCGTAGGCAATGCAGGCTCAGTTGTCTTACCCTCCCCTAATAAGGTTGAATATTACGCAGTTCGCGTTTATTTTCTGAGCTAACATTAGTCTGTATCACGGTGGTGTTATCCCGGAGTTGCGTCCCGGGATAGTGTATTCCTAAAAAATGAAACCCTTTGTCTATATGGCCTATACGCGTTTTTTTTGTGGACAAGCGTAAGCCCCTTTCTTTTAAAACGCCTATCATCCTTTGCTTGCAACGAGTAAGCTGCCGTTTTGTATTGCACAAAATCAAAATATCGTCCTGATAACGAAAATAGCTCACGTCCATCGCATCAAATGCATCATCAAGCGGTTTTAAAAATATGCCACTGAAAAACTGCGATAACGGGCCCCGCAATGCAATTCCATGATCGGGGTTTTTGTAGCCTCGCGGTGTTTCAATGGGGTTGGTGATGATATTTTCAAGCATAATCCGGACTTTCGAATCGTCATATATCTGATTGATATCCTGAATCAATCGGTGATGTGAAATCGATTTGTAAAAGGATTTGATATCCGCGCGTATGACATACTTTGGTTGTTTTTCCTGAAGCACTTGCCGGATTTTTTGTGTTGCGACTTTCACCCCATTTGGACCTTGAAGGTGATAACAATTTGGATTCATCACATGAGCGAAAGTCGGTTTTAATTCCTGTAGCAGGATATGTTGAAAAATACGGTCAGACAGGTGCAATTGGTCAACCATCTCGTCTTTAAAATAATAACGATGCAGGAATCGGGGTGTGTAAGTACCGTTTATCATGGCCTCAACGCCTTGTGTCAACCATACATCAAGTTCTCGTGCCATAAAATGAACGTCGTGATTAGGATTTGCGAATCGCTTTTGTTTATTAATCTTTGCAAAAAGCTTGCGGCCCAAGGCCTGCATTTGTACAAAATCCCATCGTTTCATCCGCACTCTGCTGGTTAAGATAATAGTTTGGTTCACGGTATATCGGCAAGATTCGTATACACAGACGCCGCCAAACCGAGCAGCGTCAAAATTCGCACTTGTACCGCTGTCAACGGTGTCAGAGTAACGTATCTCGAGTCATGAAGACTCATGACCATTAACGAAATACCACGAAACGTGCCGAGCATCATTTCCGCTGTGGGCCTAGCGGTTGCTCGCTTTGGGTTACCTTTATAGATCCCTGATAATTTTTCTTCTTTTTTTAACAAAGCCTCCCGCACGGTAAACTCAAGCAAGCACAGAACTCTCAAACCAATACTGAGCAAGCGGATAAGGCCTTTGATGCGGTGCGTTGAACTGAGATAGATGGGAGTAAGGCCAAGCATTTTTCCTTTATAACGGGCAAACCCATGCTCAATCAAATATTCCTGGCGATAAGCAAGTACGGCCTCACTTAAACTCAACGCCTTGTCATTACAGGCATATACACGCCATCCCAAGTTCTGCACACGGTTTTTCCATGCCTTGCCATCAAGCGTCGCATGAACGGTGATTTCCGTTTCAACCAGTATACAGGCTTGACGAGTGCGTGTGGCTTTACGAGGAGTCTCCTTTTTACTTTTGAGATATTCAATTTGCAATAAATCGCTAACCGCGTGTTTTTTTCAAGATATTGTCTACGGCAGCGCATAGCTCTTTCTCGTCCAGCGTCTTTATGCCTTGACCGTGTTTATTGAGCCTGGCAATAGCTTCTTGCGCTTTTTCCAAGCGAATTTGAAGCGATTTTTCTTGCTTTGTAGCATATTTGAATGAATGCACAACTAACCGCTGCTCATCCCATGAAAAAATTTCATCCTCTCTGACCGATTGCAAAGTTACCGTGTAGACAAAGCCTTCTGCTATCAGCGAAGGCTTTTCGTTTTCATCTGATAATGGATGGTAGACAGGGGTTAGTGTTTGCTGGTTACTCCATACGGGTTCCAGCAACAAACCCATCTCATCTTCGGAAACTTGTACAGAGGACAGTGGACATAAGTAATAATCATCACTCTGTGCAACATAGGCGCGAGTCGCCATCGATGCCATTTTACAGTCACCCACGTAAAGAACGCCTTGTGTAGCAACACTTTTCTGAACTTTGTATATTTCGGGGATGTACAGCGGATCGTCTGCCTTTTCACCACTGACTATCGTTGTTGTTAACGGGATCCCTAATGGATCCAATGCCGATTGATTGATTTTTAATTGGGGTAAATCCGGGCGGTGGTCTTTGCTGTGTCCAAATTGGAAAAGACCATCCTCTGTCACAGTCATATAGCCCGATACGCTGGTGCTATCGACCCGCACACGCTGTACTTTCAGATCATAAACGCGCAGGATCCCTTGATTGAGCTGGCTTTCAAATTCTTCATATTTATCGTCCCGGCCTAAACAATCCAGAATCACTGCAAGCCGGTCATCACTAAAATCCAGAGCACACAACGGTTTTCCAAGGCATTTTTCCAATGAGAGTAATAAGCCGCTCGCCCAGTTCTCTACATGATTGAGCCGGTGATCACCCTCGCTCAATATATATGCAAGCCATACTTTTACAATGTCTCCTGCACGCAGACCCTGCCAGTTTCCATGCATGGGGAATACTTCATCCAATCGTTGAGTTAATTGAATTTTATCCATCTGCGCTAATAGCAGTGGAATATCGTCGATTCGTTCGACTGCACCGGTAAGTCCTGCTGCCATATGAAAAAACTTTGTACCGTGATAGAAAAAAGTGCTCCATTATTGTATGGTTTTGATAAAAATCAAAGATATTTTATTTTCGATCTAATAAAGTGCTACAAGGTTAATTTATGGACTTGTTGGCAGTTGAATGAAGATTGATTTAATTTAAGCGAACGGTGAGCTATAGTACCAATTTCAAATTTAAGTGGTGGTAATCCATATAGCTCAATAGCTGTTAAAGTCCTTATTAAACCACTGCCTCGATCCTCACAAATATGAGTTTTATACATTATTCTGGCAAGTAATTCGTTTCTCGGATTAGTAGAACCAAATAATCTATCAACAGATGTTTTTGCAATTAAAGTACCTGGATTAGTGATCTCCATACGATCGGAAAAAATTTCAACTTTTGGATGAGCACTATCAATACTAAAATCCTGGTGGATAATTGCATTTGCTAAGAGCTCTCGGATTGCAACCGTAGGATAAACAGTCGCAGTCTTAGCCATCAATCTCAATACTCTACAACAAATAACAATAATAAAATCAACCACCTATGAACAGGCATATTACCGTCACTTGTTGTCATTTATTGCCATTATTTGTGGCGTAGTGTCCCATGAGTGTCCCAAGAAATCAGTGGTTTTTTTCATTGTCGAAAGGATCGCATTCATTTGAAGTGATGCTCTTGTGAATATGCATGGTTTTATATTTGTTTGCTAACAAACATGAGATTTTTAAATAGTTAACTCAACTGTTGTTGATAAGCATTCAAAAATAATTTGTTGGTTTTGGCATGAAATAGAGCACGTGTCTTATAAATTTCTGTAGCAAAATCAAATGTAATTTGGCGTATCTCAACACTAAACGTTAACATTTTGTTATCACTTATAGATGCTTCTTCAGGATGGATTAAGAAGTTATTCCATAAATCTAGATCTTGGATATTATTTAAAAAGGGTACATTAATTTTGGATAGATATGTTTTAAGTTTTATTTCTTGGTTTTGTGATATTTTTTTTATGTCATCCTTATAATTTTGAGAAATTTTTTGGTATGCCTCGGTGATATTGAGCATCATAGAAATTTCATCAGAGTAGTTAAAAGATTCATCATGACAATAATCAACTTGTTTGCTAAAAGTACTAATTTGTCTGTTAACTTTATTAGCTTCTTTAATAAAGGAGAACATTAACTCATGCTCATCTTTTGGAAGAAGATACTCTTTGCCTGTTCTAATACGTTTTTCAGCTATTTTTTTTACCAAAAGCCAATACTCTATTTCTTCCGCCTGTTTTTTGAAAAGTTCTAAATTTTTGTGATTACATTCTATTTGTTTATTTCTATATGGTTTTAGTTCTTGTTCGAATAAAAAACGATTAAATGCGGCACGATTCTCGTATTTTTTTAAAATGTAGTTTGTCCACATAGGTAAAATACAAGTTAGAAGCAAGCCCCAGAAAATATAACTGACAATTGCTCGTCCATTTTTTTTGATAAAATTTAGGGGTTTCAATTTATCCTCTAATCATGAGTGTTCTACGAAATCAGCCTAATCCTTCCAGAATACCTGCTGTTCCCATTCGGCAGGAAACCCCATATCTTGAATGCTCATATAGTTGGAATCTGGAAAAGAATATATTAACTCAACTACTCGCATTTGCCATGTTGATCGGGGACAAATTATTTTCATGTAATGCGCCAAAATACATAACACTACATAGACCCTGGATGTCATATGAATGTTGCTGATGAATCTATCAAACGCGGGCATTTCGCTTAATTTTGCAAGCTTTGGCTGATCAATTAAGTTTCTGTTCCACAATCGACTATGATGTGCCACTACGTTACGAACATAATTTAAAGTCCGTAACCAGCTCTCCATAATTTTCCAGTCAGGAATATTATATTTTTTAGCAAGGACAGCTTTATCTTTTACCGTCATTCCTTGATAAAATACAGAAAGAAGCCCGAAGTCCCACAACTCAATAGCCACCCAAATAGGTAATGGTAGGCCATATTTCGCCTTATAGTGCTCAACAAAGTCCTCTTTTGATCGCCTAATCAGTTGATCATGCTTAGAAATCCACTCTTGATATCTTGTCTTGCCTGTTTCAGGATCTATTTTTTTAGTAAAGTTTCCATGCAATAAATCTGGATTGGTGTAAGCAAAGGGATCTTTTTCTCCCAATAAGTAAGCTATATCCACTCTAAAGGCTACTTCTACTCGCTCAATTGCATCTAATATCAACAGACGTAGTTTTTTATCAAAGACATATAAAGCAACAGTGTCTTGGAAGCGAGCGCCTGGCATAAATGCATCTGATCGTCGAGGCCTTAAGGATTTTGTTTGTTGCTCTGCTAAAGGGATTAATTTGCGGCAAGGATACCAATAGCCACTTAAACGATAATAGCCCAAGCGACGTAAGTACTCTAACGCTATAATATCATTGGTTACTTCTAAACCACGTGACTTCAACAGTTCAAGCTGTTGTTCAAAAGTAAGATAGGGCTTATTATAACGCGACATTTTCGATTTCATAAAAAAGAAAACCCACCCGTGCATTTTGCAATGTAGAGGAGTGAGCCGTGTTATTTACAGTATAACATCATTAATGGTATTTGTGGCAACAAGTGGAAAGTTAATTTCAATGGTAATTATAAAAAATGATTTATTTTAAACCATTACAGGAAGTTGATTTAAAAGTTCTTTATGAATGGTTTCAAGAGCCAACGATTAATCAATGAACTCCTGACTCATTTTCGTTTGGTAGTTGTTGATCCAAATCATGATAATATTCACGCTATTCGGTGTTATGAAAAGGCTGGATTTGAGCAATCAAATTATAGCGATGATTTAGCCTACTGTATCATGCTAAAAAGTATAGAAAAGAGATGATTTGATGGATATTAAAATAGCTTATTTAAAAGAGTACCCAGTCTTCCAATCCAATTCATACAGTTCGTGAGGAATAGGATTCAAACTCTTTTCTAGGGCCTGTTGACAATTCACCTTGCC
>NZ_JBNVZR010000028.1:0-20621 GCF_052527415.1 Legionella navarrensis | reverse complement strand
TGGGGATGAGGGTCATTTCATCAGATACACCAGAGCTTCGAAGCGAGCGTTATTTTTTTTATATGGGTTTCATAATATGGCTCCCGGTTATCACTTAGCCTCACCCTCATCCCCAGCCCTTCTCCCTAAACACAGGGAGAAGGGAGTCTGTTTCGTGGGCAGGCTTGTGTTCAGGTGACACTTAAATGCCAGGTTAAAATTCAATATTACTGCTGAAACTCTTCGAACGCTTCCAGAGCTTCTGCGGCGTACATTAAAGAAGGTCCGCCACCCATGTATACGGCCATACCCAGGGTCTCTATCAATTCTTCACGTGTCGCTTTCAGCTTGACCAGCGTCTGAGAGTGAAATCCGATGCAGCCAGGGCAGTGGTTGGCAACAGCAAGAGCCATGGCAATCAACTCTTTCGTCTTTTTATCAAGGGCACCATCTTTGGTTGCAGCTGACGCCAGAGCACCAAATCCGGCCATTACTTCAGGCATTTCCTTGCGCATTTTAGCCAGTTGCGTGGTGATTCCAGAGGTAAGATCATTGAACTTTTTAGACATGTTGCTGGGCTCCTGAGTTTATAGGTTTTAAAATCGATTTAAAATTTATAACACGAGCCAGCAACAGACACAATGCGGGTTTGGATTAAGACACCGTTGTGCGGAAATCCTTCATGAAAAAGGCCAGGATAGTAACCATTAGCAGAGATATGGGCAGTATCGATAAAGCCAGCTGATAATCAACGACTGAGTAAATATGCTCGCCCGCAACAAGCTGACTGTCACCAAAAGAATCCAGGAGCCTGCCAACCAGGGGCTGGAAAATAACGCCGCCCAGCGTGACAATCATATTAACCGCGGCAAACACCGTACCCGATAACTGAGCACCGCTGTTTTCCTTAGCCATAATAAACACGATGATTTCTGTCGCGCTGAATGCCCCATACAAAAACAACAGCACGTTAAGCGTGACATAGGAAAGGCCGGGACGATACAGTACGATGCTGATGCAAATCAGCCCCATGACAGCCCCCACCACCAAGGGTAACACCCGGCGGCCAGTCCGGTCAGAAAAATATCCGGCAATGGGTGCGCCCACTGCCCAGCCCAGAAACATGGCTGATACTGTTCGTGCCGCTTCTACTTTTGTCAGGTTGTGCGCCTGCTCCAGATAGCTTTTGCCCCACAGCTCACCAAATACAGATAGAGAGGTATACAGACAGGCACCTACAAAACCAATCAACCAGACCTGTGGCGAACTCAACACATGCCAGACGTTGGCAAAAAATTCAGGCAGCGGATGCTTGTGCGCCACGTGGCCTTTGGGTCCATCACGCACAATCACGAAAATGATAACGGTCAGGACCGCACCGATGATCACCATCATTTCAAGCACGTATTTCCAGCCGAGCGTGACGGCCATATCGGTTATTTTCACTTCACCATAGACAAGACCCAACATGCCCAGCGTGGTGATCAAACCCGCCACCAGTGAAAAATACCGTCTTGGCAGCCAGCGCATGGCCAGCGATAAAACGCCGACAAAAGCAAAGGACGAGCCAAACCCCACCATAAACCGGCCGCTGCCGGCAATAAGCATGGAACTGGTATCCGTAAACATCCAGGAACCCAGGGCACAGCATAAACAGGCAAAGGTCAGCAAGCGACGAGGCCCATATCGATCCATCAGCATACCAACGGGCATTTGCATGGGGGAATAGGCAAAATAATAAAACGCGGACAGCTGCCCGAAGGTCGTAGCCGAAATATGGCCAAATGCCGCGCTTAATTCACTTTGTAATGCGCCAGGAATAATTCGTAACACAAACTCATAACAGTAAAAGAACGCACCAACAGCGCAGACAATGCTGCCAAATATCGCTTGTTTTCTACTTATGGAATTAATCAGGTGCATCGGCGTGTGTTTCCTTCAGGAAAAAAGTTAAAATCGCGGCAATGATGATACCAACCGGGATAATCGACAGAGCAAACTGATAATCATCCGCGGTATAGAGCTGTTCGAAACCGCCAGCAGGAACCAGAGCCGTTGCTGCCTGAGTCGCGTGCATTGATAGGCTGAAATCCAGCAGACGGCCAACCAGAGGCTGTAAAAACATGGCGCCGAGCATGACCACCATGTTGGTCATGGCCATCGCCGTACCGGCCGCTTCGTTGGGGCTTAATTCGCGGCCAACGGCAAAAACGATACATTGCGCACTGTAGAACAGACCAAGAACGAACATCAGAACGTAGATCGTGTTATGACTTAAGTCGGGCATATAAAGCACGGTCAGCATGATCAGAGCAGCTACTGTCGCTCCCAGCAGCATAGGGGGTTTACGCTGTCTGATTCGATCCGATATGTACCCCATCAGCGGCGCGCCCAGGGTGAAACCAAAAAAGAGCATCGAATTGGCAAAGCTGGCCGCTTCCTGTGACATTGCGTGTGCGTTTTTCAGATAGGGAATTCCCCAAAGCTCGGCAAAAACAGTCGTAGGCAGATAAACGAGGCAGCCAAAAAGACCATTAATCCACATCTGACGATTGCGCATGATAATAGCCAAATCAATCATGCTGCTGCGAAAACTGCCGATGGTTCCACTCAGAAACTGGTGTCCCTTTTTATTGCGAATTCCAAACCAGAGCACAATAGTCAGAGCCACACCAAACCAGGCAGTCATGTGCATTGTCTGGCTCCAGCCTGCATTTACAACAAGATAGGCCAGCAGATTATCGCCAAACATGGCGCCAATGGTACCCAGAGCCGCCGCAAGACCTGACACCATGGCCAGTTTGTTTTCGGGGAGCCAGATGGTGGCGAGTTTCAACACCCCGACAAAGGCAAAGGCCGAACCAAAACCAACAAAAAAACGGGCGGTGGCAGCAATCCAGAACGTCTGAGTGCTGGCAAAAACAAAGGTACCCAGAACACAGATAAGGCAGGCGAGGGTAAGCAGTATTCTTGGACCGTATCGGTCCAGCAGAATACCAACCGGCAACTGCAGCGGAACATAGGCATAGTAATAAAAAGCTGACAGAACGCCAAAGCCGGTTGCGGACAGGCCAAAATGCTCGCGCAGAGCCATTTCCATCACGCTGGGCGATATCCTCAGCAAATATTCATAGCTGTAAAACAAGGCACCAAGCCCACATATCAGCCAGGCTACAAAATAATGTGTTTTGTTGTTCGTTTGCAAAAGAACTCTCCTCAATCTGATTGGTTCAACATCTGCAGGCACAACATGGATCAGGGAAGATCTATCCGACTGACGCCGCTTGCCATGGCCGCCCTGGCCACTGCAAGAGAAACGCGTTCTCTCAGTCGAGGATCAATTGGTTTTGGAATAATATATTCCGGACCGTACTCCCAGCTGGTAACTCCGGGATAATTATCGATGACAACCTGAGGAACAGGTTCCAGAACCAGTTGTCTTATCGACTCAACCGCTGCTATCTGCATAGCCCGGTTGATACAGGTAGCCCTCACATCCAGCGCTCCGCGAAAGATATAGGGGAAGCACAGGACGTTATTGACCTGATTGGGGTAATCGCTGCGACCGGTCGCAATAATCAAATCGTTGCGAATCGCATGCGCCTGTTCCGGCCTGATTTCCGGATCAGGATTGGACAAGGCAAAAATAACGGGATTTGGAGCCATCAGACTCAATAATTCAGCATTCAGCAAATCGGGTTTTGCTACACCGATGAACACATCGGCATCTACCATGGCATCGGCCAGGGTACGTTTCTGTGTTGTACGGGCAAAAGCAAACTTGTAGGGGTTGAGATCTTCACGACCAGTATGGATAACACCCTGGGAATCCAGCAGTGTGATGTTTTCCTTTAAAGCTCCCATCGCAACCAGCAGACGCATGGACGCAATGCCTGCGGCTCCGGCACCTATGCAGACTATCCGGACGTTTGAGAGTTTCTTGTGCTGCAGATCCAGCGCGTTCAGCAAACCGGCAGCAACCACAATGGCGGTACCATGCTGGTCGTCATGAAACACAGGGATATTGAGTTGCTCGACCAAAGCCTGTTCTATTTCGAAGCATTCCGGTGCCTTGATATCTTCAAGGTTAATCCCGCCGAATGTGGGGGAAATGCGCTTTGTTGTGGCGATAAAGGCCTGAGGATCGTCTGCGTCCACTTCGATATCAAAAACGTCAATATCAGCAAAACGCTTGAACAGCACGGCTTTCCCTTCCATAACCGGTTTACTGGCCAGCGCACCCACGTCTCCAAGACCAAGCACGGCTGTTCCGTTGCTTATTACAGCAACCAGGTTGCCTTTGGCTGTATAGCGATAGGCATCGTCGGGTCGGGCTTCTATTGCCAGCACGGGTTCGGCAACACCGGGCGTGTAGGCAAGGGATAAATCATCCTGGGAATTGGTTGGTTTTGTGATGTGCACAGCAAGCTTTCCAGGGGTTGGAAACTCATGATAATGCAAAGCACGTTGCTTCAATAAGTCTTTATCCAAAGCGCTCACTCTCAAGTTTCAAATATTAATTAAAATAAAAATTCAGTATATAGAATATATATTGCAGCGAACAGCCGTGTCAGACAAATGACGTATCTGACGTACGCATTGTGTTCCGAAGATTTGTACATTCTGGCCGTGTTTTTTTTCATACGGAAAAAACACGGCTGATTTTGATAATTACTCGCCAGCTTATTAAGCGCGTTTGCTGTAACGATCGCGGAATTTCTGTACACGACCACCGGTGTCAACCAGTTTTTGCTTACCGGTATAGAATGGATGGCATTTAGCGCATACTTCAATGTTGAGGTCCTGGCTCAGTGTGGAACGTGTTTCAAACACTTCACCGCAGCTGCAGGTTACTTTGATGACTTCATAATTTGGATGAATGGATGCTTTCATAGTACGGCTCTCTCTGTTTGCAAAACGAATATCGCCACCTGAACAGCTGTCAGGCACCATACTCTCTATAAATTAATGGGCAAGACTAACAGAATCCTGCGCTCAAATCAATTTTTTAACTCAACCCAGACCGGTGTATGATCGGATGGTCGCTCCCATGTACGCGGCGTCCTGTCAATATGCGAGGCCAGACAGTTTTCGGCGAGGGCTTCACTGAGCAGTATATGATCGATACGTAAGCCCCTGTTACGGCGAAATCCGGCTGCGCGGTAGTCCCACCAGCTGAATTGATTGTCTTCCTGAGGAAACAGACGAAAGCTGTCCTTCAGGCAGGTTGACAGTAGTTTTGACCAGGCCTGTCTCTCCAGAGGACTGACCAATATACCCTCGCCCCACTCCACCGGATCATGGACGTCTCTGTCTTCCGGTGCAATGTTAAAGTCTCCCATCACCACAAGCCTCGGATAAATACGCACCTGTTCTTCGATATAAGCCGTTACGTGAGCAAGCCAGTTCAGTTTATATTCATACTTATCAGTGCCCACTTCAGCACCGTTGGGTACATAAAGATTGATGAGGCGCAGATCACCCAGCGTCACCGCCAGGATGCGTCGCTGTGGGTCCTCCAGTCCAGGGATATCCGTGACCACGTCACTGATAGGACGGCGGCTGATAACTGCCACACCGTTATAGGTTTTTTGCCCGGCATAGGCGAGGTGATACCCGCGTTCAATAAAGACGGCAGCCGGAAACTGTTCATCGACCAGTTTGGTTTCCTGAATACCCAGTACATCGACCTGACTGCTGTCAAGCCAGGCGAGGACATGATCGAGCCTGACTTTTAGAGAGTTAACATTCCAGCTGGCCAGTTTAAGCATGCCATTCCCCTTTGTAATCAATGATCAGAGGCGCGTGATCAGACCAGCGGACATCCCGCGCGATCGACACATCGGCCACGTGTTCTGTCAGGCCCGGCGTGATGACCTGATAATCTATCCGCCAGCCAACGTCCTTTTCCCAGGCTCGGGCGCGGTAAGACCACCAGGTGTATTGTCCTTCGTTCTGGTTTCTCACTCGAAAGGCATCAACAAAACCCATGGGGCCGAACAACTGATCCATCCAGGCGCGCTCCTCAGGCAGAAATCCTGAGTTTTTCTGATTGCTGCGCCAGTTTTTTAAATCGATGATTTTATGGGCAATGTTGTAATCGCCGCAGATAATCAGTTCGCGCCCTTGCTGTTTGAGGGTATTGAGATGCGCAGCAAAACGCTCCAGAAAGGCGTACTTGACTTCCTGTCGGCCATCGCCACTGGTTCCAGACGGCAGATACAGGGATATCACGCTGAATTTCGGGTAATCAAACTGAATATAGCGCCCTTCGTCATCGCAGTAATCGTAACCTATCCCCCTGATGACCTGATGTGGCTTATGTCTGGCATAGATGGCCACACCACTGTATCCCTTTTTCTCTGCATCAAAATACTCGCAGTGATAACCGGCAGGGAAATATTGCTCATCGGGCAGCAGCTGAGCTATCTGCGCCTTGGTTTCCTGGATACAGACAAAATCCGGGTTTTGCGTGTTCATCCACTCATAGAACCCGTTACGAGCCGCGGCTCGGATGCCATTGGCATTAAAACTGATTATTCGCACCTTAAATGTCCTGACAAAATGGTTATTGTTAGCGCAGTTTCAGCGCAGCCTCAGCCAGGCGCTTACCCAGACTGCGGGCCAGGCTGATTTCATCGGCACTCAGAGGCATATCACCTCCGACCCCGGTGACGTGGGACACACCATAGGGTGTTCCGCCGGTCTGGGTATTGTTCAAGGCGGCTTCCGAATAGGGAATACCCAGCAAGATCATGCCATGATGCATCAACGGCAGCATCATGCTGAGCAGGGTAGATTCCTGGCCGCCGTGCATTGAGGAGGTAGAGGTGAACACACAGGCCGGCTTGTCTATTAAATCTCCCGCCAGCCACAGCGCGGCCGTTGTGTCGAGAAAATACTTCAAGGGTGCAGCCATATTGCCGAAACGGGTCGGGCTTCCCAAAGCCAGCCCCGAGCAGTCGCGCAGATCATCCAGAGTCACATAGGGAGCACCTTGCTCTGGAACCGCACTTTCTGTGGCTTCGCATACCGTTGATACCGGCGGCACGGTTCTTAAACGCGCCTCGATACCATCAACATGTTCAACGCCACGTGCAATCTGTTGCGCCAGCTGTGCGGTGGAGCCGTTACGCGAGTAGTACAAAATCAGGATGTAGGGGTTTGACATCTCGGCTTACCTCTAAAAATAAATCTTTGCGGAGTATATACCCATTTCACCAGTATGGTCGAAATAATATGACAAGTTGCGTATAATGATCGTTTTAACAGTGAGAGACCGATTCGAACATGCCAAAACCTTTGATTGCTATTACCCATAAGCGAGCACTGGTTTTCGCCGGATTTCTCGTGCTGTATCAATTTCTGACCTACATAGCCAATGACATGATCATGCCTGGCATGATCCACGTTGTTGCCTCATTTCATGGCCATGAATCCGCCATAGCTACGTCTCTTACAGCCTACGTTCTGGGTGGTGCAAGTCTGCAGATTTTTCTGGGCCCTTTATCTGACCGGTTTGGGCGCCGTCCCGTCATGCTCACCGGAGCCGCCCTGTTCTTTATCTTTACCGCCGCGATTGCCTGCACAACGTCCATGAACCAGTTTCTGCTGGCACGTTTTTTTGAAGGAATGGGTCTGTGTTTTATTGGTGTTATTGGCTATGCGACGCTGCAGGAAATTTACTCAGAAATGGACGCGGTGCGGTTGGTTTCGCTGTTATCGAATGTAGCCATGGTCGCGCCCTTGCTTGGCCCGCTGGCAGGCGCCGGATTTATTCTTTATTTTGACTGGCGTGGTATTTTTGTCCTCATTGGCAGCCTTGCGCTGTTCGCCCTTTATGGTCTGTGGCGCTATATGCCCGAGTCGGTAGGGGCAGTCAAGCACGATGGCGAGGTGATTCCGCGCGTCTCACTGAACCCCAGGACCGTATTCGGTAATTACAGACAGCTCCTGGCTAACCCGGCGTTTATGGCCGGCGCTCTCAGTGCAGGAGTTCTGGGCGCTCCATGCATCGCCTGGATTGCCATCTCACCCATCATCATTGTGACCGATGCTCATTTAAGCGTGATTGATTATGCGCTGTGGCAATTGCCTCTGTTCGGCGCGGGAATACTGGGAAACCTGTATTTACGTAGACTGACTCGACTCCACCCGTTAAAACATATCATCAGCATCGGCTCCCTGATAGCTGTCACCGGCTTGATTTTGTGCAGCCTGCTGACCAGACTCATCAGCACGCATTTTATCTGGCTCATTCCCGGTATGACGCTGTATGGCTTCGGCATGGGCGTTGCAGTGGCGCCACTTAATCGTCTGATTCTGTTTTCAACCCCTGTCAGTAAAGGCACGGCCTATGCCATGATAAGCGTGCTGAGCATGTGTGCTCAGGCGGCTGGCGTAGAAATTGGCAATTACGTTTACGCGCAGCATAACAACTATTACTTCGGACTGTATTGCAGCATCACCGGACTGGTCTACCTGGCTGGCCTGTTCCTTACCGGTCGGCTTCTCGAGAAGCGCGACAATGTTGAGGCTGGTAATCTGGCTATTTAAATATGCCAGGCTCACGTACGGTTTCAGACGGACTGAAAATAAGGCGCTAAAGCATCATGGAAATAAAACAGAGCATCGTTGAAAAATGGAGTCAGAGTATCCGCTTTTGCCGTTTTGTTATCGCGCATTTTATCGAAGATGACGGCCCCTATCGCGCATCGGCACTTGCTTTTACCACTCTGCTGGCCATCGTTCCCCTGATGGCTGTTGGTATTGCTCTTTTTTCGTCTTTTCCTGTTTTTAACGGCATCAGCGAACCCCTGCAAAACTTCATCTTTGATAATTTTGTGCCCGCGACAGGGAAGGTGGTTCAGAGTTATTTGCTGCAATTCGCCACCCAGGTGAGTAAGTTATCGATTGGCGGTACGGTCTTTTTGTTTGTCACGGGCCTGCTGCTGATGGTAACCATAGAAAGTGCCATGAATAAAATCTGGCGTGTTAATACCGGGCGTCAGGGCGTAGCGGCCTTACTGCTGTATTGGGCCATACTGTCTTTGTCTCCTTTTTTTCTCAGTCTGAGTCTGGCTGCCAGCTCTTATCTGATATCCATCCCGTTCTTTCGGGATCATGAAGCGCCATCATTGTTGTTAAGCGCCCTGCCCTTTTTCCTGTCGCTGACCGGCTTCACCCTGCTGTATCTGATAGTGCCCAACCGCCCTGTGTCGTGGCGGCATGCCCTCTGGGGTGGTTTGTTTGCATCCATTCTGGTGGAATCAGCCAAACGTGGTTTTACTTTTTATCTGTCTCGCTATAACGAATACGAATTATTGTATGGAGCCTTTGCCGCCATTCCCATTTTCTTTGTCTGGATTTACTGGGTATGGTTTATTACCCTGCTGGGTGCTGAAATCAGCTATGCCCTGTCGGTTCATCATCAACGGCGCAGAGGCACCTTGCTGGGAGGATTTTTACATGCTCTGTTATGGCTGCAACATTTATGGCTGAAGCAGAAAAGCGGTGAGGGCATGAGCCTGAATGAGTTGATAGATACCAGCAGACAGCCTTTTGAAGTCGACAGTGAGGCGATGATTGATCAGCTGAAGCAGCTAAACCTGATCCATAGTGATGAGCAGGGGAATTATATCCTGAGCCGGGATTTGCATGCGATTTCCCTTTACTGGTTATCTCAGCATTTACCCTATCCCCTGCCTCAGACAGGCGGTATCAGAGACAGTGAGTCAGATATCATCATGAGATGGTATCCCTTATTTGAAAAAATGGAGCACAATCTGCAGAAAACGCTGAATGGCAGTCTGGTGGACTTGTTTGATACCGAGACAACGCCACCCTGAGTGCCTGCAGGATGGCGTTGTTACGATTTTACAGTATGTAGCGCGCCAGATCTTCGTCCGCAACCAGCTTGCCCAGATGCGCCTGAACATAGGCCAGATCGACATGCACCGATTCACCCGCTTTCTCCGTTGCCTCAAAGGAAATCACTTCCAGCAATCGCTCCATGACCGTATACAGGCGGCGGGCACCAATGTTTTCAGTGCGCTCGTTGACCTGCCAGGCTACTTCTGCAATGCGACGAATTCCTGTGTCATCGAAGGTTAAGGTCAGACCCTCTGTGGCCATCAGGGCGGCGTACTGCTCCGTCAGCGACGCGGAAGGCTCTGTCAGAATACGGACAAAATCTTCTACCGACAAAGCGCTTAATTCGACACGAATCGGCAAACGTCCCTGCAATTCCGCAATCAGATCCGAAGGTTTCGCCACATGGAACGCGCCAGAAGCGATAAATAACACGTGATCAGACTTAACCATGCCGTATTTGGTTGAAATGGTTGAGCCCTCTACCAGAGGCAGGAGATCACGCTGCACGCCTTCACGGGAAACATCTCCGCCACTTCCTTCGGCCCGTTTTGCCACTTTATCCAGCTCATCGATAAAGACGATGCCATTCTGCTCAGCATTCTCAATAGCGCGCGCTTTGATATCATCTTCATTTATCAGCCTGGCGGCTTCTTCCTCGCGCAGGATTTTCATCGCTTTAGCCACGGTCAGCCTGCGCGTTTTGGTACGCCCGCTGCCTACCTGCTGAAACATTGACTGCAACTGACTGGTCATTTCTTCCATGCCAGGAGGCGCCATGATTTCGACGCCAACGGGAGAAACCGACACGTCAATTTCAATTTCATTATTATCGAGGGTACCTTCGCGCAGTTGTTTACGAAATACCTGACGTGTCGAACTGTCTTTTTCAGCTGGCAGTACCTGGCCTCGAACAGGGGGCAGCAAGACGTCAAGGATACGGTTTTCTGCTGCATCTTCGGCCAGATGCTCGACTTTTTTCATAGCCGCTTCACGCTCCTGTTTGATGGCAATTTCCATCAAATCACGCATGATTGAATCGACATCGCGGCCAACGTATCCTACTTCAGTGAATTTGGTAGCCTCAACCTTGATGAATGGCGCCTGGGCAAGCTTCGCCAGTCGTCTCGCAATCTCTGTTTTACCGACACCGGTTGGTCCAATCATTAAAATATTTTTAGGCATGATTTCATTACGCAGAAACGCGTCACTGATCTGCATGCGACGCCAGCGGTTACGCAAGGCAATGGCTACGGCTCGCTTGGCTTCGTACTGACCGATTATGTGCTTGTCGAGTTCCTGTACGATTTCTCTGGGTGTCATGGTCATAATGGTATTATTCACAGTCGCTTTCCAATTCTTCGATAGTTAAATTATGGTTGGTGTATATGCAGATATCACCGGCTATTTCCAGACTTTTTTTCACGATATCCAGCGCATTCAGGTCGGTGTTATGCAGCAGGGCACGCGCGGCGGACTGCGCAAAAGGACCACCGGAACCAATCGCCATGATGCCCTCTTCCGGCTCAATCACATCACCATTACCGGTAATAATCAGGGAGGCCTTGCGATCGGCTACAGCCAGCAGAGCCTCCAGGCGTCGCAATATTTTATCGGTGCGCCAGTCTTTAGCCAGCTCAACAGCTGCACGAACCAGATTCCCCTGGTGCATTTCAAGCTTGCGTTCAAAGCGTTCGAACAACGTAAACGCATCGGCTGTGCCACCCGCAAATCCGGCGATAACATTGTCTTTATACAGGCGTCTGACTTTTTTGGCATTACCTTTCATCACTGTATTACCAAAAGAAACCTGGCCATCTCCACCAATTACAACGGAGTTTCCCCGTCTGACTGACAGGATGGTCGTACCACGATATTGTTCCAAAATTATTCCTCAGGCTGATTTATAGTACCCAGATGGGGATGAAAAATTAAAAATCAAGGGGGAAGCGGGTATCAAAAACAGGCCTGGCATAAACCTTTCAGTTCGATGGCGTCCTGACCTACATGAAACCCATGCTGTCCAGACAGATTCTGTACGAAGGAGCGCAGCGCCGGATCGTAGGTTTCGCTGACCTGGTGGCAACGGTTGCAGACCATTAAAATCTCGGATGGCAGGTGCTGCTTGGGATCATGACATAAGGTATAAGACTGAATGGATTCAATTTTATGGACGAGACCGCAGGCAACCAGATAATCGAGCACTCGGTAGACGGTAGGAGGGCTGGAATTCTGCCTGGTCTGCAGCAAGGTATTCAAAATCTCATAAGCTTTTAACGGCTGCTGCTCCTGCCATAAAATATACAGAATGCTTTTGCGCAAAGACGTGAGCCGGTGCTCAATCTGAGCGCAATAATCAAGAAATGCGTCTGGGTAGATCATGATTCAACAGCAAACGACACACCATGAGTCAAGGAATCCAGGCCCAGATACTCTGCCAGAGTCTGACCAATATCAGCAAACGTGTCACGTCGGCCAATAAATCGACTGGCAATTTGAGGGCCAAAAGCAAGAACAGGAATATGTTCGCGGGTATGATCCGAACCGGGCCTCGTTGGATCGCAGCCATGATCGGCCGCTATCACAACCAAATCGTCCGGGCGTAGAGATGCGAGCAGCTCCGGCATTCTGGCATCAAACTCTTCCAGAGCATGCGCATATCCCGCAACGTCACGTCGATGACCAAATGATGAGTCAAAATCCACAAAGTTGGTAAACACCAGACTGCCGCCCGGCGCTGTTTTCAGAGCGGCCACGGTGGCATCAAACAAGGCCATGTTGCCATAGGCCGTGATGGTCTGTGTCATGCCCTGATGAGCAAAAATGTCGGCTGTTTTCCCGATGGCAATAACCTCGCGTCCCGCATCTTTTAAGCGGTCAAGCAAGGTAGGCTCGGGTGGTGGAGTCGCGTAATCACGGCGATGGCCAGTTCGCGTAAACGCGCCAGCCTCTCCGATAAAAGGCCGCGCAATAACCCGCCCAATTTGATACTCATCAACGAGCTGACGAGCAATCAGGCAGATTTCGTACAGGCGCTCAAGACCAAAATGGGTTTCATGTGCCGCTATTTGAAACACGCTGTCCGCAGACGTATAAACAATGGGCTTACCGGTTTTGATATGCTCCTCACCCAGCTCCGCCATAATATCGGTACCGGAAGCATGCTTCAGGCCGATGACACCAGGCAGCCCGGCCCGGGCTACGAACTCATCGATCAGCTTTTTGGGGAAACAGTCTGGTGTATCAGGAAAATAGCCCCATTCGTAATGGACAGGTACACCGGCGATTTCCCAGTGACCACTCGGCGTATCTTTGCCAAGGCTCTGCTCAACGGCATAACCGTAACAGCCCGCCGGAGATTTTAATTCCGACAAAGGGATCAGGCGGGTTCCGGAACTGGCCATGGCGGCATGATACAGACCCAGATCGGTTAAATGTGGCAGAGAAAGAGGCCCTTCGCGCAGACCCTCTACGTTCGCCTGCCCCTGCTCACAGGCCTGATGGATATGAGCAAAGGTATCGGCACCTTCGTCACCATACCGATGAGCATCCAGACTGGCACCAATACCAAGAGAGTCCATTAACAGAACACAAACACGCCTTTGCGTCATTATTTATCCTTCTGAACATCGGCCCCAGGTTTCTTTCAAACCCAGTGAGGCCAACAGGGCAATAATCAATCCTAGCGGAAGAATAAGCCCGGCAAATTGATAATCAGCCAGTGAATAGACAGGCACGCCGTCCATGATCGTTACATCACCATGACTGACAAGCATACGACTAAACAGATTTTGATAAACAATATAACCACCCTGGGTTAATATTGAAATCACACTGACCGCTGTGGCGGTCAGTGCCGCCGGGCTGCTTTCCACAACCAGCGCATAGCTGATAACCTGAGCAGCAGTAAAAAAGCCAAGCAGAAAAAACAATACCTTCATCACAGTCAACGATACGGGCAGAAACAATACGGCAAGCACTACGAGCAAAGAGGCAATTACGCCAGCCCTCATCGGTATCAGGCGCAGGCCCAGCCGGTCCGACAACCAGCCAAGAAACGGTCCGCCGATAATGGCGCCGAGAAACAACATGGTATTCACCAGTGACGCATCGTCCTTGCTCACACCCAGTCTCTGTACAAGATACAGAGAGCCCATCATGGCGCCAAACACTGCAATCGCCATATTCATCAGACTCGTGTAAAGAGCCGCCAGCAGGGTTTGCAGATTGAGATAGGCAAGTCTGGCCGTTGCCAGGACGCTGATTTTTTTTACGCCCTCGGAAACTGCTGTATGCGCTTTATCGATAATACCGAAAGACATGACTGCCAGCATGGCGCAGCCCAGCCAGCCTACCTGCATAAGGGCATCGCGCCAGCCAATCATTTCCACCAGCCTGGTCAGAGGGTATTGTGCCAGCATACCGCCGGTCATGGCCATGGTGACAATAGCGCCGGTTACCATGGCCATACGTCGCGGAGGAAACCAGCGCGAGGCCAATCGAATCGGGCCGAGAAAACAAAAGGCGCTGCCAATGCCCGTGATGAAACGGCAAAACAGAGCCAGATAAAATGACTGCGCATGTGCGAGTAAAAAGGTACTCAAAACACAAAGGAGCATCGCGGTTAAGATTGTTTTTTTAGGTGAAAATTTGTCGAGGATAAAACCGGCTACAAACAGAAACAACACGTTAGATAAATAATAGATGCTGGACAGCCAGGCCATTTTATCAGCCTGTACATGAAAATCACGCATGATGTCATCGGCAATGGAAGCAAACATGTTCCCCTGAATGAATTCATAGAAAAAAAACAAGGAAGCACTGAAGCAGACAAACCAGGGCAGTACCGACTCGAATAGACTGTTTGATGCCTTGTATTCTTGTACCATAGACATGTTTACTCCCAAAACCCTTGTTATTATTGGCGTTTACAATGTGTTTCACGCAGCATCAAACCCGCTGCCAGAGCGATGACAGCCGTCAGCGGAAACATCCACATAGCGTATTGAAAATCGGCAACCGAATACTGACTGCTGGACAGGCCGGCATGATGCTGCATCAGCAAACCAAACAACACCTGACCAACGCCGGCGCCACCCATGATAACAATCGACGCGATACCGGTGGCCGATCCGGTGTTATCCGGTGTGTTGCTTTCTGCAATCAAAGGATAACTGATGACCTGTACGCTGGTAAAAAGCCCCAGTAAAAAGAACACCAGGCTCAACTGAACCTGCGACAGAGTAATTCCGAGAAATAAGGGGGTCATGCTCAGCAGGGTCAACAGGGTCCCATACAGCATGACAGGCTTGCGTCGGGCCTGGCTGTCAGACAGCCAGCCCGCCAGTGGGCAACCCAGAATACTGCCAATAAAGATCATGGACACCACATTACTGGAGGCAATGTCAGACAGCTGGTGAACCACCTGTAAATAACTGGCACCCCACAGCGCACAGAGAACCATAATGGGCAGGTTCAGACAGCAGGTAAACAACCCGGCCAGCCAGGTCTGACGATTGCGCAGGGCCTGCAGCAGACTATCAACGATGTTCGTGCTCTGACTCGTGTTTTGCTGGACACCTTGTGCCGGCTGATCGTAAACAAACACAGCGATCCAGACCAGGAGCAAAGCGCCTATGCCGCTGTCAATTAACAGCGAATTACGCCATCCCCAGGACTCATTCAGCCAGGCAAAAGGCGTATGGGCAACCATCCCCCCCAGAAAGGCCATGGTAACCAGAGAACCAATAACAAGTGCCTGACGGCGTGGCGGAAACCAGCGCGACACCAGGACTACGCAGGAAAGAAAACAGAACGCATTACCAATGCCAGACAGAAAGTGAAAGAGGCAGGCAAGAAAAAAAGAGTGGGTGAGGGCAAAGCCAAGTGTGCCCAATACACAAATCAGCATGGCTGACAGGATGACCGTACGCGTTGAAAAACGGTCAAGGATAACACCGGCTGGGAGAAGAAACAGAATATCCGCCCACAGATACATACTCGACATCCAGCTGACCTGCGTGGCATCGAGTTGAAAACTGTCTCTCAGTGGCTGATTGATGACATCGAAAATATTCAGTTGAAAAAATTCGTAGAAGAAAAAAAGGCCTGCCGACAGACACACCAGCCAGGCAGATAGTCCACCGCGAGGTAGCACAGACCCCGAATTCAAGGCAACAGAATCAGACAACGATTACTCCCAGAAATTCAGCCGCAAAAAGTTGCGGGGAATTGTAACAAATTTTACCGGGAATGGGTAGTGTGTATTGAAAATTCAGTCTGATTGCTTCGTATCCGGAGCACCGATTTCTCGAATATAATGAGGTATCACGGTGCTCCAAATCAGACATATTCTATCAATTAACCGATATGAGAGATAATGGTTCCAGAGACTACGGACGCGCCTACAGTGGTGGTGGCAGCATTTACTGCGGCAACAACCGTAGAGTTAACCAGCGCGCTTTGTTCTGCGCTCAGTTGTTGTCCATCTTTGTCTTTTGCGGCAACGCTGCTGGTAGCAAAACCTGACATGCTTATCAGACCCAAAAGAACTAATACGATCTTTTTCATTCCATACCCTCACTGTTTACGTTATAAACTCAAGGACTTGCCTGTTTTTGTACCAACAGACCCGTCCGAATAAGTGATAAATTTACAGAATGCACATAATTTTGTCAATGATTTTGTCGCATCAGGTCCAATTCAGTCAAACACTTCCTGCAGAAAATTTTTCATCGACTGCAGAGAGCGTCGCTCCGCGACCTCATTATATATTGTGCCCATATCCTGATTATGGGCCTCTGGATTGGTGAAGGAATGCTGCGTGTGCCCATACTGGTGCACCTGCCAATCCACGTTCGCCTCGGTCATTTCCTGACAGAAGGCATTAACATCATCTGGTTTAACCATGGGGTCATCATACCCATGCAACACCAATATCTTTGCATGAATTGGTTCAGGGGGCAACTCTTTTGGTGCATTCAATAATCCATGAAAGCTAATGGCCGCCTTAAGTTCAGCACCACTGCGCGCGAGATCCAGAACCGTCATGCCACCAAAACAGAATCCAATTGCAGCAACCCGGCTTTTATCGACACCGGGGACCGCCAGCAGCGCATCAAACGCCGCTCGAATCCGTGCGCGTAACAGGGCTCTGTCTTCAAAAAATGGCTGGATCAGGGCCATACGTTCCTCCACTGTGCCACCCAGCTGCCCATGACCATACATGTCCACAGCAAAACCGATGTAACCCATGCTGGCCAGCATATCGGCTTTTTTTCTGGCAAAATCGTTACAACCCGTCCAATCGTGCGCAACCAGAACAGCAGGCCGTGATGCCTGATCCGTATTGGCGCGTGCCAGATAGCCATGCAACTCCTGCGCGCCATGATGATAAATATGCTTCGAACCTGCCATGTCAACTCCACATTATCCGTACTGAAAAATCGAAGTGTACCATCAATCCAGGGTTTTTCTAAAGCGTTTGAAACTCACCGCCAGCACAACAACCATGAAAATCATGATGGGTATGGTCTCACGCCATACATCCCAGAATCCGTTTCCTTTCAACAGGATCCCTCTGACAATAATCAGAAAATGCGTCAGTGGCAGCAAACTGCCAACCCATTGCGCCCACTCAGGCATGCCCCGAAAAGGGAACATGAAACCGGATAGCAATATTGAGGGCAGGAAGAAAAATACCGCGCTCTGCACGGCCTGCAGCTGATTGACTGCCAGAGTTGAAAAGGTCAGTCCCATGGCAAGATTAGCGGCAATAAATGGCAGCGATAAAAATAACAGCAGTCCTATACTGCCCTGCATGGGAACATGAAACAGAATACGGGCCAGAAAGAGGATTAAGATGGCCTGGGCGTAGCCCACAATAATATAGGGAAGTAATTTTCCAATCATGATTTCAAGCGGTCTTAACGGTGTGGCCAGAAGATTCTCCATGGTTCCTCGTTCTGATTCGCGCGTGATTACCAACGCCGTGACAATGACCATGGTCAAGGTCAGTACGACGCCCAGCAGACCCGGAACAATGTTATAGGAGGTAATGGCGAGTGGGTTGTAAACAGCGTGTATCTGTGGAGTATAAGGTAAATGTCTTACTGCCAGATTTGCCAGGGGTCCTGTCAGTTCGTCTTTCAGCGACAGGCTCGCCAGTTCATTAAAGACAGACATGGCCCGGGTTGTTGCTGCCGGATCAGTCGCGTCAGCTTCCAGCAGTAAATCAGGGCTTAATCCACGCACCAGATCCCGGGAAAAATGTGGGGGAAAATTCAGCACAAAATTAACATTGCCCCGTCTTAGCATTTGCTTCGACTCAGCTTCTGTCACAGCTGGACTGATGAACTTAAAATAAGTAGAGTTTTGCAGGCTGACCATGATTCGTCGGCTGAACTCATCTGGATTATCGTTCACAATCGCTGTAGGTAAATACCTTGGATTGGTGTTGATGGCATAGCCAAATAAAACCAACTGCATAAGAGGAATGGCAAGAATCATTAGAAATGTGGCACGGTCCCGCCGCATTTCAATGAATTCCTTGATAATGATGGCAAGTAACGGAGAAAAGCGCGCACGATTCATTGTATGTTTCCTCCAGAGCGCTGAACGAGGCTGATGAAGGCATCTTCCAGAGTAGAGGGTATCTGCCTTACACTGACTCGATATAATCTTGCCAGCTCGTTCATGCTCTGATCGAGTAAGGCCTTATCATAAGCGCAGACATGAATTTTATTACCAAATAACTCCGCCTGAACAACACCCTTCGCCTGCTTGGCTTTTTGAAGCAACGCTGTCGTTACACTGCCACTCAGCTCGAGGGTATACAAACCCGCCGACGCAATCACATCATTCACGGTGCCGGTTATTAATAAAGCGCCGTTAGCAAGGTAGGCAAGCCGGGTGCAACGCTCGGCTTCGTCCATATAATGAGTAGAAACCAGTGCTGTGATGCCTCGCTCGCTCAGCAAATGAATTTTGTCCCAGAAATCGCGCCGGGCAACGGGATCAACACCAGCAGTCGGTTCATCCAGCAACAGCAGCTCCGGCTCATGGAGCATGCAGGCGGCAAGTGCGACCCGCTGCTTCCAGCCACCGGATAAGGATCCTGTGAGCTGCTTACGTCGATCAACAAGGCCAAAGTCCTCCAGGGTCTTGTCAACGCGCTCCCGCCGCCTTTGGACATTGTAAACCCGGGCAATAAAATCCAGATTTTCCTCAACACTCAAGTCGGTGTAATAACTGAATTTCTGTGTCATGTAACCAACCTGTTGTTTGATTTGCCTGGCTTCGGTCAACAGATCATAGCCAAGACAGGTTCCTGAGCCTGCGTCGGGAGTCAACAGGCCACACAACATCCGAATAGTCGTAGTCTTTCCACTGCCATTAGGACCAAGAAAACCAAATACATCGCCTTTATTAACTTGCATACTCAGCGCATTGACCACGGTCTTATCAGCAAATTGTTTGCATAAGCCCTTCACATCAATAATGGCGGAGGATGACATCAGGGCTCCTTAAGATAAACCATCACGGGCTGACCAGGTTTATATTGGTTAAAGGAGTACAGCCTCGCCTTGATGCGATACACCAGCTTTTGGTTATTGTCCCTGGAATAGACGAGAGGCGGAATATACTGGGCTTCGGGTGAAATGTAACTGATACTGGCTTCGTCCCGCTTTGTACACCCTTCACATAAAAACGTAATTTTCTGGCCTATTGTGAGCTGAGGTAAGGTATCCACTGGGACAAAAAATTCGATGCGCACATTGCCGGGCGTTAATAGAGATAACACAGCCTGCTGCGCGGCGACAAACTCCCCTTCTAGAAAATAGGTATCAAAAATGATTCCATCCCCGGGCGCATAAACTGTCTTTTGAGCCAACTGCCAGGCGGCATCCTTTTGTTTTTCCTTCAAAAGCATAAGCTCAGCTTCCTGAGCATAAATCTGCTCTTCCCTGCTCCCCATTTCAGCCAGATGCAGGCTGGCTTCGTATTGCGCTTTAAGTTTTTGCTGATCCTCAAGGTTAGAAATCGCCGCATCCAGGCTATCCTTATCAACAGCTTTGCGGGCGTACAGTTCCTGGTTTCGGCTTACGCGAATCTGGGCCAGGGAAATTCGGGCATTGACCTGTTCAATTTGAGCCTTGATCTGATCGATTTCTGGTGAACGGCGGGGATTCTTGAGATCATTCACAACATGTAGAGCTCTGTCTACATCGCTCTGAGCCTGCTTTACCCGTAGTTGTTCAGGTTCGGGATCCAGCCGGAACAGTAATTGCCCCTTTTTGACGCTTTGTCCGCGAGTTACGGCCAAATTAATCAGGGTGCCAGAATAGGGGGATGCCATGTAGATATTTTCACCTTCCACGTAGCCCTGGAAAGCAGATGTATCGCCGTTGTCGCATGCACTGACACAGGTAATGAGCAAAATAAGCGGTAATACACGATAGAAAAAACCAATAGACGAATGCCCATGCCACTTCACGTGATCCCTCGGAGTCTGACTTTATAACTACTTACAATACACGTAATTTCGCTGAAAGTAATGTGCATCAGAAAAGGGTGCGCTTGAAGGGGCAGATAAATGCTAAAAACCTGGTTTGACCATAGATCCTCGCCTTGATTTGACCATAGATCCCCGCCTGCGCGGGGATGACAAACTGGTGCGCTGGGAGCACAAATTGGTGCGCTGGGAGGACAGATGCTCTGCCGGGAGGGTAAATAATATAAAGATTAAAAAAATTTCGGGATAGAGATTTATT
>NZ_JBNVZR010000027.1:0-31037 GCF_052527415.1 Legionella navarrensis | reverse complement strand
ACGCTAACGCTAATACGGGCTACCCCATCACGTGGCTTGGGTTAGCGTAGCGTAATCCGGGAATAATCCGGCTCCGATCCCGCATTACGCTAACGCTAATACGGGCTACCCCATCACGTGGCCTGGGTTAGCGTAGCGTAATCCGGGAATAATCCAGCTCCGATCCCGCATTACGCTAACGCTAATCCGGGCTACCCATCACGTGGCCCGGCTTAACTGGCTGAAAATGAGAACGAGCTGTCAGCAACTGGCACCGAAGAAGCAGTCGAGCTGGAGGCGAACATGGAATAAGCTCCCGGTGCCGACGGCTGCTTTCTTAACCATGCCTCATTGACCAGTCTGATAAATATATCCAGACAGGTAGCCAGTAAGGGTTCGTACTCAGGCAGGGTATACGGTGGCTGAGTTATTGGTGCACGGGTGATGGGGCATCTTGCGCCGATCATTGGCATTGAACTGGCATCAAATGACCGTCCCGACTCATGCAAGACCAGTGGCTCACGAATCAGGCTCAAGCTAACGCTGCAGATAAGACCCGTATCGAGTTCGTTATTGCGAAGCCACTGTGCAAAAGCCTCATCAACTTCCTCCCCTGCCTTGCTGTCCAGCGGTTTTTTTAAACTGCCTGCTGTCTGAACAATGCTTTCTTCATTGCAATCTATCACCTTTAAGCGCTCAAGGGCTTCTTTAACAGCCACCACCGGATCATCATAACGACGGCTGAGAATTTTAGCTGAAGAATAGGAGGCTCTCATATAGTCAGGCTCCTGCGTGCATTGCAGATCATTAGGCAGAACCATACGCCGCCTGGAAAAACCATAGCCGATAATCAGTTTGATCAGTTTCTGTCCTTGCTCGCCCAGGTTGCTCAAATCAACACATTTCACGCTTTGGCCAGCGCTCACACTATCAGAGCCCGTCCATACACCATCTACCAGAGCGAACCGATAATGCCTGATTGTGTCATTTTTTCTATAAGACAGGCTCAGATTTCCGAGGCTTCTGCTTTCCCGTACCAGCCACGCACCATTTTCCCTGTCTCGAAGCAGATTTTCAAAGTCAGCGAGGATCTCCCGATTACTTCTGTCAGGCAGCAGGCTTCGCCTGAAAATAAAGGAAGACTGGAGAAGCAATTCAAGTTCAGCACTGGAAATCATAGATAAAGCCTCGAAAAATTAATATAGAACAAGTTCCCGTAAAACAGCTGTTGCGTAAGAGCCTGGTGGCAGGGTGAAGGATAACTGCACGACACTATCCTGTTGCATAAGCGTAACATTACCCAGATGCAGAATATTAGCACGCCAGGCCTCTTCCAGCCCCAGACGATGCAAACCATCTATCCAGGCCTGCCACTCCGAATAAATCTCATCAATCAGTGGCAGCCTGTCCCTGTCTTTTCCTTTTCCTGGCAAAGGACTGGCTGGTGATACATCCCGTTTCAGAACACGCTGAACGATGGTTTCATCGACATTTTCCAGGGGAAAAATACTGTTGGATCCGGTCAACTGCATCATGTCGCCAGGCAGAGGGGTATTCCAGGTGCCAGCTTCCACCCGCCGCGCCAGGATGGCGTTGTAGATCCAGGAACGGGCACTGGAGCAATACATGCCTTTGAGAAAGCGATCCTTGATTTTTCGCCCTTGAACCAGCATTTCTTCGGCACGCAGTAAGTTAGCGCCCTCTCGACCAAAGCGCTGCTCGCCAAAGTAATCAGGGACACCATGCAGCTTAACCTGCTCGATACGCTGCAGAAGATCATCAACATGCTGGACATCACGCAGGGTCACAACAAAATGATTTCCGCTCAGGTAGCCTGGCCGCAGCTTTTTGTTATGACGCGTGCATTCAAGCACTTTCCAGCCCGGTGCCTCGAGTGACTCAATGCCCTCGATAACCTCGCCGGGGGCATGAACACTCAGCCATTGCGTTGTCAAAGCCTGCCTGTCTTTCAGGCCGGCGTAGCTGATGAGTTTAACGGGCTTATTGATCAGTCGAGACAGAGATTTAACTACATCTTCGGTACTCAGGCCTCGTTTTTCAATTTTAAGGACAATGTGCTCGCCTTCTCCGCTGAACTCCCAGTCAAAAAACTCATTGACCTGAAAATCCTCTGGAGACGATTTAAATGTCGCTGTTGCGAGTGGCCTGCCATAAGCACGAGGCCAATCCAGTGAAAACATACCTTATCCTTAATTATCAGTGTGTCGCTGGCGGCAACAGGATAGACGGGAGCTGCTGCACGGCTTCGTTCAGCATTTCACCGGATTTAGCCCGGGAATAGAACAGAAAGTCGCCTGTTCTTTCCTTATGCCTGCGATTGAAGTAAAAACAGGTCGGCAAGCTTACAATCAACAGCAAGGTATTGGCAATCCCCTTAAGACAGCGACGTAAATACAGATGGCGATCTTCGTTCAACAGCTCTTTTACCGGCTCAGCAGCCCGTGTGATTTGCTCTGCGAGATTATCGTTCTGTGGATTAACCAGCTGGGTATATACGATTTGATGCATACTCGCACGAAAGTCTTTTTCAAGCCTGTTGTAGGCATGGAGTTTATCCGAGCCCGGAGCCGCTTCTCGTAAATAACGCGCGATCTCATCGCAGCGTGACTCCACCAGCTCAAGGGCTCTGCGAAAACGATCGCCCTGTTCGGAGTTACTGGCAAACAGACAGGCCATCTCAGCGAAATTATCTGGATCGCCCCGGTGTCTGCAACGCACGCGATGCAGTAATTCAACCTCATTGATTACGCGGGCATTGGCGGCACGCATGGCATCGCTCAGCTCTGTGTTGTTCAGATTATCCTGACACTGTGTTTTATACATGTTTTTCTTCGCAAAACATGCGTTGAAAACCAACATCATGCCAGGCCTGTCATGGACCCTGTTGAGCAAACAACGAAACGCATGCGCCTTGTGAGAATCTGCCATGGCATATTGGTAACAATGCTCAGGCATATTGTGCTGATCCAGTTGCTCCAAAGCCACCAGAACATCCTGTCGAATTGTCCTTCTTACGGCCATAAAACGCCCGAACGACTCCTTTGCAGTAAATTTTAGCAATCTCTCGGCCAGCAAAGGGGTTTGGAATAATTCAGCCAGAGGTAAAGTCTGTGGGCTGACCAGATTCATACGACAGACACCCAGGGCTTCCAGTGTTGTAGCCAGTTGCTCCTGATTACACTCGGGCAGATTATCTGTTTCTACAGCGTAGCTGAATACCTCAGGATAGAGATTGATCGCCTGCATACCCGGCATGGCCTGGATAGCGGAGTTAAGCCAGTTGTCTTTCTCGTCCAGCGAGGAATGCGGGTTAGCGCGAGGTGCTGCTGCCAGCGCAAAACGCTTCATACTCATATAAAGGTGTTTGCTGAAAAACAGTTGCAGGTTAAACGACGCATAGGAACTGTATGGCCTGGGTTGAAGCAGATGAGTCAGGACCGCATCCAGCGTTATGGTTCTGTTGATATATTGAATAATATTTCTCAGGGCGTCGGCGATGTAAGGATGTTCATTGGTGCCGATTATCGGAAAAGTCGCGCTCAGATAGCGCTCGGCCTCCTGCAGCATATCCACACAACCCGGTACCTCTATTTGAGCGAGAGTAAAATCATACAGCCCGAATCGAGTCAGAAACCTGACTGCGGCATGCCTGTCTGGCGCTCGGGCAATTTCCAGAAGATTAGAGTAGCTCATACCGTTGTTAAACAAGGCTTTCATACTCATACATAAATCTGTATCAGAGGCCATCACGGCAATCAATTCGGCTACGTCGGCGCGATTATAACATGGATTCACGAGGAGGGTCGCTATAAAGGGACGAAGTTCCGGTTTCGTGTACAGCCTGTTAAACGCGGCAACAAACCCTTTGTGAGACACAAAATAACTCATGTTGGCAAACTGTTTCTGGCGGCACTGGTCAAGCAATGTCGCCAGGTTAAGTGTTGCCTGATCATTGGAGTTGTAGTGGATTAAACGCCCCTCACCTCTTAACACCTGTTCAATCTGCGGAGGAGTAGCGCCAGCCTGGCCCAGTCTTTCAAGAAACGCATGTTGTGTAAGTGCTGAACTCACAGGGTCAGGGACAATGCTGCCTGCTCGAGAACTGCTGGAGCTGGATGAGGCAGAGGCTGGCAGCGCATAATCGGAAGGAAGCAGCATATTCAACAGACTCTGGTTTTTTTTAAAGCCCGTAACATCTGTCTGCTGAGCAAATTGATTAAACACGGAGCACCGCACATCAATACTCAGACGATCAGGCGGTAAGGCTGTATCAAAAAACAAATTGGCGAGGCCTGAGTTAATGTTCTCTTTAAAATGCAGAATGGCATCATGGCCAGCGTACAGGGTACAGCCACTCGGCACGTCATCCGCTGCGCTGGGTTTATCGCTGGTAATAACGTAAATATTGCGCTCACTGAGCGGTCTGTTTATGTTTTTGACAAGCGTAAAAAACCATTTTCCCGTCTCATCATCTCGAAACTCCAGACCGATAAGGCAGGGAAGCCCCTCTCGGTCTACGTAGGCATATTCGTATTTTTTGAGGTGAGCCGCAATGTCTTCATTTTCTTCGTCAAAGAACGAGGGCATCTGGCCCTGAGCATCATAGCCGTCGGCTATGTCAGCAAGGGCCCCCACATAAGCATCAAACTCCGTCTCTGAACCAAGAAAGCGACGAAGATGAGTACCGTTGGCAATTGGGGTCCGAACGATGGCCCCATCCCGGCCAAACGAGCGGAACACCCGCTCCGCATTACCACCCACCAGGAAAACCATCGTTATCTCCAAGACAGACAAAAGTCGCATTTTATCGTAAAAAATGGGCAAACGTCCATCTCTTTTGGACTGCATTTGCCTCTTATGTTTAATTTATAAACCAACAGGCTCTTGCTCTACCAGGCTATGATAAACAGACAATATTTTGTCTGCGTACTCTGGATCGGTCGCATAACCGGCTGCCTGCAGGGCGTGGGCATAGGCTTCAGGATCGTTCGCATGCGCCAGCGCATCCTGGTATCTCGCGCTGCCCTGAATCAAGTCAAGATAATCCTGAAAACTCTCATACACGGAAGGATAGGTTTTAAAGGATGCGGTCTGCCGTATGGGTTTACCGTTCACGTATTCCGTCGTTTTGATGGCAAGAGGCGCTCGAGAATCAGCCTTGCTGGCCTTGATATTAAACAGGTTGTTGCTGCTGACGCCCTGATTATCCTCTGCGATGTGCCGTCCCCAGCCGGTTTCCAGCGCGGCCTGAGCCAGTAACAGCCGCGGGTCAATCCCTGTCAGCCTCGCAGCCTGGGCTGCATACGGCCAGAGCTTATTGATAAAATCGCTGGCTCCTTTCACAGGACATATCGGCGCCGGCGTTCCGGGAAGATCAGCAGGAGGCGCTTCGACAGCGGGCTCTGCTTCGCCCGTGCCTTGATACGTGTCAGGCAGGCAGGATATCGATTCACGCCTGCTGCCAGCCAGTGGATTACTGTCCTGAATAAAATGCTGTTCCATGCGGGCGCTTTTCTGCATGGACTGCAAAAAATACGCATCGAAGGCCCTGGCGAGAACCGGGTTGCTTTCCGTTGTTTCGTGCTTTGGCCATTCCATTGCTGTTGGTCTGAGGTCATTAGTTATTTCAATCGTCATGATACGCTTCCATATTAAGTTCCAGAAGGCCTCTGTACTGGACAAAACTCCAGTCTGTCATTCCCGCCTGCTCGGGGAGGACAAATAATATCAAGATTAAAAAATTGTCCAGTACAAAGCCAGAGCGCATTGTAATCGACAGGTGGATGGATCAGCAATCCATAAGCACGTATACTGTCGGGCTCATTCTCCAACCACGGCTTTTCATGCTGAGTTATCAACACGGTTATCATGCCGGAAATTTTGCCGATGTCGTCAAACACCTGACCCTGTCCCGCGTCATCGATTACATGGGTCAGAAGGACAAACCCCTGCTCTATCTGGAAACCCATTCCGGACGTGGCCTGTATGATTTACATGATGGTCAGGCCGGTAAAACATCTGAGTATCGTCAGGGAGTTTCCCTGCTATGGGAGCAGCGGACAAAACTGCCTGACCTGATGACGCCCTGGTTATCGGTTTTAAAAAACCTGAACCCAAAGGGCGAACTGCGCTATTACCCGGGCTCACCCCATCTGGCCTTGTCCCTGCTGCGCTCCCAGGATCGCGCCGTCTTTGCAGAGCGACATCCTCGCGAATTTGAACAGCTCGAACAATTACCCAGACAAGGCAGGCGCGTTCAGTTTCGCCATGCCGACGGCATCCGGGAAATGCAGGCAGACCTGCCCCCGATAGAGCGTCGGGCCTTGACCTTCCTTGACCCTTCCTACGAAATCAAGGATGAATATAAAACCATTCCGCGCGCGATACAGGCCGCATTTTCGCGCTTTTCAACGGGTGTTTATTGCCTTTGGTATCCCGTTGTCGACAGGCGATTGCGCGATCAGCTGGTACGCGGCATGATGGCCATTCCGACGGAACGCACCCTGCGCATCGAGTTTTACTTAACAGGCGCGGCTCAGACAGGCATGACAGGCTGTGGTCTATGGCTCATTAACCCGCCGCATACGCTGGCCGCCGAGATGCGCATTATTCTGGATAATCTGCGTACACTGTTTAATCCAGGCGTATCCTATTATTTAATTGAAGAAGGCAGACAAATCAGCCTGCCCCGCTAGAGGAGAATTGACATGGACGTTATACCGGTTCGTGCCTTTACTGATAACTACATCTGGATGCTGGTTGATGACGCAAGGCAATCGGTTTTGTGCGTAGATCCGGGAGAAGCCGAACCGGTTATCTCGTTTCTGGAGCAACATGAGCTGCGCCTCGACGCCATTCTGCTGACACATCATCACGCTGATCACATTGGCGGCATGCGCAGGCTCATGACCAGCTATCCAGACGCGGTGGTGTATGGCCCGGCCGATCCGCGCATTTTCCCGGAATCTGTTCAGGCATCTGGCCGTATTGCCGAGTGTCTTGAGCCGACTGGAACGGGTTATCAGCTCAGCCCGCTTGATGAGACTTTTTCTCTGGGGGCGTGGCAGTTCAGGATTCTCTTCATACCGGGTCATACATCGACTCATATCTGCTATTTTGAAACACGGCATAAACTTTTATTTTGCGGAGATACGCTGTTTTCTGCCGGATGTGGACGTGTATTTGATGGCACACTGCAACAGTTACATGACTCGCTGGCCAGGCTCAAGGCCCTGCCCGATGAGACCAGGGTTTACTGCGGACATGAATACACACGTCAGAATTTACGCTTTGCGGCGACCGTTGAGCCGCATAACCAGCGGATTCAAGAGTACCTTTCCGAGCTGCAACAAGACAGCAGCCGATGTTCCCTGCCCTCCAGCATGGCGTTGGAGAAACAGATAAACCCTTTTTTACGTCTGGATGAAAAGGACGTGCTTGCCTATGCCAAAGACAGAGCGTGTCCGGCGCTTGACAGTTTGTCGGTGTTCAGGCAGTTGCGGGAAGACAAGAATAATTTCTCCTGAAAAAAGGCTGAAAGCGTAGAGACATGAGTGCGCCGAGAACAAACCTGACAAGGCCTCGGTAATGAGGTACACTGGCTAATCTTTTAGCTAAACGAGGTTGCCCGTTTGACGTTTGGAAAGCTGATTACGCTTATTATTTCAGTGTGCCTCATCGCACTCAACGCCACAGCCGCCCGTGTTTCACCAACCGTCTGGGACGTGATTCGCAGCCAGTTTTCCATTAACCACAACGTGTCCCAGCCCGATGTTCACGCGCAACTGCAATGGCTGCTGGATCATCCCGGTTACCTGCAAAAACTGGCTCGTTCCGAACCCTATATTTATCACATCATTAACGAAGTACGAAAAAAAAACATGCCTGGCGAACTGGCTTTGCTGCCCATGCTGGAAAGCGCTTACGATCCCTTCGCCTACTCCGGCGTTGGGGCTGCCGGGCTCTGGCAGTTGATGCCTGCCACCGGAACCGATCTGGGCCTGAAACAGGACTGGTGGTACGATGCCAGGCGCAGTATTCGCCCCTCAACTGATGCAGCGCTTAATTACCTCGCCTACCTCAACCGCTATTTCAGCGGGGACTGGCTGCTTGCCGTCGCCGCTTACGACGCTGGCGCCGGCACGGTTTCCCGCGCCATTAAAACCAGTGGACAACAACGTAACATCAATTTCTGGGCGCTGCCGCTTCCGGCCGAAACGAAAGCCTATGTACCTCGTTTGCTGGCGCTGGCTGAAATTATTCAGTACCCACAGCGCTATGGTGTCACCCTGCCCTACATTCCTCACATCCCTTATTTTGAGGAAGTAAACATCGGCAGCCAGATTGATCTCAGTCATGCCGCGCGGCTGGCAGGCATGCGCTACAAGGATCTGATTAAACTGAATCCTGGCTATAACCGCTGGGCAACCGCTCCCTACAAGCCCTTCAACCTGCTCATTCCAAGAGACAGGGTAGAAAGTTTTAACCGCAATCTCCTGCGCCTGCCGCAGGACAGCCGGGTAAGCTGGAATCGTCATCAGGTACGCACAGGGGATAGTCTGGACAGCATTGCACGACGCTACTTTACAACAGTCAAACTGCTGCGCGAATTAAATCAGCTGAAATCGGATCAGCTGAAAAGCGGCCAATCCATTCTGATACCGAGTATGAAAAACGCGCCGGCCGTCAGCAGAATAAGGCCAATTCCTCCCGTACCAGACAGACCGCCAAGTACTGAAACCTACAAAGTGATCCATATTGTGCAGCCCGGTGACACCCTGCCAGGAATTGAGAAACAATATCAGGTCAGCGCCCAAAAAATCGCAGAGTGGAATCAGGGGGAAGGCGAATTCAGACTCAGCCAGGGACAGCAGTTGATTATCTGGCGTGAGCGGATAAAACCAGGAGTTTATACCGTCGCACAGGGGGACAGCCTGAGTGGCATAGCCAGACGCTATCATACCAGTGTGCCATCGCTGCTTAAATTGAATCCGGGTATGAAAACACAGGTGTTGACACCGGGCCAGCGTTTGAATGTTGGCTAGACAGTTTTTCCTGAAATCCTGTGTTATAATTAATTACAGGCCTCTGTAACTATTTGAAATAACATATGAAACTATTATTCGATTTTTTCCCCATTCTGCTGTTTTTTATTGGCTATAAAATCTGGGGCATTTACACCGCAACAGCCATTGCCATGGCCGCTTCATTAACACAGGTGGTCTATCACCGAATCAGACATCAACAGTATGAAAACATGCATCTTTTAAACCTTGGGATCATTTTTGTTCTCGGCGGTGCAACCCTGTTTTTTCATAATGACGTGTTTATCAAATGGAAGCCAACGGGCATCTATTGGTTCACCTCCCTGATCTTTATGCTCTCCTCGGTGGTAACCAAAAAACCATTAATTCAGAAAATGATGGAAAATAACATTAGCTTACCTGAAGCGATATGGTATCGTTTAAATTACGCGTGGGTTCTTTTCTTCGTTCTGATGGGATGCGCGAACCTCTACGTTGCGTTCCACTACAGTACCGACGTCTGGGTTAATTTCAAATTATTTGGCTGTGCCAGCATTATCCTTGTTTTCGTATTTTTACAGGCTTTGTATCTGACGAGACATGCCTTGGAAGAGGAACCGTCAGCTGACTCATCCGATGGGAAACAACATCCCTCACCATGAGACTAATTAACGCCAGGAGCTGCGATGAGATTATTACTGATTGAAGACGATGAGTTGCTGGGAGATGCGGTTAAAACAGGCCTGACCCAGTTTGATTACATAGTAGACTGGCTGAAAGATGGAGAAGCCGCGCGTGCCGCGGTTAAGTCGGAGTCCTTTGATCTCATCATTCTTGATCTTGGCCTGCCCAAACTGTCTGGGCTGGGTTTCCTGCAATCCATTCGCAGTGATGGCAATACCACGCCTGTTATCATTCTCACAGCCCGTGAATCCATTGAAGACCGCGTCAAAGGTCTGGACACAGGAGCGGATGACTATCTGGTCAAGCCCTTCGATCTTAATGAACTGAGCGCAAGAATCCGTGCGCTGGTGCGTCGCTCCCTCGGTCGTGCCGACTCCGTACTGCAATACCGTAATGTGACCCTCGATCCTGCTGCTCACAGCGTCTACATCGATGACAACATCGTCAACGTGCCACGTCGTGAATTTGCCCTGCTGCAGAAGCTTCTGGAAAACAATGGCCATGTGTTGTCACGCGAACAGCTCATGCAAAGTATTTACGGCTGGGATGAGGACGTCGACAGCAATGCTCTTGAAGTTCACATTCATAATCTGCGCAAAAAACTCAATGCCAATTTTATCCGCACCATACGAGGTGTTGGCTACATGGCTGAGAAAAACGAGAGTAATTAATTCATAATGAAATCGTCCATTCGCAAGTTCCTGCTGATAAACCTCCTGCTGGCGCTGACCATCACCACCACGCTGACCGCGATTGGTAACTATTACCTCGACCAAAAGGACATTCAGGAACATCTTGATACCTTAATGGCGGTCTCCGCCCTGTCCTATCAATCGCTGCTGGGTGATGACGTGCGGAAACGTCCGCTGAGCAAAATTCAGGATTCACTGGAGCTGATTCCACAAAGTATTGATAACCTCTATAAGCATAAATTTTTAAATGATTTGCCGCCCAAGAGTTACCTCGATAAATTTAATTTTCAGGTTTGGACAAACGGAGGCCAGCTTTTACTGCATTCGTCCACGGCCCCAAAAGTGCCTTTGGTTTCGGATGTTGACGGATTCAGCGACAAATTACTCGATGATCAGAAATGGCGGGTATTTACCACGTACAATGAAAAATCCGGGGTTCGTACGGTAGTTGCAGAGCGTTACGATACACGAAATGAGCTTGGACATCGCATCGCTCAGGACGATTTATACATCATGCTGCTGACTTTTCCCTTGTCGGGCCTGTTGATTTGGATCATTATCGGACGCGGTCTCGACAGCCTCGATCGTGTGGCACAGGAGGTAGCCAATCGTGCGCCCACGCACCTCGAACCGGTTAACCTGCAGGAGGTACCGGAGGAAATTAAACCGGTTATTGATGAGTTGAATAAACTGTTTTACCGGCTTCAGGAAGGTTTCGAGCGCGAAAAACGCTTCGCAGCTGATGCCGCGCATGAGCTGCGCACGCCGCTGGCCGCCCTGAAAACGCAGGCTCAGGTCGCTTTAAACAGCAACGATATGGATGAAAAAAACCGCGCTTTGCAGAAGCTGATTGCCAGCGTAAACCGAGGTACACATGTGGTTCAGCAACTGCTGACCATGAGCAAAATCGTTCCCGAGTCCGCTAATCTGAATGATGTGGACAACGTTAACCTTGTCAAAATCACACGGGAAGTTCTGGCCATGCTGGCGCAAAGCGCCATCGATAAACAAATCGAGCTGGAGTTTGAACACGACGAAAACCCACCGATGTTTCCTGGTAACGCAACAGCACTGAGCATACTCATTCGAAACCTGGTGGACAATGCCATTCGCTATTGCAAAAGGGAAGGCAAGGTACTGGTTGGCGTTTACCAGAAGGAAAATGAAATCGTTCTGCAGGTATCCGATAATGGTCCTGGCATTCCGGGTGAGCTGCAGGCCCGGGTATTTGAGCGATTTTTCCGCGTTCTTGGCAATAAAAGTACGGGCAGTGGTTTGGGCCTGGCCATTGTTCAGCAGATATGCGACCTGCATGGCGCACGCGTCGAGCTGGACTCTCCACAGGAAGGCACCGGCCTGATTGTTCGTGTTTATTTTCAAATCAACCGTACGTCCTAGCACTATTTCCATTTGGTTTTGACATATGTCAACAGCTCCTAATTCGAAAAATTGTGTATACTGAAAGAAACATGGACAAATAACCGAGGTCAATCATGGGTGATTTCAAATCGAAACTTCCAGATCTTAATGAGCTGGCCAATATGACAGGCAAATTATTTAAAGACGTTAAGAACAGCGTTACGGAGATCATTGCTGACTACAAAAAAAAGAGAGAAGAGGCCGAAGTGGAGCAGCCAGGAGAAGTTGTTTCATCCACACCGGTTGAAACTGTAGAAAAGGAAGCAAAGACAGTTGAGGTAAAGGAGCCTGAGAAAGAGTGCGCTCCCGCAGCCACTACGGAAACAAAGAAAGAAGGTGATTGATTGAGTGCATAGGCGAAGGACGTAGTGTTCCCTTCCTACTCCTTGCCTGGCCTTATTAATCCATATTTACGAATTTTTTCCACCAGCGTGGTACGTCGCATGTTAAGCGCAGCTGCTGCGCGCGCCACCACCCAATCGGACTCGTTCAGTGCATGATTAATCAAAGCCAGTTCGGTTTTGGCCAGATGCTCTTTCAAATCAATGCCTTCGCTCGCGTCAGGCTGCTCAAGGCGAATCATATGCATTAATGTCTCGCGCTCGCTGCCGACAATCCCATGCTCACTGGCGCGATTTTCCTTGCGAAAGCGCATGGGTAAATCCCCCACATCAACCACACCACCAGGATAGAGAATAGTCAGCCTCTCGACCAGATTAGCAAGCTCCCGTACGTTGCCAGGCCAATGATAACGGGTAAGCGCATCCAGGGCCGCAGGCAACAGGCGAACACCAGGTTTATGCTCCCCTTCTATACGCGAAACCAACTCGTTGAATAACATCTGCAGATCACTTTTCCGGCTCCGGAGGGGAGGAACCTCAATAGGGAATACGTTCAAACGATAAAATAAATCCTCGCGAAAGCGGCCATCGATAATCGCCTGCTCCAGATTTCTGTGCGTAGCCGCTATAATGCGCACATCCACCATGATGGTTTTGTTACTGCCGACGCGCTCAAAGCAGCGCTCCTGCAATACGCGCAGGAGCTTAACCTGCATTGGCAGTGGCATATCGCCAATTTCATCCAGAAACAGGGTTCCTCCATTGGCCAGCTCAAAACGGCCTTGTCGGGAAGTAATCGCCCCCGTAAACGCGCCCTTCTCATGGCCAAACAATTCGCTTTCCAGCAACTCAGCCGGAATGGCGCCACAATTTATGGGAATAAAAGGCTTAAACGTACGCGCCGACAGGGAGTGAATGTTTCTGGCAATCACCTCTTTACCGGTTCCTGATTCGCCCAGAACCAGCACCGTCGCTTCGGTCGCCGCTACCTGCGAAATAAGCGTTCTAACCTGGCGAATTGATTCGCTGTCACCAACAAGACTGCGAAACAAGGGTGTTTTTTTTTGGTTATTCTCCCAGTCCAGGTCACGCTTTATGGCCAGCTGGCATTTGTATAAAGCCTCCAGCATCTGCGCATAGCTGAAAGGGAAATCGAGACAGGCCTGCACGTTGGTTATGGACGCAGGCACGTCAGCCGTCAGTGGGCCAACCAGAATAACGGGCAGGTTCGGTGCCAGCAGTGCAAGCTCCTGTAATAAGTCCGTTGTTTCATCGAAGGAGGAGTTAGCCCCGACGATCACGATGTGTGACTCAGACAGGATACGTGGCTGCGGTGATTTATAGTCTGCCCAGGAATAAGGCTTGGCAAGGAAATCTATAATCGTGCACAGCTTGTCCCGGCGGACTTTATCATCATCAATGATGTAGACAGGCTCATGGGTGTTCACATTCAGTCCTTACAGGTCGTGACAGCACCAGCCATTGCGAGCGGCAATGATGCAAGTGCGGCCCCAGGCTGTCTGTAATCGCATGGCTCACCGGCACGTCCATTCACATCAACCCGCTGGCTAGCGATAACAGACAATGTCAGCAAACGCCTGGCATGCACCGCCAAAACAAAGCTTTTGATTGCCGATGGCCTGTGTTGCAGGAACAGCCTTTTGAATCGCGTATCGACGCACCCCTTCAAAGCCGAGGCGACGACAGAAAGAATAGGCAGCCCGTCGACCACAGCCAGTGGCTCCATCATAACACCAGTCAACACGATAATTATTAAATCGAGGGTATACAAAACGTCGCAGACGATAATGCCAGGACTGGGGTGGCTTGTCCGTCATGCTGTCGCGGCAGCGGATTGTCTTAAATCCATTACACTGCCAGCCCGTGCAACGCACCGAAGACGAGATATAATTAGCCAGGCCAATATTATTGGCTTTGATTTGCTTATCAGCGCGGGCATACCCCATCATCCGACAATAGCGATTGGCGACGGGCTGGCCACATTCCTTACCATCCGCGGTGCACCAGGCCAGGCGCTGGCCATTGAAATAAGGCTGCCAGAAACTGCGGTGATATATTTCCGAGTTTTTTGCGGCCCAAACGCCGGAAACAAACAGACCAAGCAGTATAGATGCAATACCTTTTTGCCAGTTAATACTCATATAACTCATCCTTTCGCAGCATATGTACATGTTAGCTTATGCTTGTTAACAAAAAAAGGGTCAATAACTCAAATACGCGCGCCCGTCTCCAAGCACGTCATTCAAACGGGTAATCAGGTCATCACCTGGTGTAACGCACCAGCGGCGCTCAGTTGTCAGCAGCGCTTTGGCCTGGTCATTTCTATATTGAATCTGTACTACACAGCGACCGGCATGAGCCGACAGCAGAGACTTCAATGCCGGGATGAGCGAGCCTTGATCCGGGCTCAGATTCAGAATCAGCGATTTGGCAAAACGTGTTCTGGCCTCCTCCATGGTGCAAAGCTGCATGGCGGTCATCTTGACGCCGCCATTGAAATCATCGGTCGCCACCTCTCCTTCCACGACCAGCATCATCCCGGTCTGCAGCACAAACGTCAGCGCGTCATACAGTTCGGAAAAAACCACAACGTCGATCTTACCACTGCAATCCTCCATGGACACGATAGACAGTTTTTTCCCGCGTTTGGTGATGATTCGGCGTACACCAAGTACAAGACCGCAGATCCACGCCTTTTTCGTCATCACCGGATTCAGCCGCCCCATCAGCTGGGTGTATTGTTTTAGTTCATCGCAGTATTGAGCGCTGGGATGCCCTGTCAGATACAGCCCCAGCGTTTCTTTCTCACCTTCCAGCCGCTCAAGGGGCAACCATGCCTTGCAGGGGATGTAGTCCTCGCTGCGCTCCTCTTCCTCAAACAGGGAAAACAAATCGCCCTGGCCGCTGTGTTGGTTTTTTTGTGATTTGTCTGCCAGTTTCAGCGCTTTATCAAGAGACGCCATCAGTACCGAGCGCTCAATCTCAAAGCAATCCATAGCGCCGCTTTTGATTAGTGCTTCAAGGACCCGTCGATTCATTTTGCGCAAATCGAGACGACGGCATAATTCAAACAGGTCCCGGAACTCACCATGCTGCTGTCGCTCTTCAATCAGGCCGCTGATGGCCGCTTCACCAGCGCCCTTGATGGCACCCAGTCCATAAAATATCGTGCGCTCATCTGTTACGGTGAAGGCAAAATTGGAGTAGTTAACAGAGGGCGGCAGAACATTCAGATTCATGGCCTTGCATTCGTGGATAAAAGTAACCACTTTATCGGTGTTATCCATATCCGATGACATTACCGCGGCCATAAAGGCAGCGGGATAATGTGCTTTCAGCCAGGCGGTCTGATAGGCAACCAGCGCATAGGCAGCCGAATGCGACTTGTTAAAGCCGTAACCCGCAAATTTTTCCATCAAGTCGAAAATATGGGTAGCGGTGTCGGCATCGACCCCGCGCGCAGTGGCTCCCTCAGTGAAGATGGCACGCTGCTGCGCCATTTCTTCAGGCTTTTTCTTACCCATGGCCCGACGCAGCATATCCGCAGCGCCAAGGGTATAATTGGCTAAAACCTGCGCGATCTGCATCACCTGCTCCTGATACAGAATCACCCCATAGGTCGGTTTCAGAATCTGTTCGAGATCGGGGTGTGGATATTCCACTTTGGCGCGACCATGTTTTCTGTCAATAAAGTCATCCACCATCCCGGACTGCAGGGGGCCAGGACGAAACAGAGCCACGAGAGCGATGATTTCCTCGAAGCAATCCGGCTGCAGACGGTTGATAAGCTCTTTCATGCCACGCGACTCAAGCTGGAATACGGCGGTGGTCTGGCAGGCCTTGAGCAGGTTGAAGGTATGCTTGTCATCGGTCGGGATCATGGCAATATCGATGGGCTCTTCGCCTGCCGCCGCTTTTTGCTTATTAATTGCCTGGATAGCCCAGTCGATAATGGTGAGTGTACGCAGCCCCAGAAAGTCGAACTTAACCAGGCCCGCTGCCTCAACATCGTCTTTATCAAACTGACTGACTATCTGCGCAGATCCCTGTTCACAATATATAGCGGTGAAATCGGTGAGCCGTGAAGGGGCAATTACCACTCCGCCAGCATGTTTGCCTGCGTTACGGGTGATCCCCTCGAGAGACAGGGCAAGATCAATCAGCTCTTTCACTTCGTCTTCGGATTGGTATCGACTTCTTAATTCCTCCTCGTCTTCCAGCGCTTTTTGCAGGGTTATCCCTAATTCAAAGGGGATAAGACGTGCAATTTTGTCAACAAAGCCATAAGGATGCCCCAGCACACGACCTACGTCCCGCACCACCGCCTTGGCGGCCATGGTGCCAAAGGTGATGATCTGTGACACGCTTTGACGGCCGTATTTTTCTGCAACGTATTCAATAACGCGATCGCGCCCTTCCATACAAAAATCGATATCGAAGTCAGGCATGGATACCCGCTCGGGATTCAGGAAGCGCTCAAACAGCAGTTCGTAGAGCAAAGGATCAAGATCGGTAATTTTCAGGGCATAGGCCACCAGAGAACCGGCACCCGATCCCCGTCCGGGTCCAACCGGTACGCCATTGCTTTTGGCCCACTGAATAAAGTCGGCCACGATAAGGAAATAGCCCGGAAAACCCATGTTGTTGATAACATCCAGCTCAACCTGCAGGCGTTGATCATAAGGCACGCGCAGTCGCGTAAGCTCCTCGGCCGGCTGATCGCGGAAGATAACGGCAAGACGCTCATCCAGCCCCTGCTTTGACAAGCGGGACAGCCAGCTTTTTTCATCGGATTGATCGGGAATAGGGAAATTGGGTAGATAGTTGTTACCCAGATTAAGCTTGACGGTACAGCGCTGGCTGATGTGAACCGTATTGGCCAGTGCCTGGGGCAAATCCGAAAACAGCTCGACCATTTCATCGGCTGAGCGGAAATACTGCTCTTCACTGTATTCACGAACCCGGCGCGGATCGGCAAGCGTCATCCCCTGATTGATGCAGACACGGGCTTCATGGGCATCAAATTCCTTTTTATCAAGAAAGCGGACATCATTCGTTGCAACCAGGGGGAGATTGAGCTTTTCGGCAAGCCGAACCACCTGCTCGTTATAAATGCCCTCATCTGGTCGCCCGGTGCGCTGAATTTCAAGATAAAAGCGTCCGGGAAATATATTGGTAAACTGATTTGCGAGGGCGTTTGCCGCCTCCAGATCCCCGGCTGTCAACGCTTTACCGATGGCGCCCTGTCGCCCGCCTGAGAGAACGATGAGCCCTTCGGAATATTCAGGGAGCCAATCATAGTGGACACGTGGTTCACCCTGATCCTGGCCCTCCTGATAGGCCTTTGAAATCAGGCAGGTCAGGTTGCGATAGCCGGTATCGTTTTGGCACAGCATCACCAGCGAATGAACCAACTCAGGTCTGGCCGGGTCATGACAAGGCAGTTCACCGCCTAAAATGGGTTTGATCCCGTTATCTACAGCCGCTTTAAACACTTTTACGGCAGCAAAGAGATTACAGTAATCGGTCACGGCGACAGCATTCATTCCGCGCCCGGCCACGGCTTTCATCAAGGGCTTGATGCGAACGAGGCCATCAACGATCGAAAATTCTGAATGCAGACGCAAGTGGACAAAACGGGCGGTCATGGAGTATTTACTCATCTATCATCATAGGCAGCACTGTACCGGAGAGTAGCCGGCAGGGCAAGCTGTCTGCTGAGTCAGGCTCCGAAATCTGTTATCCCGGTGACGAGGACAGCAGCGACTGTTTATCGTGACTTTCGGTTCGTCTGGGGCTTTCTCCAAAAAAGGGCAGCGCACCGGCCGCAGCCAGGAAACTTTGTCGACTCCGTCGGGGAGACGGCTCTGGCGTCTGTAAACCATCACGCAGTCTATCAGCAAGCTCATGCAGCTCAGCACAATAGCCTTTGTATTGAACAAGGCAGTAGCGTGCTGTTCTTACCCTGCCCGTTTCATTAAGAGGATTATCAAGGTTTTCTCGACTCAGGGGATGACTGTTGCTTTTTTTTCTGAATTCAACATAGCTATCCTGATCAATTAGAAAGGTCGTTGCCAGTTGCACCTGCCATTGTCCGTTTATATTGACCTGCTTAAAGAGCAGGCAAGGCTCTTTGATGTCGCGTCGAAAAATCTCATCGTCTACATTCATAAGATAGCCCTCTTCGTCCCTGCCAGCCTTGATGGCCGCATCAAGCCTATCAATTGTCTGCTGCAGTTCCAGATATCGATCGTAAAGCTTTTTATAAGCGTCTTCGTTGTTCTGTTTTGCCAGCTGACACTCTTCCTGAGTCAGTCGCCTGAAACCAGTCCGATGCTCCGGGCCCGGCAGCGGAGCAGCAGTCAAATCAGATTTTGGAACATCCTGAAGCTGATCGGGATCATAAGCCTGCCACTCGTCAGTCCATACGGCCTGCTCAGCATGATGGCTCGGTTCTGCCTGTCTGCGTGGAGCCTTTGTCGTTAACAACAGCCAGCCAGAGCAGTCGCGCCAGTGCGTAACCAGGCGGGAAAATACACCCGAAATTCCAGATTCACTGGCTGTTTTAACGGCAAATCTGGCTGACAGAACCAGGTCGATAAAAGCACAAAACAGCGTAGCGCTTTCGCCAAGAACAAACAAGACAGAAATAATAAGTGGGCTAAACGCAAGCAGTACCAGATTCCATGTGAGTGAGTCTTTTTTTAAGAAGGCCAGGTTTAATATAATCACCGCAAGAGGCATGGCAATAAAAATGCCCAGATTTAAGATTAACGATCTTAACGGGTAGAGGATCAATCCAAACATCAACCCAAATAAGCGACTCATCAGCTGGCGCATAACACTCCTCAAGCGTAGAAAAAATATACATACTTTTCACCTGCGGGAACTATACCAGGAAAAATGCAGTTAAAAAACACTTCGATTTTATTTCACCCACCTCTATGCGGATCAAAAACATCTCTCACCGTATCCGCAAACAAATTACTGGCCAGAACCAAAACAAACATAAACACGAAAGCTGCTGCTATTGGCCACCAGACCAGCGGTTCACGCGCCAGTTCGAGTCGGGCCCCGTTAATCATGTTGCCCCAGCTGATGGTCATCGGCGATACACCAACGCCAACGTAAGACAGAACCGCTTCGGCCAACACAAGAAAACTGAAATCCAGCACGAGGGTTATCAGAACGATTGACATGACATTGGGCAGCAGATGTCTGCGAATAATATACCAGGCGCTGCACGCCTGCGCCCTTGCGGCCATAACGAAATCAATTTCACGCAGCTTCAGCGTTTCGGCACGCAGCAATCGGCACAGACTGGTCCAGCTGGTTACGCCAAGTATCAGACACAATGCCAGTAAACGTGCATCCGCGCTTTTATCCAGACTGGAAAACTGCTCTGGATGATTGGCTATGAAGGTCTGCATCGACAACACGGAGGCCGTGATCAGCAACACACCCGGTATCGAGCTTAAGGTGGTATAGAGGTATTGAATAACATCATCAACAAAACCGCCAAAATACCCCGCGGCAATGCCGAGTATGAGGGCCAGAGGGAGCATGAACAAAGTCGTCAGTGTTCCAATAATGATGCCGGTGCGAATGCTTTTTATCGTGTAGTAGAATATATCCTGGCCTATTTTACCTGTTCCAAAGACGTGAAAATACCGTGACAGACGCCAGCTGGCCAGCAGGAAAAACAGACAGACACAAAAGGTTATGCTGCCCTGCCATATACTTCGTGGGATGGTAATCGTTCGAAGAAGCGCTGTGATGGCAGCCAGCATGCCCATTAATACAAGGAGGCTCGTGATTGACGCATCCAGGACAATGGACGTCACCAGCTTTTGTCTATCCTTGTCGCTGGCAATCCAGGCCGGCGGGTATTGCAGTCTGGGATAGATCTGCTTAAGCTGGCCGTTCACTATCACCGACTCCCTGCCAGACAGGGTTAATGCCATCGGTGAAGAGTAGGATTTTTCATAAAACTGATCCAGCGGCGCCATCAGTCTGTCGAGAATGGAGACCGAGCGGCTGCCACCTTCAGCGCTGAAATGAATGCTGTCGATCGTAGCAATCCCCAGAAAAAACAGCAATACAACGCCCGAGCAAAGCGCCATGGGTTTGCTGAACAGCGATTTGAAGCGTCTGCGGCTGGTTTCCCTGCGCATGGCATTGATAAACGCCAGCAGCATAACAGCCAGCATGAACAGAAAACATTGGTCAGTCCATAATAAATCCATACCGGTTTTCCTTTATGTTTATTGCAGCCTTACACGCGGATCGGCCCATGTGTAGGAGATGTCTGTCAGAATCAGGCCAACGATATACAGAATCGAACCTAAAAAAACCATGGCCCGCACGATGGCAAAATCCTGCTGGTGGATGGCATCAATAATGTAGCTGCCAAGCCCGGGTACACCAAAAAACGACTCCAGTACCAGACTGCCCATGAACAGGGATGGGATGATCACCACCACGCCCGTCAGAATAGGCAGCAAGGCATTGTTTAACACATGACCGAACAAAACCCTCCTTTCAGACAGGCCCTTCGCGCGTGCGGTTTTGACGTATTCGCGGTTCATTTCTTCCAGAAACAGGGTACGATACCAGCGGGTACCGGCTCCTGTGCCACTCATGACCTCCACAAAAATGGGCAAGGCAATGAATTTGAAGCTGTCCAAGCCACCATCGTAGCCAGAAATGGGTACCAGCCTGAGCACCTTGGCAAACAGATACTGACCACCGATGATATAAAACATGCTGGATATGGACATCAGGATGATACACAAAACTACGCCGCTCAAATCAACCCAGGTTGAGCGATAAAAGGCAAGACACATGGCAAATACAATGTAAGCCAGCATACTTAAAAACAAAGCCGGCAAGGCAATTGCGAGACTCGGCCACATACGGCGGGAAATATCAAAACTGATGTCACGCCCGGCATCGGACTGGCCAAAATCGAAGGCAAACAAGGTCAGCGATTTCTGGAAAAACAAGGTCTGACTCAGAGCCTGCAGGCCAGGTTTTTCATCATTGTAAAACAGGGGCTGGTCATAGCCGTGCTGCGCCTTCCATTGTTGAACCGCTTCCGGTCTGATATTTTTCTGACCGAGCTGCATGCGTGCCATATCGTCGGGTGTGTTGATCATGAAAAACAGGGCAAAGGTTATCAGGTTGATCCCAAACAGGATTGGAATGGCATACAGTATTCGACGCAGCAGATAGTGAATCATAGATTGGCTCTCAGAGCGCTTTGTTTTTCCTTACGCCGATAAATAAGCCGTAAGGGCCACAGACACAGCAGGATCAGTCCAAAAATCAAGGCCAGCGGCCAAAACACGGGACGGTTCCATGCCTCACGCAGGTTTGCGCGTTTTTCAAAATCAATCGCCATGTATTTCAACTGATTCATACTGATGGTATTGGGCTTGGTCACGGATAACCATTGCTGGGATAAAAACAGGCTCTGGGTGTTGATTCCCCATACCAGGGGAGCATCATGGCGGGCAATTTCCACCATCTGGTCGATCAGTTGCTGCCTCGCTGGTCCATCTGGCGCATTACGCATCTGCTCAAACAGTCTGTCGTATTGTCTGTTTTGGTAGTTGGAAGCATTTTCGCCTCCATGCGCAACCTTGCCGTTTAAACCATAGAGCAGGAAAAGGAAGTTTTCCGGATCCGGATAATCCGCATTCCAGCCCCAGCTGAACAACTGCGCATTGCCATTGCGCATTTTATCCTGAAATCGATTATATTCTGTGCCGCGTATATCCAGATCAATGCCGATGCTGGCAAACTGTTTCCGCATCCAGTCCAGTTGTGCCTTATCATCAGGGCTGCCGCCGAGGGGAACGTCATAATGCAGCATCAGGGCGCGTCCCGTCGCCGGATCGCGCCCATCGGGGTAACCGGCGGCTGTCAGCAGACGTCTGGCATCATCCAGACTGCGTCGCACCGGTCGCTGCCCATTCCAGGTATACACGTAAGGATTAATGCCCGCCTCACCATCTTTATATCCAATAATCCCCGGCGGAATGGGCCCTTGCGCCGCCTTACCCCGGCCATTGAAGAAAATACTGATATTTTCATCATAATTTACCGCAATGGAGATAGCCTGACGTAATTTACGTGCGCGCTCGCTTTTTCCACCAACCACCGGATCAAGCATATTAAAGCCCATGAAATAGATGCTGGGATCAATCGTTTCGGACAGGCGCATTCCTTTGGCCAGCATGGCGTCACTCAGCATGGGCTTACCGGCGGCATCGAGCTGTATGGCCTGATCGTAACTGTCGGTTGCGATGCCAGACATATCATAATAGCCCTGCAGGAATTTGTTCCAGCGAGGAATAGATTCCTTTTCCAGAACGTAAACAGCCCGGCTTATCAAGGGAAGACGTTGACCGGCATGCTGTGTATAGCCATTTTTTTTATCCACTGGGTTGGTCGAGTCGGGGAAATACTCAACACGAAAATGGGGATTTTTATCCAGTACCATATGCCGGTTGGGGTTATTTTCGCTCAGCATAAACGGCCCTGTACCAATAGGGTACCAGTCAAAACTCAGGTTTTTATCGTCCATTCCCGGTTGACTGTAAAACTTATCAGCCTCCCAGGGTATCGGTGAAAAAAAAGGCATGGCCAGCCAGTTCTCAAACTGCCGGTACTGCCCGATTACACTTATCTCAAAACGGTAATCATCCAGTTTGCGCACACCCGCCATGTTGTATAGTCGCAAATCCAGGTAGTCGCCCTCTTTGCTCGCCGGCAGGCCTTTGGCAAAGTCAGCAAACCCGACAATATGATCACTCATCAGCCCGTATATGGGGGAACTGACCGCAGGACTCGCCAGTCGTTTAATCTGATAGATATAGTCATCTGCCGTCACTTCGCGTGTGCCAACGAAGGGAAAATCGGAGAGTTGCGATATATCGTTGTCATCAAGATAGTCTTCCGACAGATTCAGATAACGGTATTGCCCCTCGTCATCTTTGGCCAGAGCCGGATGAGGCTGATACAAAATACCCGGTTTGATTTTTATGGTATACACGGTTTGGACAATATCCGGGCTACCTGCAGGCACCGTATTTCCCTGCCGATCAAGAAAACGAAGCTCAGGCATCGATTCTGCCGTGGCGGGCATTAGCTGATATGGCCTGAGGTAATAATCATAATTGAGCGGCGGCTCGTATATCTGAGCGATAAATTGATATTCATTACTGGAATAGGAGCGCGCCGGATCCAGCGTTTTGGGCTGCTCAGCAAAAGAAGAATAGTAAATGGGTTTATCTGATTCATCATCTGGATACGGATTGTTTAAAAGCAAGGCCATAGCCGCATGACTCATCAGGCAGCCTGCCAGTATCAGGCAACAGAATATTCCATAGCGCCCGCGTCTAAACACGGAAACTCGTGACAAGACTGGTGACAATCAACACCCACCCATCCACAAGGACAAAAAACAAAATTTTAAAGGGGAGCGAAATCACCATGGGTGACAGCATCATCATACCCATCGACATCAGCACGCTGGCGGTCACCAAATCGATGATTAAAAAGGGCAGAAAAATCAGAAAACCTATCTGGAATGCCGTTTTCAATTCGCTGGTAATATAGGCAGGCATCAGTACAAAGAGAGGGTAATCGTTGTTAACTATCGTTTTATGAGCCATGCCGGTAAACAGATTCAGGTCGGCCTTGCGCGTGTGGTTAAACATAAACTGTTTGATAAAGTCTCCCGAATTCTGCAGGGCCTGTGATTCGCTGATGCTGCCCTGCATATAGGGCTGGATACTGGTTTCGTTAATTTTTTCAAGCGTAGGCATCATGATATAAATGGTCATGATGAGCGCCAGCCCGAGTAAAATCTGGTTACTGGGCACGTTGGGCACCCCGAGAGCCTGACGGAGAATGGCAAACACAATAATAATCCGCGTAAAGGCCGAGGTGGTTATCAACAACGCCGGGAGAACCGACAGCATGGCCATTACGGCCAGAATTTTAATACTCAGGCTGTAGGTTACGTTCGCGCCGCTGCCAGAGGTTGTCAACAGGGGAATGGTGGGTGTGCTCACCGGCGCGCTGGCGCAGGCATCCGTCATGTACATCAGCCCCAGAAACATAAGCGCGGTCAGGCAGCTGGTCATAAGTTTTGCTTTCATAGGTTCACGCGATCAAGTCATAGTTGATGAATCATTGCATACATGCAAGGTCGTTATTTGCTGGGCCGTCACGCCAATCAGAATCGTTTCCTGTTTAACTTTTAACAAAAGCAGCCTCTCCCTGGAACCAAGTGACATTTGGTTTATTATTTTTATATCCTGGTTATCGCTTAAGCGCAGTACCATGCTTTTTTTAAACAGCCACAGAGTTAAAAAAATCAAAGGAATAACACAGACAAGAGCTATTATACTGACCAGACTTTGATGCATTCGACAAGCAACTCCTTCCCTGTAACACAAAATCCCATGTAGCCCGGATTAGGCGAAGCCGTAATCCGGGCTACGGCTGGGAGCGCATCAGGTAATTTTTACGCAATATTTTCCATTGGCCGAAATAATCACGCCTTTGGCTATCAGTTTTTCGTTAGCGAATATATGCAGAGGCTCGTCAGCTCCCTGAGCCAGCTCAATGATCGAACCCTTTTTTAAATTCAACAGCTCACTGATTTTCATTTTAGCGCGGCCAATTTCAACGGTAATATCCATCACCACGTCATTTAAAATATCAATATGTTCCTCAGTGAACACGCGTTCCTGTCTTTGTTCCGTATCAGGGGTTTCCAGACCATCGGTCAACGGGTTTTCAAATTCGTAAATTTCGTCATCACTCATCTCATGCTCCATGAAGATTATAATTTTTCTGTAATTTTGACTGCTCTTCGTAGATTAGACTGACCAGCAGATGCCTTATACAACTTTTTGTCGTTCAACGTTACAAAAACCGTGGTGGGATCACCTATGGGTATGATATCCCCTGCTTTTAAATTAACAACGTCTTTTAATTTCAACGCAATACCAGGTAGATTCACAGAAACCGTTACGTTTGCATCAATCAGCTCATTACGGGCTTTTTCATCAAAAATGGAGTTTTGACCTGGAGCATCATCATGTCCCAGGCTCCGTAACTCAGCCGGTGCGCTATCAGGAACCTCTTCCGCATCCGAATGTGAAAAGATTCGCTCGGGCAGAATGAGGTCAAGGTTGCAGACAACTGAGTCAAACCAGGCACACAGAGAAATGTTATAGCATTTGTCGTATTTTTCCTGTTTAAACACAGTGCCTAAATGACTGGATGACTCCGAAACCGTGACCTTGATTTTCAGAAACTCGCTCATGGCATCCTGTAATACCGTCAACAGTATTTCAGACACTTTCCTGGCAATTTTGATACCTGACTTACCAAGACCACGCATCACGGGTTCGTTATTTGTAATTTCACCGCCATAGAGCAAATTAATAACAGAATGTAAAAAAATAAAATCATAGCTGATCAGACCGTATTTCTCATAGGGTGAAATACGATAGTTAAGCATGAGTTTACTTTTGTAATCGTGTTGAATCTCATCAAACAGGCAGGTACTGATGGAATTGAGCTTGATCACTACCTTTTTGCGCAGGAAGGACGACAACTTGAGCTGCCCTTCTGCCGTTAATATTGAGATCACATTTTCGATGACATCATTGTCAAAATAAAATGATTCACCGCCATCGTTTTCTGTCAGCACGCCACTGTCCTGAGCACTGGTATCGTCGCCCTCAACGATCTCTGCCTCAACAGGAGGTATACGTTCATCATCCATAACGAGCCATTCTCCTATTGGTTCTTGATTCTGTTTGCCGCTTCATCGGTCAGAATAATAATTTCGACACGTCGGTTTATAGGGCTGTCGCCGTTCTGCACATCCTGCAGACTGACATCAGCCGCCCCTTCCACACGTATTATTTTAGCCGGATCCATGCCATCGGCAATCAACAGACGGCGCACTGCGTTTGCCCTGTCTGTCGATAACTCCCAGTTGGTATAGTTAGCCTTATCGTTATACTGCCAGGCATCCGTATGCCCGGTTATAATGATTTTCTTAGGCACGTGATTAAACTCCCCACTCAACCAGACAATAATGTGTTTGGCATAATTATGGAAATTAGCCTGTCCAAGCGAGAACATGGGATTATTTTTGGAGTCATGCAGAGACACCTTGATGCCATCATCGACAACTTCGAAACTGAGATTGTCTTTAAACTGATTCAAAGAGGCATTATTTTTCAACGCAATTTCAAGATTTTTTTTGATTCTCTGCATCTCCATCAGCTCATGCCGTTGTGATTTACTGTGCTTCTCCTGTGAATCCTGTTTATTGTCCTTTTTGCCGTTGTCTTTGGTTTTATCCTGCTGATCCATTTTGTTTTTTTCGGCGTCCTTCGTATCCTCGTTCAGCAAATCCTTTGGAGTTGCCTTAATCATGGCGTCGGCGTTCATGGCCTTATTTTTTTGGATAATCTGCTTTTTTGGGGGGGCCTTGTAATGCTCTGCGTTTTTACTGCCAACGAAAATATCTGACAACGGCTTTTGGAAATAGGCCGAAACGCCCTGTAACTGATATTTATTTAACAGAGACAATAACCAGAGCAACATAAAAAAAGCCATCATCGCCGTAACGAAATCGGCGTAAGCGATTTTCCACGAGCCGCCATGATGTTCCTTTTTCCCTTTTTTTATTTTTTTTATAACAATGATGGGAGACTGTTCGCTGCTCATCCAGGCACCTTGCTTTGCTTGATATCTTTGATAATTTCTTCCAGTTCCTTGCCATGTGGGCGCTCATTGGAGTAAATAATCTTACGCCCAAACTCTACCGCAATGCTCGGGGAGAAGTTACTGACTGAGGCCAGCAATACAATTTTGATAGCACTCATGATCTTGATGGACGCATTTAATTTGTGCTCCAGCAGTACCGCCAGCGGTGCAGCAAAGCCATAGCCCATCAATACACCAAGGAACGTACCTACCAGCGCTTTGGCAATCAGGCCGCCCAGCGCCTCTGGCGGAAGCGTACCCATGGATTCCATGGTGTGAACAACCCCCATCACCGCAGCAACGATACCAAAGGCAGGCAGACTGTCGGCAACTTTGTTAATGGCATGGATGGGCTGTTCCTTTTCGCATTCATACGTTTCAATGTCCTGATCCATCAGATTTTCCAATTGATGGATATCCACACGCCCGGTGATGATGAGCAGCAGATAGTCACTCAGAAACTCCATGACGTGAGCATCTTTCTTAATCAGAGGATAGGACGTAAAGATTTTACTTTCATTAGGATTTTCTATATCAGCCTCAATAGATAATACCCCGTCCTTTTTAATCTTGTTGACGACTTCAAACAAAAGCGACAGCAGTTCCACATAGTATTTTCTGGAATAGCCAATGCCTTTCAGAGTCGAAAAAACAGCCTTGATGGTTTCCTTGATGATTTTGACGCTGTTACCAATCAGGAAAGAGCCCAGCGCAGAACCGCCAATCATCAGCAGCTCAATGGGCTGTATGAGAGCATAAAGATGTCCCCCAGCCAGAGCAAAGCCGCCAAAAACGGAGAATAGAATAACCACATAACCAATGATGACTAACATATTCGACCTTCCCTAATAGGTAATTTCAGCTCTGTTTTTACTTACCACGATGGCATCAACCAGTTTTTTGGATGAAGGATTAAATACTTTTACCGGACCATCCTTGTACCCGTCAGTCTTGGCTATGCCGATCATTTCAATCTCAATGGCACCACGGCGTAAAGACAGCGTGATGGTTTGATTTCGTTTAATCATGGCAACCTGTTTTAAATTTTTTCGGGTCAAGGGCGTTCCCGCGTTAATGGAGCGGGAAGCGGACATACCCACAACGTCCTCTTTATTTTTGAAGTAACCGTCATAAAGTCGGTTTTTATCATAAACGGTCAAATCAACATCATTCTCGCCGAGAAGCTCGCCTGGCGATACCAGACGATTGACGGCCAGGACTCTGGTCATAATCTGAATTTGAATCGGAACGTACACGTTCCATGTGTCACGGCTTTCACAGGACAGAATAACCGCACCAGGCTGGTTGGCAGGTCCGGCTTCTTTGGCGAAAGACACGGTAACTTTCTTTTCACAGGCTCGCAGCTTCAGTCCATCAAGCTGACCAACCTGAACGACGACCTCGTCCTGCTCCTCGTGCGCGGCATTAGCCCTGACCCATGTTTCTATCATGGATTTTAGTTGCGGTACGCTCTCGTAACCTTCGGCAGCGTAGCCGGGCAGACAGGCGATAATCATGGCCATGATCAAAAATACAGGCCTTGATGCGATATGATATATACAGTAAATCGGTTTCAAACGAACGCGGTCCTTTGCAAATGGGATATTTGTGCTTTAAGCATTCATTCAGCTACGAAATAAACCCAAAAATCTCAATCAATTCAATTGCTTTTCAGACTAACAACCCTCGCTGAGAATGTCAAACGATCCATGCGGTAACTGCGTTATCAGTTCAGCACGGTTTGATTGAATTAACATTCATCACAACCAACCTGCGGCGTCTCGTCAAGAACCAGTTAACAAATTCAAAGTCTGCTATCTGTCATTGATTTCATCCAGCAGCCTGCGTGCTTCCGCTATCTGCTCTTCGCTGCCGAACTGGATTACCTCTTCAAGGGAGTGTCTTGCCGCTTCAAAGTCATCCATGCTGATGTAGGTTCTGGCCAGGTCCATCAGGGTATCGAGTGCGAGCGTGCTTTTCAGCAGCTTGTTTTCAGGCTGTGCGGGAACATCATCCGGAACCTTTTCGGCGTTTACAGCTGCGGGAGGTTCTTCAACAGGGATATCTGTGCCCGCTTTTTTTTCCTCGTCAGAGGATACAATCGAATCAAACAGCAATTGCTCATCTAATGGCTTTTCTGTTTCTACCGGCTGGGGTGTTTCTATAAAGTAGTCAATGCCAGCGTTGTCCTGATAGCTGTCGCTTTTCTCTGGCTCATGTTTTTTGTTGATCATGACTTTATCGAGGCCCGGCTCAAAATCCAGTATAAAGTCTTCCGGTTTCTCTGGCTCATCCTCTGTTTCTGGTTCTTCTGCTGTGTTTTCAGCCTGTTTCTGGTCAGTTGGCAGCGGGTTTTCCGGTGCTGCTGTTTCAAACGCTGCAGGCTCAGCTGCCTGCTCGTGCGTCTCTTCAATGGCTTCGGCATATTCCGGTTTGATTTCTTCTTCAGTCGTTTGTACTGGCGGTGTCGGCAACACAGGCTGCTCGTCAGCTGGAGCGGCTGTCACATCCTCTGTATCACTGAGCTCAGCAGCCTCGCGTTCGCGAGCCCGCATTCTGGCCCAATAGCCCAGACCACATCCACCGGCAACGGCAAGCAGAGGCAAGAGATACAGCCATACACTGACGGGCTCCCTGCTCTCCTCCCTTTTCCTGTCAACCGTGTCGCTTGTGGCGGTGATTCTGGTGCTGTTCTTCATTGCCTGAATCTGCTGATGCAATTCGGCAATTGCCTTGTTCTGCTCCGACAGTGTTTTTTCCAGAGGTGCTGTTTTGTTCTGCAGTTCCTGCAATTGCGCTTTGACCGTCGTATTTTCCCTGCGTATGGAGTCGATGATTTCCGAGCTGTTCCTGATCTGTGTTTTGAGTGTTTCTATCAAATTCAGCATCTCTGGCGAACTGGGTGCGTCTGCGGCCGGCAGCTTGACAGCAGGCACAGGCTCGCTGCCAGTCGGTATCAAGACAGGTTGTGCGACGGGAGCCGGGACCGGCGGCGCAGGCGTTGCATCAGGCGGTGTCGGTATTGGTTCATTCGAAGGCGAGGATGGCGCCGGCGACGCCTCGGTAAACTGAGACACCCCGGCTACACCATCAATATAGGGCGGAAGAAGAACATGCCTGATTTCTGTTTTTGCTTTCCAGGCGGCATCCTGCGCGTTGACTTCCTGCCTTGCGAGGTCTTCCGGAACTTTCAGAATTTCTGCCGTTGATGGTATTTTAAGCCTTGCGCCGGTTTTCAAACCGTTCAGATTACCCTGGGTGAAGGCATCCGAGTTTGTGCCTACGATGGCCAGAATGATCTGCGGCAGGGTTGTATCGGGCGTTGAATAGCGCTGTGCTATCTGCCATATCCCTTCATTTGCCAGGGTTGGGCCATAGCTTGTCTGCCCTCGAGAGAAACCGCCTGTTGCAACCTGCTCAACGGTCGAGGTGGAAACCGGCTTGTCAATCGCACCAATCTGCTGATCGATGGCTCTGGGTGCATTGTGCTTTATGGATCGCAACAACGTATAATCTGGTGGATCCAGCAATACGGTGTAGGCACGGTAAAGCTGACCATTCGCCCAGGCTATATCGATAACCATCTGCACGCAGGGGTCATCAATTCGCTCGGTAGAGCGGATGTCAATAACAGGCTGCCCATGCGCATTTGTTTTAATCGTAAGCCTGAGTAAATCAAGGACTTCTGTACGACGCAGGCCAACGCGCTCAAAGTTTTCAATTGATGCGATATTAACCTTAATATTGGTCAGGGAAACCCCACCAACATCAATCAAGGGAATTTCTGCGTGAAACGGCTGATTAAGTAAGGAGTCAACCTTTATATCACCCATGCCTAATGAAAAAGCGGGTATGGGAAGCAGCAAGGACATCAGGGCCAGGTGCAGGTGTTTTAATTTCAATCAGTTCTCCTTGACTGGAACTGGTCATAAAAAGCGCTATTATCAAGGGGTTATAAAATATCACCTACGCAGATGCGATTCAAGAGCACAGGCAGCCACGTACAGGGCTGTCCCATCTTAATTTGAACTGAAGTTAATCAGTTGAGACGA
>NZ_JBNVZR010000026.1:0-31290 GCF_052527415.1 Legionella navarrensis | reverse complement strand
GCCCACCCTACCCCAGGATTGAATATTGATAAGGCACTAGCTTCTACAACTATCTTCTATATGAATTATTGTCCATATTATGGCCATGTGATACAATTCGTAGTCTTTAATTAAGCAGTTTTTGCAAAATGGATAGTAACTATGTATGAATATCGCAGGCAAGTATATTTTGATACGCTGACCGAAGCCAAAATGGCCTTGTTGGTAAGAGCCTCAGATTCCACCTTTGCTGAAGCCGAAAAATTACCCCTCATTGAAGCGCTGCAGAAATCCATCGAACAACACGATAGCAGGGAAAAACTGCTGACAATCATCCATGAAACAGGCAGTCCCGCTCTTCGGCAATGGATGCAGCCTACACTTGATATTGTCGAGCGCTCTCTTTTTGGCGTCTTGCCCTGTAAAGTTATTAATGAACACCCGCTTATTGGTGGAAGTGAAACATTCATCAGTGCGAATCTGTTTTTAAATCCTACCGACAGGATGGTTGATGTCCGCAATAAAGTCAGTAAGGTTTTGCTGACAACACTGGAATATTATCAGGACAGACTTTCCCTGGAGGATACCAGCAATGTTACGTGCTATTTTCTTCGATTTGCCTTTCATGTGGTTTTCGAATTGAGTGCCGCTACTGGTGACACTGCCTACCCTGGCTTATTTTATTTAGAGGATGTTAATGCCGGGCTTCCACAAGATGAAAAAATCTCTCCTGAAGCCCTGGAATTAAATCTGACGCAAGCCAGGCATATCATTAATTTAACCATAAATCGCTTAAAATCCCCGCATACCCGGCATTATGAAGTCATGGCCATTCATACTCAGTTTGCCTATTGTGTGCAAAGAAAAATACCCCTGATCGCCTCCGACGATGCTATCGATGAAAGCAGCAATCCTGTGTCTGGCAGGATTCTTGAGGAATATAACCAGAATCACAATCCTGTTGATATGTCAGAGTTTTTAAGGCAGATGCGTTTGCCCGATGATACGGGTAATGAATGCCGCCAGTTTGTCAGCGACACCATGATGTATAAGAAGGATTTTTATTTTTTTGAGCCTGATCGTGGCAGGGGCGAGCCGGATGCAACGGTAAAAACCAACACCCTTGGTGTTATGCGCTGTAAGGTTCCAGCAATGCAGGCAAAATTACCCTCACTCGACTTGCATGCTCCGTGGGTAGATTGGACGCAATGCCCGGCACGTTATTCCTCCTCCACATTGGTAGCGGCTTTTGTGCGCCACGAAACGCCATTTATATCCAGCTACTCCGGAACCATCTCGCTGCTCGCGGGCCTTATGATAGCAACAAATGCGCTGACTTATGATGAGCAAATAATCTATTGTACCAATGGGATTGGATACATTGCAGGAAGTGGGTTGCATAGCCTGCACGAAATCATTGCCCCACTTGCGCATTGCCTGAATTTACTCTCCAACAAAGATTATCCCGTTGACGCGCTGCCCTCCGTTGAGCATTACAAAGCGCCCCAATATTACAGCTTTTTTCAGCGTATGATGGAGATTGATCCCCAGTTCGCAGTACTGCGTTCTCATTCATGGGCTGCCTTTATTGACTGGTACCGTACTGTTTACATTCCCAATGCTGAAAACACACCCTTCAAAGTAATATTGACCAAGCTTGTTGAACGCTGTTTGCGGAATCCTGAGCCTGAACAAATCAGTTTTTTAAGCGCACTGTTACATTCGCCACTGGAACCAGAGTATTTTACAGAATTTGATCAAATAATCGCGGCGATTTATCAACAGCATAAATTAACACTACTCCCGTTGCTCCATTCCATCTGCGGGCCCTCTGTGAGTACAGTTTCATCTTCCTCATCGTCAACTGCTTATGAGCGTGCTATTGAATTGATTAAAAGACAAGTCACGATTGATGCACAGTTACAGCGTTTTTTTGAGGGATACAAATCTTTCCGTTTTTCTTATTCCAATGGAACGTTATATTTGGTCTCAATTAAAACGGAAGGTGGCTATCGCCGCTGCAATAAACCATTGTATAAACAATCGACTACGATTCACCTGGCCATGCAAAAAGCAGGCATTTCTCCGGAAGTGATTAGCGGGATCATGCAGGTTGTGAAAAACACTCCTATCAGGGAAGATAGTCTGAAGTTTTCTGATGAATCGATAACGCATCCTTTTGTTGAAAGCCTTTTGGCGAATAATTCCTCAGAAAAACTTCATTTTGATTGGAAAAAACTAGTTGTAAAAATAACCAGATCCCGGTCCAATACCGTATTAAAAAAAGATGATGAACGACAACATCTCGTATTTCACAATACAGGCACTGACAAGGTACACAAGATAAAGACATTGAGAAAAAATTTATGGGATGAATTGCAGGAGACAGCAAAAGAGGAAGCCCTGTTCAAACTTATCAACAAAAAGACGATTAGGATTGAAAATACAACGGATTATGTGGAAATAATCATGCCGTTTTTAGGCCGCCCCTTGAGTGAATTAACGCATCTGCATGGTACGGAGCAATGGGACGTGATAAGGGAAAAAGCCGCCAATTTAGTGAAGTCCCTGCACAGAGAGGGATATGTTCATGGCGATATCAGCCTGCAAAACTTTCTTCTGAACGCAAATGGTGAGCTTTTTTTAATCGATTTTGAGACATCAAGAAAGATAAAGCCTTCAAAGACCGCGTGCAGACTTAAATTGTTTTCAATCGACTTACGACACCATGGTATCAATCCGGAACAGTATACTCCAGCAGATGAGTTGCGCATGCTGACAGCGGTGTTTAATCAGGTTTGTGTCCAACCTGATATGTCGGACAGCGCGACGCCTGAAAGCCTGGGCATTCTTTAATTGTAACTCCCCAGGTACGTCATCCTGAGCGTAGCGAAGGATCTCAAACTGCCCGGAACCGAGCCAGATTCAGGAGATCCTTCACTTCGTTCAGGATGACGTGAGTACGTATTGGTTACCTTAAAACCAATCTTATCCACAACCTTGGGAGTTACCTTTAATTTTTATAAGTTTTTATTTTTGACTGAATTGGAATGAAATCAAAATGCTGTCTCGATTCTGTCGAGCAGCATTCATCATAGGTGTTATCTACACAAAGGAAAAACTCAGTGGCTCCATATCGCTGCGCATTATAGACAGCGTCTTTAACGGAAAGGAAGTGGCATAAATGATCATCCTTTCGAATATATCGATCTGAATTTTTAGATACTATTTCAACAATATATTTGTTTAATTCATTGGGTGAGTAAATGAAGGCAATGGCTATTGATTTGGTTTGAGCTTCATGGATTAATTCCTCACGGGACAGGTTCATTTTTAACTCCTTAACAACCAGGATTTTAGCTATCTTCCTGAAAATAATTTCAGGTTTCTTATAGTGTAGTTAATGAAACGTATTTGTGATTAGGTATTGTGTATTAAATTGCATAAATTTAAATCATGGTCTATGCTCTTAACGGTGCAATTTTATAAGGATGATGAAATGAATGCTTTTAGAAAATTTTTTTTAGTGGCTGTATTTTCCCTGTTTAGCATGGCAGCAAATGCAGGTAATACGATAGTAGATATCGCTGTCGGAAATAAGGACTTTTCAACCCTCGTATCGTTGTTGCAAAAAGCTGATTTGGTTACGGCTTTACAGGGTAATGGTCCTTTTACCGTTTTTGCTCCAACGAATGAGGCATTTGCAGCCATACCCAAAGCAGATCTGGACGCGCTCCTTGCTAATCCAGAAAAGCTTAAGGCGGTATTACTTTACCATGTGGTCAGTGGTGACGTTACCTCGGATCAAATTAAACCAGGTATGGTCAAAACACTGAGCGGCCAGGACGTTGATATTACCGTGAAGGATGGTAAAGTATACGTCAATAATGCTGAAGTTATCAAAGCTGATGTAAAGGCTTCAAACGGTGTTATTCACGTCGTAGACAAGGTATTACTGCCTAAATAAAAACTCCTTAAAGATGGTGCTCGTTCAGGAGCGCCATCTCTCTATACAGACCATATCGTCAGCCCGAAAACCAGACCTTACTTCGTCAGAATAAATATCATTTGTTGATCCGGCATTCATTGACATGTAATCTCGGCAATGTCTATCCAAAATCAGAGAATTAACGTGTATCAATTCAATATTTATTCCGCGGCTCTTGTGATCATCTATTTAGCCCTTTTAGCCACCATGGAATATTTTTCATATCGGTTTTCGTGGGAATATATATACTTCAGCCTTCCTTTGATCGCTTCTTTCGTGTATTGGTCTTTTAAAATGAGGCCTGTATGTAACAAGCCTGATGGCTCCTTAACAAAACGAGAAGGATTTAATCGGGATTTTTTCTTAATTAGTTTTAGTTTTATTTCAGGTCAACTTTTATCTTTACTGTTACATTATAATAACAGTGACGATCATGCCTTGTGGCCCATATCTTTGTATTTAATCACGATTTTTGGAATGTTATTTGCCTTTGTTTTTTCTTTTGTTTCCATGATGTTGAATAATCACAGTAAATACACCTTTTTTTATTCGCTTACTATTGTATTCTTTCTTATATTTACCAGCCTGATGATGCGCATTGATCCCCTCTCTTTTTTTGCACAAACTGAAACGTTTTATATGTTATTTCTTATTTTAATCGGGGTTCATTTATTGATATGTCTGACTTTTAAAATTTCACTGAAAAAATAAGGTTGGACACTTCGCCAACATAATGAACCCACGTCATCCTGAACGTAGTGAAGGATCTCCTGATTTTGGTTCAATGCTAAACCATTTGAGATCCTTCGCTACGCTCTGGATGACGTACCTGGGTAGTTACAAAAGGATTTTAATATGATAAAACCTGAGCAGTCAGGCTGTTGTGGTTTATCAGCAAGCGTAAGTAGGGCGCTTGTTGCTTAAAAAATTTAATAACTAAAAACGAAGGAACGAAGGCATGAAAGTTAAAATTCTTGATCATGAGAACAATACGCTATGGAAAAAAACGCTTGACCGGCCTGAATACGATGATCTAAAGACCTTTTGTAATCGAACCGGACCTGATGTACCTGGCTGGCAGATGCTTATTATCCCCACAAGAACGGATTCCATGAAACATGCCGCCATGGATTGCCTGTCGCCTTTAATCATTAATACTCTTTATTACGAGGGCTGGCCTTCCGATCGCACCTTTAGGCAGAACCTGGAATTTATTCCGGCTTTTTTTTTGGAATTACTAACCCTCCCTGTAAGATTAATAACCCTGATACCGCGAGCGCTTTATAATTTAACGCAACCGGTACATCCCTTGCGCGTCTGGCTTCGTGCGGAAAACGTACCCGAAGAATATGTAAGGGGAGAGAGCATAAAAATGTTATTGCAGAGTGATATAAAAGGTGAAGAGTGCAATACTAAAATAGACTTTTCCGAAGAGAGGAATTGCAGAATAGACACAATGACAACGCGTTTTTATAAAAAGGAACGCCCATTTAACGTCAATTTCAGCAAACCATGCTTTCTTTTTCGTCCAGGCGAAAACAGCAGAAGAAACTATACCGGTGAAGAAGAAACAAGAGAGGTGATAATTCCCTTTGCAAACCAGCCATAGTGGCTACGGGGCCGTTTTTCAGGCATGTTGGTGTTGGCTCAACAATGGAGTGTCTCGCGAGCTTCGTTGTTGGGCCGAGGCCCAACCTACGCTTACTGTCTATTGTTTCTCCAGCCAGACTTTAATGTGCAGGCAGGTTTCATCAATAACTGAAAGGGCCTGGTGATACAGGGCATCAAATAATTCACGCTCACCTGTTTTCCAGTACCGTTCAACGTACTGGCAGGCGTATTTCATACGGGTTGTTCCGATATAAACCGCGCCTCCCTTGATTTTATGAGCCAGTTTTTCAACGGTCTCGTAATTCCTGTCTGCATAGGCCTGTTTCATGGCGGTTAAATCTTTCGGCATTTCTGTGTTCAGCATCATGGTTAATAATTCAATCACCATGGCCTGGTCGCCACAGTTTTGCAAAGCCTGCCCGGTATCAAGAAGAGCAAACTGGCCGAGCTGAAACAGTTCTGCGTCGCTGTCAGGCAAGTCGCGCCATGGGGTCTGTTTTTCAACTGGTGGTGCTGCCCGTCTTGCTGGAATAAAGTTTGCGAGCATGTCGGCGGCATGCGCCCTGGTCAGCGGCTTGGTTAAGACTGCATCCATGCCAGCTTCAATGCAACGCTGTTTGTTTTCATCGCCACCATGAGCTGTCAGGGCAATAACGGGGATCTCGCTGGTCTCTGGCATGCCACGCAGATGATGCGTTACCTCATACCCATCCAAACCCTCCCCAAGGCCAATGTCCATGAAAATCAAATCGTATTTGTTTTTCCTGCATAAGGCCAGAGCATCCATACCATTTGCGGCTACATCAACATGGCAGGACATCGCTGATAGTAATGTTTTTGCAGCCATCTGGGCAATGCCATTGTCTTCTACGACAAGTATTCTTGATGATGAATCCGGATTTGGTTCGTCCAGACTCGAAAGGGCGGCCTGTTGTTTAATTGGCGTCATCCATGATTTATCTATTTTCAGTTCTTCATCGCTATCCACGCCTGAACTGTCATCAAGCAGAGATTCCTGCAAGGGGATGAGACAGGTAAAGCAGGTTCCTTTTTGGGGTTCGCTGCTCACGTAAATTTCGCCACCGATTTCATCAATAAATTGCTTCACGACAAACAATCCCAGTCCGGCTCCTTTGTATATACCTTGATAGGATGGGGTCAGCCGTTTGAACTGGAGATAAATTTCCTGTTGTTTGTCTTTGGGTATGCCCATACCAGTATCCGTTATCACCATTTTGATAACCAGTTGAAGATTTTCACGTTTCGCCAATTCAATTTTAACTGTGACAGAACCCATATCCGTAAAATTAAGCGCATTGCCGACCAGTTCCAGTGTTATACGGTGCAGCCTGATTTTATCGCCAATTACAAAACGTGGTAATGCAGGATCCAGAGTCAGTGTCAGGTCAATATTTTTTTCGTGAGATTTTGCAGCATACAAAGCCATAATGTCATTAAAGGTTTTGCTTAAATTGAATTTTCTTTTCAGAACCGGTATTTCACCGGAGCTTACACGCACAGCCTCGAGGACCTCGTCCATCAAATCCAGCAGAGCATGACTTGATGCTATCAGATTATCAGCGTATTCCCTGATGCGAGGCTCCTTTGACTCCATTTTTAAAATCTCAGAAAAGCCCACAATACCAGACAAAGGAGTGCGGATATCGTGGCGCATATTTGCTAAAAACTCTGTTTTCGCCTGATTCGCGGCTTCCGCCATGTCCCTGCTTTCCTTCAACGCGGATTCCAGCTGCTTACGCTCGGTTATATCAATAGAGATACCAACCATACCAACAACGCCATGTTTTTTATTAAATAAGGGAACGCGATGAGTTAAGAAATGAATAGTTCTTCCATCGATGTGCTGAATAGGGGGCTCTTCTATATTTAATCTGGGGCGTCCAGTACGGATGACCTCCATGGTGTCCCTTTTGAATGTCTGAATCGCCAGTTGAGGCCAGTGCCCCAATTTTCCCATTGCCTCAAAACTTAAGCCTTTAAAATCGTCAATGGATTTCAACCCAAACATATCCAAAACATTTTTGTTACAGCCCGTTGCTATTCCATTCCTGTCCAGCCAGTAGACGTTGCCGGGCATGCAGCCAATGATGTTTTCGTAGTAATAAATGATGTGTTCCAGCATATTTTCTGTTGTGAGGCTACCGTTTTCAATGCTTGATAGCAACGCCATGTCGGTTAATAATGACTTTGTTTTATCACCAGGTCCCTTTGATTTCATGCGTCGTAACCTTATATTATTGGGCATCTCTTTTTTAAGTTTAGCGGTTTATTTAATTAGTTGGACACGGAAAATTTCCTGTAGGTCAATGGGTTCTAATGTGGAGCTTGAACTTGATCCTGCATCGGATTCTGATTTTTTTGACTTTTCAGCGAATAATCCCAGATTTCGTGATGCATAATGAACGATTTTCTTTTCCGTTATCAGTGAAGATAATGAGTCAAGGTAACAGGCAAAATAAAATAACAGGCCATTAGTAGTGGGGGAGTAGGTAATAACCGGCTCAAAAGTGGTTAAATTCATAATGGCAGGGCAAGGCTTGTGTCCTGCAGGAACAAGGGCGTTATAATTAGTGCGGCATTGTTCGTATTTCAGCTGAATTTGCTTTTCAGATAAGGGGAGTATAGAGCAGACCTTGTAATCATCCTGCCCATTGGATGCCGTTGCTATCATGATGGCATTACCCGTTTTAAATAGTTCTTCGATGGTTTTGGGTTTTTGTGGTTCAGTGTTAATAAAGTCCTGCCATATCTGCTTATGAATCATATTATGTTCGCTGGCACACAGCCTTGAAATGCAGGATGCGGTGAATTGAAACTCTGCTTCATTAGGGCAGTCTCTGTGCGCATCAATCAATATATCAATTCCCAGTTGGTTAAAGATAAACTGGGTGGGGTTATCTGTGTCAATATATGGCAATAAGTTGAAAAAGGGCGAATCAAATGTTACTTCAATATTTTGTAACTGGCACAGTTTGCCTAACCTTTTTTGATGCAATTCCTTTTGTATTAAAATGGCGCAAACAAACTGGTCTAATGCAGCGTAGCTCATTTGCTGATGAATAAACAGCTTAAGTCCGAATAAAATATAGTCAATGGCAGGGAGATGGTAAAGCAGACTCGTGGACTGGTCAGAGTGAGCAAAAGAACTCATTAATAGACAGTTTTTTTCGAATTCACTAAATAATACGTCCTCATATGGGTTATCTGTTTCTGTGCCAGAAGCTACGGATTCAATTCGTTGCCCTGGCTTTAAGTGTAATCGATGATTAATTAATTCTACGGACTCACCGTCTTGCGTGATCCCTTTTATGGTCGCCCCGAACATGCAGCCAGCGGTTACGAATCGATTGAAACCCGCGAACGAGGTGGGGAGGCTGGATTTAGTAATCCATGGGTATAGATAAAGTCCTGTCTCATTACCTTTGCTATTAAATAACAGGGGCAGGAATACCTCCTCACGCCTGCGCCTGTTGAACAATACACGCAAATCAGGCGAGCGTATATCAATCCGGTCGCTGGCGAAGTCTGTCAGCATGTGCATAAGAGATTGAGCTTTTTTTATCCCACGGGTTTCGGGTTGATATAAAGATTTTTTAGATTTACTCAGCGTGTGAAACATGAACTCCCGATCATTTATCATGAAACTTTTTCTTTCATCGGATACATGGCTTTGATGCTCTTCATCCGGAGATACCAACACTATTCCACGCTTGAAAAAATGGGTATTTAAAAATAAATTGCCTGTCAGAAACCATTCTGAGCTGGAACTGCTTGAGGATGCACCTGTTTCGAATGGTTCTTTCATTATAGTTACTGCCCTGATAATTGATTTGATTGATTCGCGTAATAAATAACGCCGTTGATTTATTTTAGGACATATTTCTTGTTTATCAAACTCGAAGTGATGATTAAGAGCTAAAGTGCTCTACTGGGGACGTGCTCCTCAGGAAATTACACAATTTGGGCAATTTTAATCGGCGCACGTCTCTTATAACCGGAAGGAAGCAGTCAGTCATTCGGAGAGCTTTCTGGGGTTGAGGCCTATTTAAAAAAGACTTATTCAAGTTTTGCAGTATTAAGCCCTGCTCAATGGAAACATCTGGCAGGTTGTGGGGTATGGCAGTCATCCAATCAAAATTTTTCTTGTACAGATCACCTCGTTTTATTGATGCAGAACAATGAAATTGAAGCGGTGGCACAGTGGTCTGGAGTCTATTAGAAAACGCAGGTCGGGCGCTTCGTCCGACCTGCGTTTACAATTACATTGCCACACCAAATTGATAAATAATCCCAAGCTCAAACTGATTACTGTAAACCCGGTTAAAGCGAGTGGGAGCCCCGTTTGCCGGCACGCCATTCGAGGCAATCGCATCGTATTGACCGGAGTTTTTCACTTCGCCGAGCGAGACAAAATGATAGTTAAGATCAATCATCCAGTGCGGATTGAATGCGTAAAGCCCACCAATCCCTGCCTGCCAGGCAAACTGGGAGGTTCTATCTGAAAACTCAGTCTGTACGGCAAGTGGCCAGTAAATATTGGACGTCTTATTCTGCGCTACCCCAAGCCCTCCCATAATATAAGGAGTAAAGTTTTCTCTTGACAGTGAGGGGTGCGACAAATAGGCATTCATCATATAGGCATAGCTGTCAAAGTCGCCGTTTGTCCGTTCAGGACCATTATCTACAACCGAGTAGCGTACACTTGGACGTGCCTGAAAAGTAAAGGCGGTTCGAATATAGTTGTTAAAACGATATCCGGCACCAAGGCTGTATCCCAGTCGGTCGCTTATCTGCGCACTGGGTGCTCTGATTTCCTCCGGGCCAAAGAAAGACGCGGTATACGCTCTGTCAAAGTGGTAGTTATTGTAATCAAGCATGGCTTCTAAATAAAAGCCACTGACATCGGGCGCAATCCCCATATCACCGGCAAAGCACCCCGCGCAGAAACCAAGACCCAGCGCCGTCAATTGAATTTTTTTCATCATTCCCTTCGTTCCCTTTTTTCCGTTTAAGAAAAAAGATTATACGGAATGTTTTTCATTGGAATCAAGATGATATCCACTTTCATCCAGCAACAATGCTGAGGGGACGTGCTCCTCTGAAAATAACACAATTTGGGCAATTGTAATCGGAGCACGTCCCTAAACAGATCACCTATGGCTAAAAACCTGGGCCAGAATGATTATTATCGGGTTTGTCTGCCTCTGTTTCACCTGAATTTAACTTCTTTAATCTTTCTTTAACTGGAGGGGTATCAGAGCTTGATGAGACAGGACTTGACGAACTGGCGGGCGAAAACGATTGTGATGCAAGGCGCTCGCTGTGATCGACCGCCATGGTGACTTCCGCGCCTACCCAGTCCTCCACTTCTGCTGGGCTATCATGCGTCGTATGACTCAGGGCGGTAGACCTTGCCGCCTCTAATCCAGCCTTTGTCCTTTCCTGAATTAAGCGGCGTTCAAATTGAGCTAGAGAAGAAAAAACATTAAAAATCAGCTCTCCTGAAGCGGTAGTTGTATCAATAGCACCACCGCAGAGCGATCGAAATCCAATGCCTTTTTTTCCTAAATCTTCAACTAAAGTAACTAAATGCGCCATTGAGCGACTCAATCGGTCTAATCGCCACACCAATAAAGTGTCACCGGCTTCCAATTCTGCTATACATTTGTCTAATCCAGGCCGCTCAGTACGTACCCCAGAAATCTTATCGATAAATGTTTTGTTTTTTGCGCAACCTGCTGTTTCGAGTGCGTTGAGTTGCAATTGAACATCCTGGTCATTCGTACTGACGCGAGCGTATCCTACAGATTTTGGTATGCTATTTTCTCGTAATTTGATGATAAATCGGGAAAATAATATTTTGTTTCCTAAAACGGAAATTAAAGCACGCCAGGCTCGCAGCAATGCGTTCTACTTTCTCGACTCGCGCGAACTTCAAGCTCCAACTATGAGATTTTCATCAACTTTTCAATTTCTCGTTGAGCCCCGGCTGGATTTTTTTCTTTCATCTGGTTGGCGGCCTGATGGAATACCGAAAAAGTAGTCAAAAAAGAGGTTCGTTGTTTTTGAATCTCGATCGGAACATAAGTTGTCATGGCAGCATCATATAGAGGGGATTTTTCCAATTCTTTAGCCATGGGGATGGCCAGAAGAATCGGATTTCCGTATTCATTGTATACAGCGCCATCATCACAAGGAATGGCTGGCTCCAGCCACCCTTTGCCACCTGAATTCATTGCTTCTTGTATTTGCCCCAGAAAAAGAGCCAGCCTTTGGTATTCCTGTGACAGTTGTTTTGATATGTACGTCATTGTCAAGGTCGGAAGACGTGACTCAATCCACTGTTTTAACTTGCCTGTACGCATCCAGACTCGGCGATGCAGCGTATCTTGCAAAAGCTGGTGTTTCAGCGCGGTTAATTGCACCAACTTGTCGCTGAGCTTATCCAACGCCAGAATTTTTTTGCAAATTGGATACAATGCATGCGCCTCCGAAATATCTTTTTGCATCAGGGTCCCAACAACATCTTTAAGAAGCTCAGGGTCATATATTTTTTCCTCAAGCTTTTTCAGCTTGTGTCTCGCTCTCGTGGTTTCACTAACGATTTCCGCGGTGAATTTTTTGTCATGCATGGCTAAGAATCATGATACTCAACGTTATTGTTCTTATATTGTATCATATGATCATATTTAGTATATATAATTTTATATGAGAATAGCCTTCTTCCCGCATGGCAAGCTCTACTAATAAGTTAAAATCCTCGCTGTTTATGGCTGTAGGTTTAAACATGAGAATTCGAATAATAAGACGCTCTTCCACATACATCTTCTTTAATCGGCTATTTTTGGCTTCCGATGCAAGTGGATCACCAATTCCGACAAGATCCTGGAAAAATGGCTCTGTTCTGTTGACAACTCGTGATATTGAATACTGCTTTTCCATGCAAACCTGGATAAACGGCCTGACAGGGACCGGAGGAAAACTCTGTGCCAGAACTGACCGGTTCTTTAACGATTGATTCTATTTTTGTAGAGATATTTTCCAAAAGGGGGATATAATCTGTCTTGGCTGCGCAAGCATTACTGACTGCGGTACGACGGTGTCGGTGATTGAATCCTGGGATAACGATTCAAAAATGAGGGATCTTGCCCCCCTCAACAAAACCATTTAGTATGTCAAACAGCTTGTTGATATCCATAACTTTTTTTGCCTTTCTAACAGAGGATGTGTGACTTGTTATGAGGTAAGCGAGTCATTTGCAATAGCAGCCATTTACTGAAAAGAATAACAATAAAAATGAAAAAATTTCTTATATTACCGCTTTTTTTTTCTTGTAAACAGCGTGCTTGCCAACACCCAGGTAGTTGATTACGACAAGGTCAAGGAATTGATTTCTACAGGGGATAAAATCAGTATTGTCACCGACTTGCAACAATGTAAAACGACCAGCGATGCTGACGATCAAGAATTTGCCTTGGTGGATGACATTACTCTCGGCACGTTTACACCCAGCCAGGCCGTTATCAAAAAAAATGGTGAGATTGTTACCTCAATGGTCAATGAGATTAAACTGGGTGATTCTTACAGAGAGCTGCGTCAGCACGTAAAATTCACCATTAACCCTGACAATAAAGTCACCTTGGACATAAGCTTCATACAACGACCCGCTTTGGATATACACGTTGTGTTTGTGTGTGATTTAGGGTCTGGCGCAAAAATTTATTATCGTAATCATTAAGCTTTTGGCGAGATCCCGTCGTATGTTATGACGCTTCTATGGAGAATAGATCAATGAGTGCTTCAGAAAGGGATGTTTTGGGTAAAGCTCCGGGATCATATCAACAAAGTCTTTTCTCCCACGAAGCCAGGCCACTTACTATATCATTTGTTTGGTCTGGTGATCTTGGTTATTATTTATCTGATAACCCACCATATGAAATGGGTAAAATTCAAGGTATTGAACTGTATCTTCATGATAATTTTGTATATTCAGCCATTATTCCAAAGTCTACGTCTACAGACAATCAACAAATCTCACTTGTCCTGAAGAATATAAAAACAGGCGCTCCTGTTGAAAGTTTGCGCATTAAAAACTTTCGCTGAAAGTCTTTGCCAAATGCCTGACTCTACTTGGTTGAATAAACACCCACCAGCAGATTGTGTCAACCAAGTCTATTTTGAAATAGAACAAATTGTTTTTCATGATCATCCAAATAGAGCATTGTTTAATGGCAATGGGCCTATGGGGTCAAATCCAAAATGTGATCTATATCCTACAAAATTAGATTCTGGAACAATTGATAAATGCATTACTATAGAAAAGCAACTTTCAGACTTGTATTGTTCGCAAACTCGTTACGCAAATCGGAAGTCAACCACGCTTTTGTGGTCCTGTTATCAGGGTGCAATGAAACACGAACTTGACTTGAGACTATCATCTTTACGGATAGTCATTGTTTTAGTGAGCAGTCGGCGTAAAAAATCCGCCCCCATGCTTCGCATTAAGGGCCGCAGACGATATTATCAGGATTCAAAGTCACCGTTAGCGGATCATCAATGGCTATAGTGACTGGCTGGCGCCAATAAGGTCCAGGGTAGGTATAAGTAACCCCTGGCGTAGGATTATTGCCTGGGCCTCCGGGGTTATAAAGAGGTTTATACTGGCCAGAAGCCGGGATGATAACGGCTCTGATTCCCCTCATGGCAAGATCATCCCCCTTAAGTACGATGTCCAGGTAATTATCTCTGTCCGCAACGTAGGCATCATTCAAAGGCGTGTTTGCTTTAGCAAGATCAGCGAGACCTATTATTGTAATTTTGCCCCCATCCACCGTATATTCGTAATTTGTATCCGTAAGAAGAAAAGGATTACCACCTGATGTTGCTTCAATTTGAAAATAGTCACTAAACGCATCAGGCAAAATAGCTGACACACCATCAGGCGAAATCCCTGCAGTGGTATAAATTCGTAACCTGTACTCGGCATCAGAATGATATAAAGCCTCACCACTGTTAGGAAAATTATTATTAAATACCGTGGGTGCACACTGTCCCGCTCTAGGATAAGTACTTAGTTTTGCCCCAATCAGCTTTGGGCCGCCGCCTGGTTCATAGGGATTTCCACTGGCAATAGAAAGGCCAACCGCACTTACCGGACCATTAGGGCCATAAAGCTTTAAGGTGGTACCGTTATCTACTACGGTGAGTTGAGTCGGATAAATTGCCCCTGGCGTTCCTGGAGCAAGACGATTACCAAAATGGCCAAAAATAACTACACAGCTCCGTTTGTTGTATAAGAGATTAGGTGCAATAGATGCGACGTCTGGCTGAACCACTTCTCCAGTATTGAGGGTTAGCCGGAAATCTGTTGCATTAACTGTTGAGGGTAAGACGGGCCAGCTAAAACAAATTGGCATTGCGTCTGCGTGGTTCGTAGGATAACCAAATGCAACGGCAACACCATTAGGAGTTTGTGAGGTAGTATAGGCAGCATAAGCGGCTCCGGGCGTGGTAATATTCTGCCATGCTCCTCCGGCAGCAATAACGGCTGCTTCATACCCTGGTACACCTTCAATGCCCTCAAAACCATAGTTAGCCGATAAAATAGCCGGCGAACTGCCCCACAAATCAGCATCTATTAATACGTCCTGCATTAAAGACTGATAGGTCGGCGTTGGGGGAGGGATAACCAGGACATTAAGTATATTTGCCGGATTAGCTACCCCGGCACAGCTTATTCCATCGTCCCAGCAGGCCATTAATACCTGTGGTGCATACGCCCCACTGATTACATCACCTGCTAATAAACCATCTGGTGAAACGGTTAAGGTTAAAGTACAGCTTTCATCTGGCGCTAAAGTAAAGGTGCTGTTGGCGCCGCAGCCTGTTGGATTGATAGAGGTATGAGGTGGAAGAGAAACTATCGAGGCATTCACCGCCTTAACAGGATTGTTATTAGTAATCTGGTAAATAGCATGAACTGTACTTCCTATGGCCACTTGAGAGGGGAGAATGGTGTTTTTCTTTGCAACAATAGTAAAGGGTAAAGCGAATTGAGCACTGGTAGATGCCGCAAGTGCAGACAAAGTACTGGTGCTGAGCGAAAGAATAATTCCTCCAATCAACACAAGGCTCTTTAAATTCAGCATATTGATCATAGTGTATCCATACGGTTACGATTTAAAAAAAATAGTTTACCTCTATGAGCAAGGTATTCACATAAACTGGGGATAGTTTTAGTTGACTGGGTGTTTCTATGTTGCCTATATGTCCATTTCCAAGGCCTATGGTGCCTAAGTCTGAAAAGCGATAGCCCAGACCTATAGTAAAATCATCCGATTTTAAGACATCAATACCTCCGCCAACAGTGTAACTTAGAGAAGCTTTATCTTTGTTTTGGTAATAGGGGGTCCGCGTTAAAAAATCAGGTACAGAGGTAACATATTTAAATGCTCTGTTCCAGGCTGTGCCAACACTTGCAATGACATAGGGATAAAATGATTTATGCCAGTGACGCATTATTTTTGCATCAGCAGTCAATTGAGAGCTGGTGTAGTTATAACCATAATTAAATTGAGAAAAAGGAGGCGCTATGCCCTGGGCTAAATCACCAGAAACTAAAGCCTTAGTAATATAATGGTAACTAAAGCCAAGTTGTATTTCGTTAACAGAGAGCCAATCAAAGCGTTTTCGCACAGAGGCCCCCAAACGCGTGGGGTGGCCGGTATGGTGTGCCGCTGAATAAGTGAATGTACTGTAGCCCAGAGGAAAAGAAACAGCACCATGAGGATAGTTGCTGTAAGTAGTTCCTAAATCAAAGCCAAAAACATAATGCCTGTTTTGTTCAGTCCAATGATTGGTTTGTGCCCCGGCAAGGTTGCCTGTCAGCATAAGGCAGCCAAGTAACAATCCTGTGTGGGTATTACATGATTTTAATTTCTTAACCGCATCCATATGGTCGTATATCCCTTTCAATTTAGAATGATTCTACCGAGATATCCGTGTGGTGAACAGAGCATTGTGTGAAGATTTATTTTTAGAAAGCGTCTGATATCCTGACAGAACTGGAAAAAAAGGTATTGAGTAAACACTGGGCATACAGCGAATCGGAATACGTCATTACAGGCGCTGACAGCCAGAATATTTTCTCCGACCGAGCTATGCCAGGAGCTGCAATCAGAATATAATCACGAGCCGGCATTCCTCCTTGAACAGTCTGGTGAATCGTTGCATGTTGATTCAGTGGTGATTGAGAAATGCCGAAGAGCATGGCTATATACAATAAAAATGAAATGCTGCCTCAACGAAAGGAGGCTTTAAATGCATGGTCAGATCTTATTGAAAACAGGCCGCAGGAAAATGAAGTAATCCAACCCAACAGAATATTTGAACAATAAAAAATAACTCAAGGATTTTATTATGTCTAAAGTACTTCCAACCGTTCTTGTAACCTTATCTGCTTTATTTTGGGGGGCAAATTTTAATGCTGGAAAATTTGTTGTCGGCTACATGCCACCCTCAGTAGCAGCCTCTGTAAGATTTTCAATTGCAACACTATTGATTACCTTTCTTGTTTTATGGAAAGAATCCGACATTATGTCTGTAGTCAAGAAAAATATTCTGGCGTTTACCGTTTTAGGAGTTATTGGCGTCGCAGGGTTTAATGGCTTGTTTTTCTGGGGATTAAAATACACCTCTCCTGTAAATGGGGCTCTTATCATGGCAACCAATCCGATCGTTACTCTTTTACTGGCAGCAATTATTTTGAAAAATACAATTCAGGCCAATCAAAAAGCAGGAATGATCTTTAGTTTGATTGGGGTTGTTATTGTAATTTCAAATGGATCTATAAGCATGTTATCCCAGGTTAAAATATCTTTTGGTGATTTGATAATATTGTGTGCAAATATATGTTGGGCTCTCTATGGCGTTCTTGCCAGACGCTTTGTAAAAAACAGCTCCCCACTTATTACAACGGCTGTAACGATGGGTATTGGAACAATTATTTTGTTGTTTTTCTCTATAAATTCAATCACGGCTTCCGAAATTTTGAATCAAGACTGGCAGGTCTATGCGGCACTTCTTTATATGGCAATTTTTGGCTCGGTTTTAGCCTATTTATTCTGGAATTACGGAATTGAACATTTGGGCGCAAGTAATACATCTATATTTTTCAATCTGGTACCTGTATTTACCGTCATAATATCCCTGGTTGGGGGCGGTCATATATCAAACATGCAAATCCTTGGTGGGGTATTGGTACTGACAGGGGTATTGATTTCATCTGGTTTCATCAGATTTCCAGCAATGTCTGGTATCAATGGTCAACCTCGGAATAGATAATAACCTGGCGGAGAAATATTGCTGCGATCACTTGGGATCGTTCTGAAGGGAAAAGGGACCAGTCATCTGAACACGGTCGAGATTCTTTTTCATCAGTATCTTATCTGGGGATTTATCGTACTGAAACCGATCTGGATGACAAGGATATCGAAAGGGATGTACCCGTCCCAGAGGAGCACGTCCCCTGCGGCGCGTCCTTGAAATAAAGAGAGCAGCAATTGAGAAAATCAGTATGGCACCAACACCAAAAATGCCTTCATGGAAAGAAAATAAATCGTTGCTGCCATGGTTGCAGTCACTATAGAGGATTTTGGTAATTCCTCATGCAAGTCTTAATAGTGATGGGGAATTACTTTTTATTTTATTAGTGGTATTGCAAGATAATTTACTGATTCCCCGTTAAGACTACGTGTTTTATGACCTTTACCAGTTAGATCCTCTGCTAACAATATTTCACCTGGACCAAAATTTTTGATTTCACCGCTGCTGGTTTCAATTTGCATAACTCCAGATAAAACAATAATAAATAACTTTTGAGCAGGATTATGCCAATCTAGCTCTTTATCAGGACCCTTGCCAAAAAAAACATTGTGCGTAGAGAGCATTTGGCTGGTAAAACCTACTTCAGAAGGATTTAACTCTTTATATGCTACCTTAAAATAAGAGTTGCCATCTTTGTCTGCAAGCAATACGGTGTAAGAAATAGGTTTAGCTGCGTGTAGCATAGAACTTAGTCCTAAATATATTAAGAAAATGAACCGCGTAAATAACTTCATTGATTATTTCAGGGGTATCACAATTTACAGCGAGAATACCAAAAGCCAAATATACTGACAAGCAAACTGTTTAATGCTCGATAATCAGGTAAATCAGCTGATTTATAAGGTTTTGTAGAAAGTCTAACCCGACTTTTAAAATATTATTTTACCTGACTTGGTTATGCAGGCTCAAACCGCCTGAATTTCCAAAAAGTACAGGTATCCGATTGTTGGGTATATCTTCAGAAATGCCTCCGCGAATTGATCTCCTTTTAAGATATTGATGGGTATAAGTCCCTATGCTGCTCGGTAGATAAACAAGGCGAATCGTTATGTTGTTCTATTGTAAAAAACCTCCCCGTTCTTTTTGCATAAGAAATAGGTAAAAATCGTTCTGCTTCTGAGATTTCTTTCGCCTTTAAAAGTATATTTTCTTTGAGTGGATGTAGTTGGTTAAAGAATATATTCATCTTTTTTAAAATAAATCTCTCTGGAAGAATGTAATCATCTGCAAACTCCATAAACAACCTACACACCAAAGAAAGACCAACAAACAGGTACATTACATTTATCCATACCCATGGATTAAAGATGCTCACTTCTTGATTAATCAGCAATGCCAGCCCATTTTTCCACAGCTCATTAATGATTAAAAAAATAATAGGCGAGAACATGGGTAATAAAAAATTCGGCATCATACTTCTGGTAACATTGAAAGCTTTTGCTGCTCCATAAGTAAAACAGGCCCTTTTTACAGATGCACAGATCTCTTCGCCAGACAATAATGGCAGCATACCGGCCAATATAAAAGCATGAAGAAACCAGCTTGCTATGTCAGACATGGCGGCTATAGGATGCTTTTTATAATATTCTTTCTTCTCACGTAGATAGAATTCTATTGGCGAGCAATGTATTGGGAAATACATCATAAGATTTTTATAATCCATCGCAATCCCGCCAAATGAAACTGGCTGCATTCTTGAAAAATCTATGAGTCTTGCTTTATAAGGTTTTAGCGAGCTAATCATAAAATTGCCAGGATGGGAATCTAAATGTGCGTAACCCATTTTTCTGTGAAATTTTTTTAAATGCCTGAACGCCTCAAAATAAATTTCCTTAACATCTAAATCACTTTTCTCTTTAATAGCATCATCCAATACGCTTCCTTCCATTTTCTTCATTACAATGTAAAGTACGTCATTTTTTAATTCATAACCCACTAAATATCCACAAGTGTATAATCCATAAATCTCATTAATCGCTTCAAAAAATTTGTAATTTCGTTTGTTGTGACGAGAGGGTCGCAGATTAATTTTTTTGCAAACAAGATTGGATTCTACCCCATTGATTTTTATAGAATAAACTTTGCCAAACGATCCTTTTCCTAACAAGCAAGATTGTTCAAGAAACAATTTTTTTCCATCTAGTAAGGATATTATTGAGATTACAGAGGCGGTTTTTTTAAAATCCATTGAAATTCCGTGATTTTTTTTAACATCTTTATTTTTAAACATAACGCCCTCTTTATTTGATAATAGCAGAGCTGGAAGCTCACCGATTCTAGTTTTTTTCCTTGTGTTGAGCCAGTTCTTTATACTTCAAACTGCTGGGATGATAGCGGGTTAAATTACAGAAACGGAGTAAATACGAAATCAAATCATCGCTAATCCTGCCTGGCAAGCGTAGGTCGGGTGCATCGCCCGACATTACGATTTTCATCCAAAACAGTTAAGCGGAATAGGTGCAGCCCTGGCTGCAAAGGACTAATGGTGATCCTGCAGGCTGAAAAGCCGAGTGCAAAGATACTCAGTGCGAAACTTATCATTACAAGAATGCTGAGGGGGCGTGCTCCTCTGGAAATAACACAATTTGGGCAATTTTAATCGGAGCACGTCCCCTGGGGTGCCAAAAGCCAAATATACTGACAAGCAAAACGTTTAATGCTCGATAATCAGGTAAATCAGCTGATTTATAAGTTTTTTTAGAAAGTCTAACCCGACTTTTAAAATATTATGTAAAGCAATCATGAATATGATCACTGATTTAACTGGTTTTTTTAAATAACTTTACATAATCACTTACTTTCCACAATTAGGGTTATGTAAAGCTTTGCATAAAACTTATCTTGGATAGAAAGTTGAATTGGTATAATCTGAATTCAGAACATTATATCAAATCCAATAAGTTATATGTCCTTAACCAAGGACAAACATTTGAAAATTCCGCTTCTCATTCCTGGTATCCACGACCAGAATAGCCCTCTTACTTCCCCGCTTTGATTCATGCTATTCAGTAGCCTGAGAAAACCTCTTCTGTGGTTTGTTGGTTTTTGGACATTGGAGTGATAGCCAACAATTGTCTTTAAAGTTATATTGCTTGGGGAAGTGTTTCGCCCCTCAATTGATCGGTTTGAAACACTGTCTTTTTCAACCCTGATATCTTTTTTGGGGGATCTATTGGCCTGTATAAACAAGGAATAATGATGGCTTCTTTACCACCACGATGCTTTTCGGATAGCTCAGATGAAAAAAAATCACCTTCTCTTGGAAGATGTGGGTTCAACTTCTTCAAAATAAAGTCAAATGATGATAAAAAATTATCTTTATCGTATGCGCCACATTCATGTACTGAAAAACAGCTTATCGTCATTTCGAAACAAACATTTTCAGCTCATGCTGATGCTGCTGCATTTATTGAAAAGCAAGGATTACCGTCTGGAGATATATGGACGGCGCATTTATTAGCACAATCAGGCGCGATGGCGGAAAAACAAGAGATTAAAGGCGCCATTGGTTTCAATTTTCCCGAAACACCGAAACACCCTGCTTCTAGCGGCATTTGGGCTTGGTCTAAGGAACAACCTGGTAAGATCGACCTGATGTGGAATGGGCGCGGACCAAGCGGAGGAGGAAAGACGCTTTCAGTAGATGAAATCAAAGAAAACTTTGGCGTTGAACCCGAATTGCCAGCAATATGCCAAGGCCCTTCTTTATAAAAAGGGGTGTATTGTCGTTTGGTGATGGTCTGTAAGCAGTATTTCCGGTTATCGTTATCGCGCTAACCGGACTACAATTTGGTCTTTCGTTGATCTTATCGGCATTGGCAAGGCTCCGCATTCAGAGTGATGTATCTGAAAGGGATTTACATTGGGTCTGTTGGCGAAAGCGCGTTTTACAACAAGGTCCCTGCCAGGAGGCAGCCCGGTTAGTGTGGGTTTTTAGCCCGGGCTACACTCGCTTCCGTTTGCTAACCCTGTTTATCAAGAACACACACGATATCTTCTGGATATTGGTCTACGATAAATTCCAGTTTGCCATTTTTTTTCAAAACGAGTGAAAATTCAAAACTGGTTCGATAACTGGAAGTAGATTGATCAGCAGCCTCCATGCCCATACTGTAATATGAAAAATCCATACGGTTCGGACCGGACGGTAATGCTGAGCTTAAGGTATGTTCTGAACTGTTTGGAGAGCTAATATTTTTTGATTTTACGTTGTTAAAAGGAAATTTTAATGCGTCTTCATTTTCATTACCGGTATTATCATCGGTAGCAAGGGTTTTAAAAACAATATATTTATCGTTTTGAACAATGTTTAAAGTAAGCTTGTCTTGAAATTCATCGCATTTCCCAACCCAAATGCCTGAAAAATCCAGTTCGTTTTCCAGGTTTTTTTTCAAAGAATAGTGATTGGACTTCATTACATGTTCATTGAAAAAACCTTTAGAGAAAACTGGCATGCTTGCCAAGAGGCATGATGCTACAACAACTGCTTTTTTGTTCATAATTAACTCCATTTTATTGATAAAAGCCCGAGTATCGTATTGAAATTACCGATCTATGTATAGTGCCTATTCTCATTGCATTGAACTGCTACAACAATATGAAGACTGTTCATTGCTCTTAATGCTTTTTTCATCTCGTTCGCCAGGTAAATCCATGGCAGGATTTCTTGCAAAGAAACCGAATGGTTTTAATGAAATAGACGTGGTTGCTGCCGGCATGACGGGAAACTCTTCAGGTCTGGGTGCATGTGTTGGACCGAATGTGACCCATACCACTAAAGGTTCATTGCTAATATTTCTTTTTTTCCGGATGTAATCTGGCAATCCGTTTCCACCTTCGATTTGATTAGGATAGTCACCAGAGGCATATTTCTCACTGGAAACATAAGGTGTTACCCACACATTATTTAAGGCAAATGCCCCACGTTTTGCAACATAACTATTTTCATCAGCAAGCAGTAAGGGATCTTGCGGAATTTCTAACTTATAAGCTGTGGGGTAACCAATGTGATTTGGAGTGGAAGCATTAGATATGTTCCAGGTGCGATGTGTCTTTGCTTTTGCATTACGAATTGCCTCATCTTCACGCGAAAAATATTGTGTCGTCAGACCAAATGCCGTGCCAAGCGGATTGGTATCCGGGTTCATTGGAACGCGAGTAAACTCGCTTTCACTAAATGAATTATACTGACCATCAACCATCATATGTAAGCGCACATTAAAAAAATGTTGATGGTATGGTGCAGCTAACTCATGTGTTAATTTACTACCCCATTCGTATCCTGTATCAGGATAAATAGCGGCGGTTTGTACAATACCCGTTAGTTTTACTTCTAATCTTAAGCTGCCATCTTGTCCTAAACGCCAGTAAAAACCATAGTCGTAGTTTCCTACTGTCGGGAAAAAGCTGATGACTAATTCTCGCGAGCGTCGCATTTCATTAACGCCATCACGAAATGAATCATTATGCTTCCAAAGTGTTCCTGCATCTTCTTCGTGCATGCAAATGACATGCGGCATCTCCATGGGTTTGCCAAAATCATCCGCGGCAGGCACATCAAAGTAATGAATAAGTCCCTTGCAATCACAGCCCAATTTTAATGGGCCCGCTAATTTACCAAGTCCATATTCACCTGCATCAAAAGCACTTTTAAAATTATGGCTTACACCAGGATCGCCGTAAGGAACAAGCATGTCTGTTATACTTGCCCGATAGATAACAGGACGCACGTGATCGCCATCTTGATAAGAGACCTGATGCAAAATCAAACCTTCGCGAGGAGTAAATCCAATACGTAATTTCCAATTTTGCCAGCTAACTTCCCAGCCATTTACCGTAAAACCTGGGCCTTCAGGTTGTGTGATTACCAGTGGCGTCAACCCCTGACGTTTATCGGGCCATGAAGCTGAATCATAATTGATGATTTCTGCTGGAATAGGCGTATCTCTGCCATCATCAATTAATTTCAAGACACGCTCATTGATGAGATCAACAACGGCCACTATGCCTTCAATGGGCCGCGCATAGGCATTGTCTTTTATATTTTCCCGATAAAAACTGGTTGCGCGAACCAGGCGGTTGCCTTTTTCATCTTCATTGCCGAAGTGACCAGCAGAAAATGGATCCACCTGGATTTTATTAATTTGTTCATCATTTAATCCTCTTCGTTTCATTGCATCACGCCAGGCTGAATCAGCTTTAACGATGCGTTCACACTTTCTAAACTCATCCACAAGGATAGGAGGTTGACCATAAGGTGATTTTTTTACGTCGATTATTTTCCAGCTAAGGACTTCTTGTGTCGTTAGACTAATTATCGCCTCAAACGTGTCATTGGTTTTTGAATCAAACACGCATAGAAACGCCGCGCGATCTGGAACGTTTTTTTCATTTAAATTTAATATTTCATCTTGAGTAGGCTCATGCGTCATCACTATTGCAAAACGATAGTTCTCATTTAATTTCTGTTTTATTTTCAATAAGTCGCATGCATTTTTAATTTCATCACTAGTCAAAGGATCTAAAGGGTGTGATAAAGACAAGCTGGAGACGGAATCTTCTTCTGTTAATTTTGTTACTTCAGATGAGGTCGCTGACATCATTTTCTCCATGTATAAAAATTCAGACATAAATAAAGTTTTGGGGTCTTGAATCCCGAACTAAGGAAATATTTTTTAAGTATTAATTCACAATTCAATGCCTGGATATGGGGATGTTGCCTTCATAAATTATTATGAAAATATAAACGAACGAGAAGCTCAAGTTTAAAGCTTTGACATAAGTGGCGTTGTGTGCGCTTTATCCTCAAATGGAAATGCGGGTAAATTTTCTGGATTAGTTAACCAATACTTGTGATGTGCTTGATCATAAATGCTATGTATCTCTCCCGTATTAAATTCTCCAAAGGATAAATCACACAACAGCCATTTTAAAAAATCCGCACAAATTTCAGGACGAATTAATTGACCAGATGCATAGGCTTGTTGAAACATTCTGTGTAAATGAAAACCGGTAGTTTCGCGCAGGGTTTTCTGTATGCCCGTGTCTACTTCACCAGGAATTACTGATCCAACAGCGATATTTTTTTCACGCAATTCTTGTCTGACAATCCCGGCAACCTCATCTAAACCGGCTTTAGTTGCACAATAAGTAGAGCTTTGCATTAACTGTAAGGTAGCTGCCCGCGAAGTAACATATAAAATACGCGATTCTGGGCGCATACAAGGGATCAATAATGCTGTAAGTTTCATCGGTGCTGACAAATTAAGACTAATAACTTCATCTATCGCTTCGCAGGAATGATCTTTCAGGTCTCGTGGCGGTGTCTTCATGCCAGCGTTTTGTACCAGGATATTTAAGGCGATTCTAGCATCCTTAATAACATCAGCCACTCTTTTCAAATCATCGTTTTTGGTTAAATCAGCACGAATAGGTATGAATGTAGCAAATTCGCTGCTTGTTTTATCCAGGCTGCTTTGATCGCGGCCTACACCAAAAACAGTCCATCCCTGGCTCAGTAAAGTGCGTGTAAGAGCCAAACCGATTCCATGTGTTGCACCTGTTATTAAAGCTGCTTTCATTTTAATTTCCCTGGTTTATAATGGTCCAGATCCTCAATAAGGCTGGCACAATGTTAAGAGTAAGCATCACGGATTCTAATAAATGACGTCAGGGAGTATCAATACCGTAATTCTACTGTGCTTTAAGTCTCCGATTGGCAGGGTTTGTCTGTGGCTTTCCTGCTTTCGCTCATAAAAATTGGATAAAACAATTGAGAATGGATAACACATTCTAATAACTGGCATTTAGTCTTGCAGTTGAGCTTTTGTGTAATATTAGCCAAACGTGCTTCAACCGTTCTTGCAGATAAGTTATATAGATTAGCTATTTCTTTTGCAGATGATCCATGCAAGTATTTTTTAAAATAATAAAGGAGTTACTATGATTAAATTATCTACCAGCCTATCGTCAGAATTTAAAAATGTAAGTCAGATTCCTGGCCAAATTTTCGCGTTAAATCAGCAAACGCAAATGGTATCACCAGGTGCTTGCTCAAGCTCTTTTGGCTGTTCGTGCAGTTGCTCATGTGGTGTCACTTCATAGTCTGGATCTGGATATCCGGGTGACTCTTGGGTTCGTGTCTTAACTTTTGCTCAGGCCAAAGCACAAGACGCGAACCCTTTGCACGCTCGTTTAAATAGCATTAGAAAATTACTTAACCTTCTGCCCGAGAATGATTGCCTCGGATTTCTCGTAATATTCTACGCGATCTGGCTCGATACAGATCCTCATAAAGTCGATTAAAAACATAAGCTCCTAATCGCAAACCCTGTTCAATGGCGTATTTATCTTCCCTGGATTTTTGCCATGAGTGAGCAAGAATATCAAAAAAATCTTGTGAATGTTTTATGTCAAGCTCAGAATGCAAAGTATAATGAATTAAACGATCCTGGCTGAGCCATTCACGTTCTACAATTCCAATCCCAATCCAGGAAGAAATCTCGGCAAACATGCGCTCGATCATTCCCATAATACCAACACCAGTTAAATATTCATCTAAGACACAAGCCCCGGCCAAAAAGGTATTAAAGGAACGTACTTCTGGCCACAAGGCACGACTGTCCACATCTTCAGGCGTTATGTCACCCAATCGATTTAACAGTTCAATAAATGTTCTACCATGAACTTTTTCCAGGTTCCCTTCACCATGTTCTTCCCATACATTACGTAATACTTCTATCCTTAATTCTGCTGTTGGAATTTTGGCTGCCAAAGCGCTCATCGGCTGATTAAAAAAATCAACGGCGAAAAAAAACTGAATTTGGGTTTCCAGAAAATCCTCTTTGGAAAATGAACCATCGTTTAATGCAGAAAAAAATGGATTATCACGAAAGTTGGAGTCAGTCAGGATCGACTCAATTAATTGTGTTAATGTTTTTTGATCACTCATCATAAACTCTCCGTTGTATTATTTAAAGCAAATGCGCGATAACCTCATAAACTATAGTTTGACTAAATTTAAAAAAATGAATACCTTGCCAGAATGCAAATCATCACAATTTTTTACCTACCAATAAACGTTTATAAAAAAAACTGCGATCCTGGTGTAGATAATCTGCTCCATCTTGTACTTGCCATGTTATTTGGCTGCTGCTTAAAGAAGTGATGTCCAGTGTCGAATTTAATTGACGAAGTATAAGCATTCCTCCTGAATTTAATTTATTTTCCACCGACTGCAGCATTGACTTTGCCTCCTGGGGGTTCAGCCAATCAAGAGCATTGGACAAATGGATGAAGTCAAAGGAATCGTTTGTCATATCCAGGGTGTCGGACAGAGTATGATTTAGAAATACAGGTTTCTTCGTGATGGTTTGTTTGGGTTTTGTTAGCCACTCATATGGGTGTTGATTAAATCTGCCTAATAAAAGCTGACTTAGAAAGGGATTATTTTTTGCAAGTGGACTATTTAATGCCTTGACGGTTTGTAAGAAAAAATGCTCCCAAAATGGCATTGCTGGATTTTGTGTAGCGCCTTCTCCGTATAAAGCGACCAAATTATCCAGTGCCATTACTTTTTTGAATGACGCATTTAGACAGTCTTTTAACTGTTCCGAGCAGGATATTGTTGTTTTGGTATTGGTAAGAATATCTTTAATTTCATGTTCAAAATGACGAATTTCATGTTGTAATTGCAAAAATAAATATTCGTAACGGCCAATATAATCCAAACCCAACTCACCGGCTTTATCCAGATCACCCAACGTATCGGAAGGAAAGCCCAATAGATTTAAATGAGTTGCAATCCAGGCACTGCGGTCTTTAGCCGGCATAAATTGATGGCCAAGAATAGCGAGTCTATCTTCAATGGAACAATGTTCCAACAAATGCAATTTAAGTTGTGTTAAACCTAGCTGTGCCAGGTTAGGATCAACTACAGTAAGCTCGTTTACCAAAGGATGAGTAGCTAAAAGAGCTGCGGTACATCCTCCAGAAGCGATCATTAGTACCTTGATTTTTTGTCTGTTCAGATGGTCAATTACCTGGACGTCCAACAAGGGATCTTCTCTTACCTGTGCAAAACCCACTGGAAATTGACAGGCAGTATGCACCCAGGAAGAAAATTGCGTAGACTTTGTCATAAGGTTGTATCCTGAAAGTTTCAATCCTGGATGGAAAGAATAATGAAATAAATAAATTATTCAATATGTTTTATCAAATCAAACTCTGGTCTACAAAAAATCTTATGAAGACTTCTTTGGAAACCAATGGAGAGAGGAAAATCGAAGAATGTAACTTGCCCTGTCAAAGCGTATCCTTAATCTGACTCATATATTCGGATATTTTTACAACTAAACGCTCCACATGTTCTATGTGGGTACGGAAATTTAGAATACAGGCACGGATCCAGAGAGTTTCCTCAAGTCGTGTAGAACTGACGTTGATCAGTCCGTCAGCGGTGATTGATTCAAGTAATTGTTCAGTTCCTGTTTCAGACGAGGTACGAAAAGCGACCACGGACAAATCAGGTTTTGCAAATACGGTCACACCGTTGATCAATTGTAGCTGCTGGTGCAGCCAACAAGCGAGCAGGTGCTTTTCCAGCAATGCATTTTTAAAACATTCAACACCGAACAGATCCAAACTCAACCGAATGCGTGGTGCGCGATTATGACGTGTCATTTCAAGTGAATAATCAAGGGGCGATCGGTTTGTAGTTGTTTCCGTGCGTGACAGATATTCCGCATCTTCTTGAAAGGCACTTTTTAAAAATCGGTGATCCTTAACCAGGGCAACGCCAACACCGTACGCCAGGAACATTCCTTTATGAGGATCAACCACAATTGAGTCAGCTTTTTCAATTCCTCGAAGTGCTTCCTGACCCACTTCGCTTAGCTTAAACATTCCGCCATATGCGGCATCCACGTGCATCCAGAGTTTGTATTTATGAGCAAGCTCCGAGATAGACTCCAGAGGATCGACAGAGCCCGTATTCGTAGTGCCAGCAGACGTGATGACAAGAAAAGGATGTAGACCTTTCGCTAAATGTGTTTGAATAGAGGTGCAAAGATCTTCGTAGTCCATCGATAGATCTGCATGAGTACGGATATAGTGAATGTGGGCGTGATGCAGGCCCATAACTTTGAGGGAACGACGGATTGCAAAATGTGCTTGATTTGTCAAATAGATAACCAGTGTATTTGTGTTTGTTTTTTCTACAGACTCCCGGGCTGCCAGGAGACAAGTTAGAGTGGCATGAGTTCCACCACTTGTTAAACAGCCCCATGCTTCAGAGCCCATCTCAAACAAATCACAGAACCATTGAATAATTTCATTTTCACTGTCGGTACTTCCTGGAGCCCCAAAGTGTAACCCGGTAAAACGATTAGTAACTCCAACAACGAGATCTGCGAGGGCACTTGTAAGTATTCCTCCGCCAGGTATATACCCCATAAAGTTCCCGCTCGCCGTTTCTATTCCTCGATCCAGTTGAGCAGCAATTAAGCGTTGTAAAGGTGTGTTTGGCTTATGGAAAGTGTCCTGGAGCGTAGTTAAAATTGGATTGGTGGACAGTTCTGGCATTGCTGGAGCATGTCCAATCGTGTTGATGAATGGAATAAGACTATTAAACGCTTCCTGGCATTGCTCGTAAAATGCCTCTCCAGACATTTCAAGCGCCGAAGAAGCCAGTTGTAACCTAGTTATTTGAGCCCGAAGATTTTCCAAGTTTAATCCTCACCTTATAAAGGAACGGATGCTATATCTAAAACGATGGCAAGGCAAATTCCAGCCACTGACAGCTATCAATGATAAAACATGATTCAGTGAGATTAATATCAGATTACATGTAACGCCCCATGCGCCAGGACAAGTCTAACTTATCTTACAGGTGAAAGTCCTGTCGTAGAAGGAGACCCGATTCCACTAAGTATCGAGTCTGGCGTCGCCGACTGATCCTGCCCTGATTTGATGGACACCCTGTTCAGAGAGTAAAATCTTAACGAGAGGTAAAAAATGAATAACAATTCAGAACAAAAAATACTCAGAAAAAATACAGTCCCAAGTTTAAAGATCAGGCAGTAGAACGAGCAGAAAAAGATGGGATCTCTCAGGTAGCCAAAGATCTTGGTAGAGGGATCGGCCGCACGATCCTGCTCACCAATGATGAGCAACGCCGATGGCTGGAAAAAGCCGGTCGACAGGTGTCTGCTAATCAATCATTGATCCCCAAAGACAGAACCTGCAAACAGCATCTGAGCCATTATCAGGTGCAAACGAAACAGATGGGTGTTAGTAAATGCCATGGATTACGTCATGCTTATGCGCAACGGCGATATCATGAGCTTACACGTCAATTTTATTCGCTGGGAAAAGGATGGGTTTGCCCTCTTGCCGGGGGCAAACCAAAAAAGTTATTAAGTGCTGCTGAACGAGTAATAGATCACAAGTCTCGCGAAATAATCAGTCGCGAACTGGGGCACACCAGGTTGGCCATCACATCAATATATTGTGGTTAGTAAGTGATTTTTTTCACGTACAATAAAACTGAAATATGAAAGCCATGATTTTGAGTTGCATTTGTTATCGTGTGTTATCACATATCTAACGACGTTGTTTTCCGTTGAGACTCAAATGATGCAAAGTTATCACGCGACACGGACAAGGCTCGTTCCATTGGTAATCTCAATGCGGAAAAACACATATCAAAAATATGGTTAAAACGCTTTGGAACCGATATTTGAATTGTTAAATCAATTTGAATTTTTTCATATAGTTCGCAGTTATCCACCTGACCAAAGAAAGTTGCCTGTGTTTTCGATACCGCAGGTATTTCAATATCAGATGACAGATAACCGATGGACCTCATAGCAACACTATATGGATCTATATCGTTATTATTGATGTAATTCGCCAGTTCATCACGTTCAGTATTTTCAATACCTTGCAGCGTTACTACACCGACAAGCCCGGGCACCAAACTGAGAAGTGAGCCAGGAGCGTTAGCATCCGAAAAAATGATTTTTAGTATTTGAATAATATTTGTACCAACATATTTTTGAAGACTGTAATCGGATATGCGGTATATGGGTACTTCTACGGCTTGTATTTTTTCTTTCATATCTTCGATATTGGCAGCCACAATCTTCTCCTTTAATTTTTGATGCAGCAGTCTATGATGCCACTAATAGAATTGTAAAGTTTTATCTTGAGAGATAATGATACTATTCCGTCGTAGACCATAAATATCAATCAGGTTCAATTGATTAATGTACCCGGAAAAGGATTGATTTTTTGGGACCCCATTTTTT
>NZ_JBNVZR010000025.1:0-32745 GCF_052527415.1 Legionella navarrensis | reverse complement strand
GCGGTCTCGATTAAATCAAGAATAGCGTCCATCACGCCGTGTATATTTTTTAAAACCTCATGCTGATAAACCAATCAAGTACCGTATCTCAATGTATTTATTCAGGACGAGCCACATCCACCACCCTAATCCCCGACCCTTCTCCCTCAAGTGAGAAGGGAGCCATCGTGAATTTCCCGTTGGCAGCACTGCCTGCCTTCGCCTGCCTTAATCAGTAAACCTGTTGTTATATAGAAAAATTTCCGCTAAATTCTGGTCTGTATATTTATTTAAGGAGAGATAAAAATGAAAAGAATGATAGCACTTGTCCTGCTTTGCGTATTGAGTACCTCATTGCTCAGCGCCTGCAATACCGTAAAAGGCTTTGGTAAAGATGTGTCACAGGGTGGTCGCGATATTCAACGTGCTGCCAGCTAATCATACAGAAGACAGGGAGACGCTATCATGAAAAACGTAACACGCCTGTTTTGCGCCTTATTACTGGTCTTTGCTCTCCCTGTTTTTGCGGGTGACGATGCCTCAATAGACGTGCCCCAGCAGCAGGATGATCAGGAAATATGTCAGCAGCAGTTTGTGACGCAGTGTGTTGCAAAATGCGATGCCACGGTTGATTCGGATTGTCAGTCTGAGTGTCAGGAACAGGCAAAAAATCAATGTCGCCAGGCTGGTGAATAACACCGGCTTACGGAAATAATTTTAAAAGGAATTGAAATGAGAACCTGTATGCTCGCTTCGTTAATGGCGGCCTCGCTATCCGTCGTTGCTGCAACTGATCACCCGCGGATGGAAACGATCGTCAAAGCCCCGCCCCACGCAAGAAATGTCAGCGTCAAAACCTACTCCAGTATGGATAATATGCTGACCACGCCAATATCGGGCGAACGGACAATCGATTATCCAACTCAAATTGTGCGTCTTCAGGGTGAGGTCGGTGAGTCAGGCCTTAACTGCGATCAGGTTCACCGGCGTATAGAAAATTTTTTTACCGGCAGACTGAATCACAGACAGTTCTATTACGTTACCATGACCTGGTGCGCCTATGATTTAGAAACCGGTCGTGCCATGCGATATGGTATAGACAGTTACTTTGATCCACTGACCGATCAGGCCGTTGCATTCTGGGAGCAGTGGCTGGCCGAAAATAATGGTGTTTCTCTGATGGGCGTTCCTTTCCATGTGGAGGCGGCCGAAGGCATGGCGATGTCCCTGAATCTGGATGCAGGCCTTGTGGAAGCGAATGACGACAGTGTGCTGACCCGGTTCCGACACGAAAATGCCAGTCATTACTTTGCCAGCCATTATGACATGGTTAACACTCTGGCTCAGGATGTAAAGCAATCCTTTTTCTCCAATGATCCTGACAGGATTCTGCCCTTTCTGCATCAATGGCTGCTGATTGACAATGAGGCCTTTTATCGCCAGGTTCTCCGGTCATCCAACTACGTAAGCCTGCAGCCTGAGCGCCTCTTTTTGATGAGCAAGGCCCCAAGGGTTTATACCTCGCCCCTGCGTATGTATTATGCGCATCACTGCGATAAATATAAAAACGGACGCTGCCTGTAATACAGGCAGCTACAGAGCCAGTCTGCGTGAATCCTCGCGCCAGACAGCTGTCGGAATCAGCAGGCTGGTCATGGTATTCGCACACCAGCGACTGGCCGAAATCACAGCGGCTGGATCCTGATGTGTGCGCAGGGCCCACTCCGCTTTTTCAAGTAACAGGCTCGCTATGAAGGTTTGCGTCATGTTGAATGCCAGACGTCTTGCTGCCAGCTGCTGCTCTTCTTCGTTCATTGATGTCATGGCTTTCAGGTAATCTTTCAGTTTCTCAAGAGCCGACTGTGCCGTTTCTCTGGACAGGAGCAGCTCGCTGGCCTGAATGTTTTGCAGCCGCTGGTGAATATCGTGTAAAAACGGCTCGGCTGCGTTTTCCCTGTTCATGGCACGCAACGCGTCCAGACTGAGAATATTGGTTGTGCCTTCCCAGATGGATAAAACCTGAACATCACGCAGCAGACGGGGCAGCCCTGTGTCTTCAACGTAACCGGCACCGCCGAAGGCTTCCAGGGCCTCGCTGACTGTGGCAATGGCCTGACGGGCGGTGTACAGCTTTGCCAGAGGGGTTAACAGGCGCAGTATCTGGCAGTCGGCCTCACTGGCTACGCCTGTTTCCTGTCTGCCCAGCAGCTCCACCGCATGAAACACCAGGTGAAAGGCACCCTCAAATTCCAGCTGCATGGCGGCCAGCGTTTCCAGATGCAGACCGTGCTCCGACAGCAGCCGGCCAAAGGCACGGCGTTTGCCGGCATAATCACGGGCAAGGGCAATGGCGCGACGCATATAGCCAACGGCGCAGCAGGCATTATAGATGCGGGTGATATTAAAGAGCGATGAGATTTTTTTTACCCCATCGCCAGGGCCACCGACCAGCGTAGCCACTGCGCCATCCAGCGTGAGTTCGGCTGTGGGCAGGGCATGGGTACCGAGTTTGTCTTTCAGGCGGTTAATCCGAATTCCGTTTAACTGGCCATCCGGATTGCGCAGTTCCAGATAAAACAGACTCAGGCCCCGGCTTCCTTCCGGCGCGCCTTCAATCCGGGCCAGGGTCATGGCCATCTGCGATGTGGTGGCAGACGTAAACCATTTTGTGCCATACAGTCTGAACTGCTGACCATATGCCCTGGCAATGGTTGAGGTTCCACTGACGTCTGAACCCCCGGTTCGTTCGGTCATCCATTGGCCAGAGGTCCAGAACTGTTCTGGATCGGAGGAAGTAAGATGTGAGAACGCGCGTTGTTTCAGTGCCTCATCACCATAAAGCTCCACAGCCCGTGCCGCGCCGTCGGTCATGGCGAGTGGGCAGGTATAAATGGCTGATGACGGATGAAAAAGATACAGCTTGGCAAACTGATAAATGCGAGAGCAGGCAGCGTATCGACGTTCATAGCCAATGGCAATCAGTTTTTCTTCAGCCGCGATCCGGTCCAGCTCCTGCCATGCCCGCGACACCTCAATGTGGTCGATGCGTCTGCCCCAGGGATCATAGGGGACATGACGCGGCGGCTCGGCTTCGGCTTCAAGGCCAAGGCGGTAAATATCTGAGGCGGCCCGCTCACCCATGCGTTGCAGATCAGGCCGAATCTCGTTCAGCATGCCTGACGGCAGCTTCCACTCCAGCCACAGGCGTAGTACCCGGTCATCGTCGTATTGATTGCTCAGACTGGGTGGCGTTTGAAAGAAATCAGTCATTTGGCAGGCTCCCTTGCATAACTCTTACATATGCTATTCTTTAATTATAACCATCTTAATGGCGTAACACATTATGATCCGCATCAGAGCGCATGATTCCCGAGGTCACTCACTCAGCCATTGGCTGGACAGCCAGCATACATTTTCCTTCGGTGAGTATCATGATCCGGCGCACATGGGTTTTTCCTGCCTGCGGGTAATTAATGAAGACATAGTTCAGCCGGGAATGGGGTTTGGTACGCACGCGCATAACAACATGGAAATCATTTCCTATGTAATTGACGGTTCGCTGGAGCATAAAGACAGCATGGGTACCGGGTCGATTATTCGGCCGGGCGAAATCCAGCGTATGTCGGCCGGCACGGGTGTCCGCCACAGCGAATATAACCACTCCAGCACTGAAAACGTGCATTTTCTCCAGATTTGGATTATCCCTGAGCAGATGGGCATTCCTCCCGGTTATCAGCAGGAGGTCATTGTCCGGGAAGAAAACAAATGGATTCTGGCCGCTTCCAATAAACAGTTGCCTGGTGTGATTACCATTCACCAGAATGTGCAAATATACGTGGCATATCTCCAGGCCGGGAAACGCCTGGACTATGCCTTCAGCGATTCACGCTGTGGCTGGCTGCAAATGGTAAAAGGGCAGGCGCTTCTTAATGGTCATCTGCTGTCAGCCGGCGATGGCGCGGCCATGGTTGATGAACCAATGGAATTACTGGCGCAGACAGACACGGAATGTCTCTTGTTTGACTTACCAAAGCCCGTATGACGTATTTCCCTGTGTATTCAAAGAAATAATTATGTCATCCTGAGTGCCGGTTCTGAATTATTCGGAGTAATCTCCCTTGTCAGCCTTACAAAGCGATTTGCCTGTGTTAAGCGATCGCAAACGTATTTTATCCATCTTAGCCGCGTCTTCAGGGAATCTGGTTGAATGGTTTGATTTTTATGTCTATTCCTTTTGTGCCTTATATTTTGCACCGGCTTTTTTCCCCAGTGACAATCCTACTACACAGTTGTTAAATGCCGCCGGCGTGTTTGCTGCAGGGTTTCTGGTACGACCGGTCGGGGGATGGTTTTTTGGCCGTCTGGCCGATCGGCGCGGGCGTAAGTTATCGATGATCATTTCGGTGATGATCATGTGTTCTGGTTCATTATTAATCGCTTTTTTACCAACCTACGCCAGCATTGGTATAGCTGCACCCGCGTTGCTGCTGTTCGCCCGTTTGCTGCAGGGGCTGTCGGTAGGAGGAGAATATGGTACAACCGCGACGTATATGAGTGAGGTGGCCCTGGAGGGACGACGTGGTTTTTTTGCTTCTTTTCAGTACGTGACTCTGATTGGCGGGCAACTGCTTGCAGTGCTGGTACTGGTTGTGCTGCAGCAATTTCTCAGCAAAGAGGAGCTTTATCTCTGGGGCTGGCGTATTCCTTTTGTGCTCGGTGCCTGCGCTGCCCTGGTGGCCTTACTGTTGCGCCGAACCCTGAACGAAACCACCACCGAAGCTTCACGAAAAAATCGGGAGTCAGGCAGTCTGCGCGCCTTGATGAAACACCGGCGGGCCTTTTTAACGGTGTTCAGCTTTACTGCCGGCGGTTCCCTTGTTTTTTATACCTACACAACCTATATGCAAAAATATCTGGTCAATACGGCCGGAATGGATGCCGGAACAGCCAGTCTGGTCATGACCGCTGCGCTGTTTGTTTATATGCTGATGCAGCCATTGTTCGGAGCAGTGTCAGACAGAATCGGTCGCCGTGCCATGATGATAGCCTTTGCCGCACTGGCCAGTCTTGGCACGGTGCCTGTATTGCACGCTCTGGCAGGGGTTCGCGATCCCTATGCTGCATTTGCGCTCGTAACGGCATCTCTGACTGTGGTCAGTCTGTATACGCCCATCAGCGGTCTGATCAAGGCACAGCTGTTCCCTGCCGAAGTCAGGGCGCTGGCAGTGGGTCTGTCTTATGCTCTGGGTAATGCTCTTTTTGGTGGAAGCGCGGAATATGTCGCTCTGAAACTAAAATCCCTGGCTATGGAATCAGGATTTTACTGGTACGTGACGGCTATGTGTGTGCTGGTTCTGCTGGTCTCGATAACGATGCCTGATCCGGATAAAGAAGGGTATTTATGAAACCATGAAACCGAGCGCCGAATGATTTAACAATATACACAAAGCCGTAGGTTGGGCCTTGGCCCAACAATGGATGTGGCGGGAGATTCTTTGTTGGGCCAAGGCCCAACCTACGGCTATGTGTGTGCTGGTTCTGCTGGTCTAGATAACGATGCCTGATCCAGATAAAGAAGGGTATTTATGAAACCATGAAACCGAGCGCTGAATGATTTAACAATGTACACAAAGTAGTAGGTTGGGCCTTGGCCCAACAATGGATGTGGCGGGAGATTCTTTGTTGGGCCAAGGCCCAACCTACGGCTATGTGTGTGCTGGTTCTGCTGGTCTAGATAACGATGCCTGATCCAGATAAAGAAGGGTATTTATGAAACCACGAAACCGAGCGCCGAATGATTTAACAATGTACACAAAGCAGTAGGTTGGGCCTTGGCCCAACAATGGATGTGGCGGAATATTCTTTGTTGGGCCAAGGCCCAACCTACGGCTATGTGTGTGCTGGTTCTGCTGGTCTCGATAACGATGCCTGATCCGGATAAAGAAGGGTATTTATGAAACCACGAAACCGAGCGCCGAATGATTTAACAATATACACACATCCATTGTTGGGCCAAGGCCCAACCTACGTTAGAAACGCAATCATTCGGGCTTAAGTAAAGTGTAAATATGAATCACAAAGGAGCAATGGCATGCCATTTTTATCAGATCCCTGGTTTAACGCGCAATTCGAGCGCACCATCGGTCATAGCAGTATGGGCGGTGCGGATTTAGGGGAGTGTCTTTCCCTGGCCGCGCAATTACAGACAGTAGACTTTAATGCCTGGTACGATACCTGGTTCGCGCTGGGAAACAGGCTCACCGCCGAAGCGGATGTTTATGCACAGGGTGGACAGCATGTCAGCGCCTCTGCAGCTTACCTGCGGGCTTCAAATTATCTGCGCAGCAGTTTTTTCTTTCTCGATGAAAACCCGCGCGATCCCCGCATTGAATCGGCATACGATCAAAGTTGCGCTGCCTTCCAAAAGGCCATGGCAAACAGCGACTACGTATACAGACCCCTGTCGATTCCCTTTGAGCAGAGTAAGCTGCCGGGCTACCTGTTTTTGCCTGACAACAGCCAACAGCCCTGGCCATTGATTTTGGATACCGGAGGCGGCGACGCGACGAAAGAGGAGTTGTTTTTTACGTCAGTAGTGGGAGCCTTGCAGCGAGGCTTTGCCTGTCTGATTCTGGATGGCCCGGGCCAGGGAGCGATGTTGCGTAAAGAGGGCATCCCTTTTCGTCCGGACTGGGAAGTGGTTATCCGCGCTGTCATCGACGAGGTCTGCACTTTGGGGGTGATTGATCCCGAACGCATCGTATTGTATGGATCCAGCTTCGGCGGTTATCTGGCACCACGTGCGGCAACGGCTGAGCACCGCCTGGCTGCCTGCATCGCCAACCCCGGTGTGCTGAATGCCATTGGAGGCCAGATTGCCAGACTTCCCCTGCCTGTTCAGCAGGCGCTGTCTGAGGGAGATGATGAAAAGGTTAACACTTTTTTTGCTGAGACTGGGCGAAGCGATCGCATGAAAGGCTTTATGTTTGAATCACGGAAAGTCCGTTTCGGTGTTGACAGCATTGCTGATTTATTTAAAAAGACCCAGGAATACGAGATTGAACAACGCGTGAAATCAATTCGATGCCCGATGCTGGTCCTGGATAATGAATTGGAGCATATTACGCAGGGCCAGGCACGAAAGCTGTTCGATGCCCTGGAAACAGACATCAGGCATTATCATCTGTTTAAAGCACGCGATGGGCACGGGGGGCATTGCCAGCCTTTGAGTCATTGCCACAACAATGAATTGATATTTGCCTGGCTGGACTCGTTGTAAGCTGTCAGCCTGGCTGGTCAAAAAAAGCGAATAGCGTGATACTATGGCGACACACTTTGCAGGATGTCCTTTGTAATGACCCGATTGCGATCCCTCGATGTGTTTCGAGGAATAACCGTTGCCGTGATGATTCTGGTTAACAGCCCTGGTAAACTGGTTGCCTGGCCTTTGCTTGAGCATTCAGACTGGAATGGCTGTACTCTGGCTGATTTGGTTTTTCCTTTTTTTATTGTGATGGTGGGAGCCTCATCGGTACTGGCACTGAATGGTATGCAGCAGCGCGGATTTGCCCGCTCTGAGCTGATTAAAAACATCATGCTGCGCGGGTTGAATATCTTTCTGATTGGGTTGCTGCTCAATGCCTTCCCAAAACACTGGAATATTTTCGATCTACGCCTGATGGGCGTGCTGCAACGGATAGCCCTGTGCTACGTTGCTACATCCCTCTTATATCTAAGCACCAGCAGACGCCAGCAAACAGGCATTATCGTGTTCCTGCTGACCGCTTACTGGTTTTTGCTGAGTCGATTTTCTCTGTCGATGGAGGATAACCTGGCCATTTATATTGATCGACTGATTCTGTCTCCCCGCCATTTATATACCCCGACCCTGGAGCCTGAGGGCCTGTTAAGCACCATCCCGGCGCTGGCATCGACTCTGCTGGGCAATTTGCTTGGTTATTGTCTTATTTCAAAGCTGACCAGAGAACAGCAGCTGCGCTGGATACTGTCGATGGGCGTTGTTCTATCCGTTTCAGGCGCTGTCTGGTCCTTGTTTTTTCCTCTGAATAAGGCGCTTTGGACCAGTTCCTTCGTGTTATGGACTGCTGGTCTGGCCTTTTTAAGCTTTGCCTTTTGTTTTGTGCTGGTGGATATGAAACAACGCACAGCCTGGGCCAGACCCTTTGAACTCTTCGGCCGCAACGCCCTGCTGGTATATGTTCTGCATGTGGTTTTCCTGAAGATTCAGTTTGCAGTCAAGGTAACGAACGCGCAGGGCGCTGCAGGGAATCTCAAGCTCTACATCACCGACTGCCTGTTTGGTTCACTTCCGCCACACCTGGCTTCGTTCTGCTATGCAGTGACCTATACGCTGCTTTGGCTGCTGGTGTTACAGGTTATCACGCTGTTGAGACGCAAGGCGTAGGGATCTGAATTGTCAACACGCTCTAAAAATCGTCTGAGCCCTTGCTGTTACGATCCTCTGCTATAATTCTATTCAGAATTGGTCTTCACATACTCGCAGGTACGTAATGGACAGCCGATTAATAGACAGTTTGAAAAAATCCTCTATTTTTTCGTCTCTGAGTGAGCCGGATTATCGCCATATTGCGTCTTTGTTTGAAATAATCCACCTGGCTGAAAATGAGAGTCTGTTTTCACGGGGCGATAAATCGGACAGCATTTATCTCTTAATCAGCGGTGTGTTGTCCAATTATCTGATAAACAAAGACAATGAGCTTATTGTCCTTGGCCAGGTCACACCGGGGCACAGCGTTGGTGAGGCGGGTGTGCTGTCTGACGAGCCACGTATGCTGACCGTGAAAGCGGAGGAAGCCTGCGTATTAGGCAAAATCCCGGCTGAGCAGTTTAAGGCCTTATGCCTGAGTTATCCCTCTATTCTGCAGGCAACCATCGCACTGATTATCCAGCGATCGCAGCAAACGATTAATTTTATTGCCAATGATTACGCTCTGCGCTGGCACCTTGTGATGCCTGTCTGTGAACCCTCTCTGCTTCAAGGTTTCAAGGATAATATCATGCGCCATGCACAGCGCATCAACGAACTCAGCGTGGAGAACTGCAGCACTCTGGAGCAGTTGAATGATCTCGTTGGCAGGCGCGGGAGAGAAAACGCTCAGATTCTGGTCTTTATCAATTCGTACGAGCTGGCGGAGGCGTTTTTGCAGCGGGTACAGAACGCCAGGGTTTATTTTCTCGCTAACGCACAGAACAGCGGTCAGTTTTTACGCCAGCTCCCAAAGATCAATGCATTGATAGATCAACACAGCGTTTTGCGCTTTCATCTGATCCTTCTGCACGGCGAGCACGTCATTAATCCTGAAGGTACAGCAGCCTGGCTGGATAAAGCCCTGTTTACTTCGCATTACCATGTCAGAGTAAATCAGGAAAAAGACTATCAACGTCTGTTACGGTTTATTACCGGCACAGCCACCGCACTGGTTTTAGGCGGGGGAGGAGCGAAAGCCTGGGTTCACGTGGGCTTAATCAAGGCGCTGCAGGAGCGAAACATCGAAATCGATGCTCTGGGCGGTACCAGCGCAGGGGCCTTGATTGGGGCCATCTACATGCTGGAGCAATCTCATGAAGAATTCGTTGACCGGGTGCATCACCTGACTCAGGGCTATTACGGCATACCCAAAACTCGAAATCTGACCTGGCCTTTGCTGTCCCTGTTCGATCCGGAGCCAGGGCGCGCGGTATTAAGGCAGGCATTTCAGCAGCGCAACATTGAGGACTTATGGCGGCCTTTTTTCTGCGTGACGACTAATCTGTCAACAGGAGAAGAGAGCCTGCATCATCGCGGCGATATCGAAACAAGCCTGTATGCCAGCAGCGCGCTTCCCGGGCTTATGCCACCGCTGCTTATTGATGGACAACTGCATTACGACGGTGGACTGCTGAACAATCTTCCTGTCGATGTGATGCGCGGCATTCTGGGGGCAGACGGTACCATAATCGCTTCCAGTCTTTCAAATAACGGTATGGGTGGAAAGTCCTGGCGTTTTCCGGATAAAGTAACGTTTCTGCGCTATATGCGGGCAAAAATCGGCTGGGATCACGGACACAGTTACCCAGGGCTGCTGGAAAATTTCTTCGAGGCACTCATCATTGGATCGTCCATGAAAGAGCGGCAGAACTGCGAACACGCCAATTTTCTGATTCAGCCTGATCTTTCTGCCGGTAACCCCGCGGATAATGGCCGTGGTTTCAGCCGGTATCATGCTACCTGCGAGGAGGAAAAAATATTGATGGATATCGGTTATCAGGAAGGAATAAAAGTTCTGGATATGGGGGGAGCGCAGTATCATGATCCGTGTTAATTCAGACCTCAAAGCGGTGTAAGAGGATTATACTTATCCTGATCCCAGGCCGGATCATCTCTGAACCGGATAAAAACTCCGGTCTGTCATTCCCGCGAAAGTGGGAAACTATCCTGGAGCTGGCCCCGAGCCAGATTTGACCATAGATCCCCGCACAAGCCACTGTTAACCCTTTGCAAATCCTGGTAAACTGTCGCGTTTGAATAATATACAACGGGGCAGTTATGTTGGAAGTGAATCAGATCAATCTTTCTCTGGGAGACCTCGGCAGGCGTGTCGACTCGCTTCGGGGGTATCTTTGACTTCGATCAGAAGCGAGAGCGTCTGGAAGAAGTGGTGCGCGAACTGGAATTACCGGATGTATGGAACAAGCCCGAATACGCCCAGGCACTGGGACGTGAGCGTGTGCAGCTCGAGGGTGTGGTTCATACGCTGCAGGCTCTGGGGCAGTCACTGACTGACCTGAGCGAGCTGTTTCAGATTGCCCGGGAAGAGGATGACCAGGCAACTCTGTCCGATGTGGCTGCTGAAGTAGCCAGCATTGAACAGCAGGTTGCCCTGATGGAATTCCGGCGCATGTTTTCCGGTAAAATGGATGCTAATAACGCCTATCTCGATATTCAATCCGGTTCCGGCGGCACAGAGGCCCAGGACTGGGCTGAAATATTGCTGCGCATGTACCTGCGCTGGGGCGAGCAGCATGGTTTTACCACGGAGCTCGTGGAATGCTCTTCCGGAGACGTGGCCGGTATCAAAAGTGCGACCATTCAGTTCACTGGTGAGTATGCCTATGGCTGGCTGCGTACAGAAACCGGCGTTCATCGCCTGGTCAGAAAATCGCCCTTTGATTCGGGTAATCGCCGTCATACCTCGTTCGCTTCGGTATTCGTATCGCCTGAAATCGACGACAATATTGAAATTGAAATTAATCCGGCCGATTTGCGCATCGATACCTACCGCGCCTCCGGTGCCGGTGGTCAGCACGTTAACCGTACGGATTCCGCTGTTCGTATTACCCACAATCCCAGCGGTATTGTGGTTCAGTGTCAGACTGATCGCAGTCAGCACAAAAACAAAGATCAGGCCATGAAACAACTGCGGGCCAAACTGTATGAAATGGAATTGCAAAAACAAAATGCGGAGCAACAGGCGATTGAAGCCAACAAATCCGACATAGGCTGGGGATCTCAGATTCGCTCCTATGTCCTTGATCAGTCGCGCATTAAAGATTTACGCACCGGCGTCGAAACCAGTAACACGCAGGCTGTGCTGGATGGTGACATCGACCAATTCATTGAAGCAAGTTTAAAAGCAGGAGTAGGGGCATGACAGAAGAATATCTTGATGAAAGCGAAGTCTATCAGATTCGCAGGCAAAAACTGGCCAGTCTGAAAAGCGAAGGCTTTTCCTTTCCTAACCAGTTTCGCCGTAAATATCTGGCCGCCAGTCTGCTGAACCAATACGCTGATCACAGCAAGGAGAGCCTCGCTGAGCATCCGGTTCAGGTGGCTGTGGCTGGACGGATTGTTCTGCGTCGTATCATGGGGAAAGCGAGCTTTGTCCACATTCAGGACGTGTCTGGCCGCATTCAGATCTACGTGCGTCAGGATGCCATGCCGGAAATATACGAACAGTTTAAACACTGGGATCTGGGCGATATTATCGGTGTTGAAGGTTATATGTTCAAAACCAATACGGGTGAATTGAGCATCCATGCTGAAAACGTACAGCTTCTGACCAAATCACTGCGCCCACTGCCGGATAAGTTTCATGGCCTGGCCGATCGGGAAGTATGCTATCGCAAGCGTTACGTGGATTTGATTGCCAATGAAGAAACCCGTCAGACATTTTTAACGCGCAGCAAAATCATCAAGGCCTTCCGTGAGTTTATGGATGAGCATTTGTTTCTGGAAGTGGAAACACCGATGATGCACCCCATTCCCGGCGGTGCGGTTGCCCGTCCCTTTGTCACGCATCATAACAGTCTGGATATGGATATGTTTCTGCGCATAGCGCCGGAACTGTATCTGAAACGTCTCGTTGTTGGTGGGTTTGAGCGGGTGTATGAGATCAACCGTAATTTCCGTAATGAAGGAATTTCGACGCGTCATAATCCTGAGTTCACCATGATCGAATTTTATCAGGCCTATGCTGATTACATCGACATGATGAACTTTACCGAGGCTCTGTTTCATCATCTGTGCGATGTGGTACTGGGTACGCGTCAAGTGGCTTATCAGGACTACATTCTGGATTTCTCTCAGCCGTTTGCCCGCATGAGTGTGAAAGAAGCCATTCTGGCCTATCATCCTGAACTGAAATCCGAACAGCTCGAAACCCTGGAATCGTGCCGGGCGCTGCTGGACAGGCTGGGCTTCGCTTACAAGGCCACCGATGGTCTGGGTAAACTGCAAATGATTATCTTTGAAGAAACGGTCGAGCATCGTTTGATTCAGCCCACCTTTGTCACCGGTTACCCGACTGAAGTGTCTCCGCTGGCGCGACGCAGCGATAACAACCCGGATGAAACGGATCGCTTTGAGTTTTTCATCGCAGGCCGTGAAATTGCCAACGGATTTTCCGAGTTGAACGATCCGGAAGATCAGGCGGAACGTTTCCATCGTCAGGTTGAGGAAAAAGATGCCGGCGATGTGGAAGCCATGCATTTTGACAGCGATTACATTGAAGCGCTGGAATACGGTATGCCGCCTACAGCCGGAGAGGGAATAGGCATCGACCGCCTGGTCATGCTGTTTACCAATTCTGCGTCCATCCGTGATGTGATTCTCTTCCCGCATTTGCGCCGCGAATAGGCTGTATTGTCGTACGTGGTTCCCGGATTACGGCTTCGCCTAATCCGGGCTACGAATTGGGAGGGGCGTGGGCTGGGTGTATTGGCCGTGCCTGGTTCCCAGATTACGGCTTCGCCTAATCCGGGCTACGAATTGGGAGGGGCGTGGGCTGGGTGTATTGGCCGTGCCTGGTTCCCGGATTACGGCTTCGCCTAATCCGGGCTACGAATTGGACGGTACCGTAGCCCGGATCAGGCGAAGCCGTAATCCGGGGTTCATGGCCTCATTCTAATCAATCGATCGATCGCTTTACCTCATCCATCATGGCCTCAGTCCGGGCCAGCAGGTAGGGATCGTTTCTGGCCATTGTCTTAACCATCTTTAACTGCCTGACCGCATCCCGTTTTCGCCCCTGCAGCAAATGACAGCGTGCCTGAGTAAAATACGCATAAGCCTTACGGTTGGCTGCCGACTCCGCCCTGGCCAGAGCCTCACACAAGGGCAGGTCGTTTTTAAATTTCCGCGATCCCTTCAAAAACACACTGGCGGCCTGAGCTGTTTTTCCCGCAGCCAGCAGGCTGTCGCCGTAGGTCATCAAAACCGCGTAATTCTCAGGATAATTCGATTGCAGCTCTCGCATTTGAGTGATCGCGCTGTCAAACTCCCGATGACCAATACGGGCACGGGCCATGGCCAGCTGATAAAAAAGATTACTACTGTCACCGGCTATCAGCGTTGCCAGACGCGCCTCGGCCTGAGCGTATCGGTTCAGATTCAGTTCTGTCAAAGCATAACCGTATTGACAACTGACGCCAGCACCTGGTTTTTGGCAGTGAAGCTGATAATATTCAAGCAGTTGCTTGTTGTCAGAAACTGTGTCGGTGCGAATCAGCTCTTTAAACAAACGATAATCCAGATTGTCAGCATAACTCTTTTTCGCCAGACTGGTTGTCCGTTCCTCAGCCTCAGCAATGCGGTCATCATCCATAGGATGAGTACGTAAAATAGCTGGGATATTTTCTGTGTAGTAATAACGCGAATGCTGCTGCATTTTTTTGAAAAAAGCCGCCATGCCCGCTGGATTCTGTCCTGAGCGAATCAGCATATCAATACCAATCCTGTCGGCCTCCTTTTCGTTTGCCCGGGTGAAGTTGATGTTATCCTGCGCAAAGCCGGTCAGCGAGGCCATCAGTGCGCCATTTGCCAGAACCGGGTTAACGGCACTCAATGCCACCGATGCCAGAACCGAAGCCAGCATGGGCACGCGCATTTGCTTTTGATGCTCAATCATGCGGTACAGGTGATGCAGGCGCACGTGTGCCAGCTCATGCGCCATCACCCCGGCCAGTTCGCTCTCATTCTCCGAGGCCAGAATCAATTGTGTATTGACACCAATGTAGCCACCAGGACCGGCAAAAGCATTGATTTCATTTGACTTCACAATAAAAAAACGAGAGCTGGGAATACGAGCGGCCTCGGCCAGCTGCCTGCCGAGCTGGTTGATGTACTGGTTGGCAAGGGGATCCCGGTCTATGCTGTCTGATTGATTGATAAGCTGCACAAATTCCTTTTCCAGCTCATCCAGCTCGTTATTTGAAAACGGCGTGAGCGACCAGGCACTGAACGAGCCCAGTTGCAGGAGCAGAGTCAACAACAAAAACGGGATTTTTTTCAAAATGGGCAGCATTGTTTTTCTAGTCCTTATTTCGTCACAGATCTACTCAAAAATTGAATAATTTGTTATCATAACCGCATTTTAACGTATTGATTTAACTATGCACAAACACTTTATGCTCGCCGCGTTGCAGCAAGCCTGGTTGGGACGGGGGCTTTGTGCACCCAATCCCGCTGTTGGAGCGGTGCTTGTGCAGGACAATCAGATCATCCGTCAGGACTGGCACAAAGGTGCCGGCACAGCCCATGCCGAACGGCTGGTGCTGCAGGACCTGCCCGCCCGACGGGACAACCTGATTTTGTATGTTACCCTCGAACCCTGCAATCACTGGGGAAGAACGCCACCCTGTGTCACGGCCATTATTGAGTCCGGTGTCAAACAGGTGGTGTTTGGGTTTCGTGATCCGAATCCGGTGGTGGCGGCCAATGACACACCCCGTCAGCTGATGGAGCAGGGGATTGACGTACAGCATTATCCTCTGGCCGAGCTTGATGCGTTTTACCAGAGTTACCAATACTGGACCCGCCATAAAATGCCCTGGCTTAGTGCCAAAATGGCGCAGAGTCTGGACGGGAAAATTGCCGCAGCGGGCGGCAGGCCTGTGCCCTTATCGAATGAACTGTGTGCGGAGTTTACTCATACACAGCGCCGTCACACCGATCTGATTCTGACATCGGTGCGCACCATTATTCAGGATAATCCCCGGTTCAATGCCCGTTGTGCCGAGGGCGTGTTCAGTAAAACCCTGGCGATTCTGGACCAGCGTCTGCAACTGCCGAATGATGCCACGGTACTCAAGACCGCGCCAAAAATTCATGTTTTTCATGAGCGTGGCCAGACCGTTGAACATCCTTTTCCCAATTGCGAATACCACGCCATCTCTGCGGTCGATGGTCTGCTGGATTTAGGCGAAGCGGTGAAGAAACTTGGGGAGCTTGGCTTCCACGATGTCTGGGTAGAAACCGGCGGCTGTCTGTTTTCAGCGCTGCATGAGAAAAAGCTGGTACAGAGAACCTACCTGTACCTGGTGCCGGAACTGCTGGGAGCTGACGCCATTCCCGCCTGGCATGGCAGTCATGTATTCAAACGGGCGCATCAGGTAACATGGCAGCCCAAGGCAGACAATGTTATTGCCTGTATCGACTGGCAGGAGGACGCATGTTTACCGGACTGATTGAACAGCAATCCACCGTCACAGCTGTGATTCACAGCGAAAAGGCCTGCCGCCTCGTCATTCAGAGTCTGAACGAACCGGATTATCAGGATGGCGAAAGCATCGCGGTAAACGGTGTCTGCCTGACCTTACTGCCCGGACACGAACAGGGGCTGGCTTTTGATGTGTCGCCGGAAACCCTGCGACTGACCAATCTTGGGCAGCTGTGTGTTGGAGAGCCTGTTAATATTGAGCGTGCCATGTCCGCTCAGGGGCGTTTTGGCGGCCATTACGTGAGTGGCCATGTGGATACGACAGCCCGTCTGAAAAGCAAAACCGTTGTGGGCGATTTTGTGGAAATTGTCGTGGGTGACTTTGCCATGCCGGCTGCTGCCTATCTGCTGCCCAAAGGCAGCATTTGCCTTAATGGGGTCAGCTTAACAATTAATGCTGTACAAAATGGAGATATTCAGCTGATGCTGGTGCCGCATACTCTGATCAAAACCAGTTTTGGTCACATGATGCCTGGTCAATGTTTGAATGTAGAGTTTGATTATTTAACCCGAATTGTAGCGCATCAGCTTGCGTTGGCGGGGCAATTGAAAAGTGAGGTTTGAACTTATGACGAGTCTTTTTGCGACGATTGAGCACGCAATTGCTACGTTACAGGCTGGTAAGATGATCATCCTGATGGATGATGAAGATCGCGAAAATGAAGGGGATCTGGTGATTGCCGCCGATTTCGCGACGGCCGATTCGATTAATTTTATGTCGCGTTATGGACGCGGCCTCATTTGTCTGCCCATGGCGAATGCTCTCATTGACCGTTTGCATTTACCCATGATGACCACGCTCAACCGCTCACCCTACGGCACCGCGTTCACTGTATCGATTGAAGCCGCAAGCGGCGTATCTACGGGTATTTCTGCCGCTGACCGGGCACACACCATCAAGGTGGCCATCGATGCGTCCAGCGGCCCGGCCGATATTATTTCTCCGGGGCATATTTTTCCCCTGCGCGCCAATGCCGGCGGCGTCCTGAAGCGCATGGGGCAGACAGAGGGCAGCGTGGATCTGGCGAAGCTCGCTGGCTTGACCCCGGCTGCTGTGATTTGTGAAATCATAAACGATGACGGCAGTATGAGCCGTCGTGATCAACTGGCGGTTTTCTCCCGCGAACATAATATTCCCATGGTTACCATTCGCGATTTGGTAGATTATCGAATCCGGCACGAGACACTCATCACCGCCACGGCCACGGCAGGCATTCCCATGGCGGAGCACGGTGAGTTTCAGATGACGGTGTTTACCAACGAGCTTGACAGTTTTGAGCATTTTTCCTTCGTCAAGGCTCCCAGGGTGGGCAACCAGGTTCCTCTGGTTCGCGTGCATTCTGAGTGCATCACCGGCGATGTGTTTGGATCCTGCCGATGCGATTGCGGTATTCAGCTGCAACGTTCCCTGGCCATGATAGCGAAGGAGGGCGGTGTGCTGGTGTATCTGCGTCAGGAAGGACGCGGCATTGGTCTGTCAAATAAAATCAAGGCCTATGCCTTGCAGGAACAGGGCTACGATACCGTAGAGGCCAACCTGCAGCTGGGTCTGCCAGCCGACAGCCGTGACTACGGTATTGCATACCAGATTATTAAATCCCTGGGCATTGACGTCGTGCGTATGCTGACGAACAACCCGAAAAAAATTGAAGCACTCGAAAAATACGGGTTAATCGTCAGTGAACGAGTGCCATTAAATGTTGAGCCAACAGACGCCAATCGCAATTACCTTGCGACCAAACAACAAAAACTGGGGCATTTCCCAGGATAGGGAGCCGCGCCTGGTTCATGGGCCATGAGTGTCATCCCCGCCGGTGCGGGGACGACCTTGTTTATTTTTACCATTATTTATTTTTACGCAGACTGGCAGTACAAAACGGGGTAATTCATGACAAATTATATATTCATTACCGGTGGCGTGGTTTCATCACTTGGTAAAGGCATCGCAGCCGCATCACTGGCCGCCATTCTGGAAGCGCGTGGTTTAACCGTGACCCTGATTAAGCTGGATCCATACATTAACGTAGACCCAGGTACCATGAGCCCGTTTCAGCATGGCGAAGTGTTCGTGACCAACGATGGCGCTGAAACCGATCTGGATCTTGGACATTACGAGCGTTTTGTCCGCACCACCATGACCAAGCGTAATAATTTCACCTCAGGAAAAATCTACGAAACTGTGATTAAAAAAGAACGCCGCGGTGATTACCTTGGTGGAACCGTGCAGGTGATTCCTCATATTACCAACGAAATCCGTCGCAGCATCAAATCCGGAGCCGAAGGTTTTGATGTGGCCATGATTGAAATTGGCGGTACGGTGGGCGACATCGAGTCGCTGCCGTTTCTGGAAGCCATCCGCCAGATGCGTATTGAGCTCGGCTCACAGCGTTCCCTGTTCATTCATTTAACTCTGATTCCCTATATTGCCACCTCGGGCGAGACCAAAACCAAGCCAACGCAGCATTCGGTTAAGGAACTGCGTTCCATTGGTATTCAGCCGGATATCCTGATTTGTCGCTCCGAAAAGCCTCTATCCATGGCCGATCGAGCCAAAATTGCCCTGTTCACCAATGTGGAAAAAGAAGGGGTAATTTCTCTGGAAGATGCGAAAAGCATTTATCTGATCCCCAAAATTCTGCATGAAAAAGGCCTGGACGAAATCGTTGTCAAAAAGCTTGGTCTGACCCTGAAACCGGCTGATTTGAGCGAATGGGAAGCGGTGGTCAAGGCGCAAAGCATCCAGACCATGACCGTCAGGATCGCCATGGTCGGTAAGTATACCGAGCTGAGCGATGCCTACAAATCGATCAACGAAGCGCTTTACCATGCCGGCATCCACACGCAGACCAAAGTTGAGATCGTGTACATCGATGCCGATCAGATTGAAACCCAGGGCACCGAGGCACTTAGCCAGGTTGACGCGCTGCTGGTTCCTGGCGGTTTTGGGGAGCGCGGTATCGAAGGCAAAATCAAGGCCATACAATACGCGCGCGAAAACAGACTGCCTTTCCTTGGTATCTGTCTTGGCATGCAGACCGCGGTAATCGAGTTTGCCCGCAACGTGCTGGGGCTGGCTAAAGCCAACTCCACCGAATTCGATAAACAGACACCCTATCCGGTTATTGCCATGATAAGCGAGTGGCGCGACGAAAACGGTCAGATTGCTGTTCGTGACGAACATGTTGATCTTGGTGGAACCATGCGTCTCGGCGGTCAGTTATGCCAGCTGGATCCGGAATCCCGTGCCTGTCAAATCTACGGCAAGACACAAATTACGGAAAGACATCGTCATCGCTATGAAGTGAATAATCGTTTTGCCGACGAACTGGTCAGGCATGGCCTGACCATATCAGGCCGTTCGCGTGATGGATTATTGATTGAAATGGTCGAGCTGGCCGAACACCCCTGGTTCATGGCCTGTCAGTTCCATCCCGAATTTACGTCTACACCCCGTGACGGTCATCCACTCTTCACCAGCTTTGTGTCCGCAGCACGGCACCATCATGAAAAGGAAACAGCATGAAATTATGTGGCTTTGAAACAGGTATCAATCATCCTCTGTTCCTGATTGCAGGACCCTGTGTGATTGAAAGTGAGGAAATGGCGCTGGAAACAGCCGGTTATTTAAAAGATATCTGCACCCGTCTTGGGGTATCGTTTATATACAAATCATCCTTTGATAAAGCCAACCGTTCGTCCCTGACCAGCTATCGCGGCCCAGGTTACGAACGCGGTCTGACCATTCTTGAGAAGGTCAAAAAACAGATTGGTGTGCCAGTATTAACTGACGTACACGAAGACACGCCGCTGGTCGAGGTAGCCAGTGTAGTAGACGTATTGCAGACGCCGGCTTTTTTATGCCGTCAGACCAATTTTATTCAAAAAGTCGCTTCATTGAATAAACCGGTCAACATCAAAAAAGGACAGTTTCTGGCTCCCTGGGAAATGAAGCATGTGGTGGCCAAGGCTCAGGCGAGTGGAAACCAGCAAATCATGGTCTGTGAGCGTGGTGTGAGCTTTGGATACAACAATCTGGTTTCAGATATGCGCTCTCTGCAGATCATGCGTGAAACAGGATGCCCCGTGGTGTACGACGCGACGCATTCGGTGCAGTTGCCCGGCGGCAACAACGGCGTATCAGGTGGTCAGCGTGAATTTATTCCCGCTCTGGCACGGGCAGCGGTTGCGGCCGGTATCGCTGGCATTTTCATGGAAACACACCCTGATCCTGACAAGGCCCTGAGTGACGGCCCTAACAGCTGGCCACTGGATAAGATGGAGCCCTTGTTGCGCTCGTTAATGGCCATTGACCGGGTTGTCAAAGAGATCATTTAGCCTTAAGCACCGCCTACGCACCGCGGACAAGCCCTGAGAGATCCACACGAAATATAAACCCCTACGTACCGCGCTTTATGCGCGGTATCCAGTACGATGGTCCGAGTAAACCATGCGCGTCATGCCTCAATAAGCCTGCTCTGAATACCGCGCATAAAGCGCGGTACGTAGGGAATTTTGTATAATTTATTTAAAAACATCAAGTTATATAAAATATTCGTGTGGATCTCTCAGGGACAAGCCGCGGTACGAAGGCGTCTTTGATACTATCTAAATTCCGGTGCAGAAGCCGGTGCAGACGGGGTATTCAGAATCTCATAGACCTCCCTGCGGAATCCTTCTGTGACATTCAATGAAAAAAAAGTCTCAACACACTCCCTCCCGCTGATTTCCGATGATGCCAGCGTTATTATTTCCGGAGAGAAAAAACCCGTACCAGGCGAGCGTTTTTGATAATGTGTAATATCACGTCCTGTCAAAAACCGCACGTCCAGCCCGCTTTGGCTGACATGAAACCCTTTATCTTTTATATACTCAATAACGTTTTGCAGCTTTGTCATAGTAACTGTATCACCACTCTGTTTTAAGTCCGATCATAGGATACTGTTTTTCAGGCATAAAAAAAACCGGCACAGGCCGGTTTTTCGAGATTAAACCGTTGCTGTCAGTCGCGACCTGAAAAAGCGCTCAGTAGGTTCAGCAGGCTGAGGAAGAGGTTATATATGGACACAAACAGTGAAACCGTGGCCACGATGTAATTGGTTTCTCCACCCTGAATAATGGCGCTGGTCTGGAACAGGATAAGACCAGAGGAAATCAGGACAAAGGCGGCTGAAATTGCCAGGCTAAGCGCGGGTATGGAGAAGAAAATACTGGCAATCATGGCCAGAACCGCCACCATGCTCGCGATGAACAGAAACCCACCCAGGAAAGTGAAATCCTTGCGCGTGGTCAGCACATAGGCAGACAGGGCGAAAAAGATAAGGCCTGTGCCACCCAGAGCCGTAGCAATCAGCTGGGGACCATTGGAGAAATTAGCAATATACATGTTGAGAATCGGCCCAAGGGTGTAGCCAAGGAAGCCGGTGAACGCAAATGCAGCAGCAATACCCCAGACGCTGTTTCTCAGGGCCTGAGTCAGGAACATCAAGCCATAAACGCCTATCAGCATCACAAAGATATTCATAGGTCTGGCCTGCATGGCAAAGGACGCGTAGGCAGTCAGGGCGCTGAACAAGAAGGTCATGCTCAGTAACATATAGGTGTTACGAAGCACCTTGTTGGTAGCCAGTGCGGACTCACTGCGTTGACCTAAAACTGTAACATCATTTCTATTCATTGTTACGACTCCTGGTGGTTGTTACTTATATTTTAGCATATACAGGTACAAGTTACAGAGGTTTTATAGCACTGATCCAGGTCATAAGCAAAGGGGGGGGTTATAACCCCCAGGGCTGTCCCATCTTAATTTGAACTGAAATTAATCAGTTGGCACGAGGTGCTCCCTTCTCCCTTGAGGGAGAAGGGCTGGGGATGAGGGTGGTGGCAGTGGCACAGTCTCGGATAAATCAAGAATGCCGTCCATCACACCCTGTATTTTTTAAAATACCTCATGGTTCCATATTCGCAAAACTCGATGTCCACAGCTTTCCAGGTATTTAGTTCCTGGCAAATCATACTCAATAGCATCCATAGGCTGACCACCATCAAATCCAACAGGTCTAATAATTTCGGGATCGCCGTTATCTCGTTGGATTTTTCATCGACTTTCTGTTGTGCCAGGATCAACCGAGCGCCAGTGGCAAATGCACTTACCATATGAATTGCGGATATTCAGCAAGCCGTATCCATGTATTTATTCAGGTCGTGCCACACCCACCACCCTCATCCCCAGCCCTTCTCCCTCAAGGGAGAAGGGAGCACATTGCACCAACTGATTAATTTCAGCTCAAATTAAGATGGGACAGCCCTGGGTATAACCCAAAATCCGCAGACGAACTCTGTTCCTCCATTTCCCTGCGAACCTGTTCAAACAGGGACTGTGGGCGTGGCAGGGGGCTCATGCCTGCCTGTCTGCCATAATCCCTGGCATGGACAAATGCCTGCACGTGTCGATTCAGTAGCTCCTCGGGTGGGTTCAGACGCTTCCTCACGATTGCCTGTAAATCCTCAATGCGGCTGTCTCCTTTCAGATTCAGGCAGGTAAAGCGATTACTCAGGGCCTGGGATAAAGCCCCGCCATCATGCACGGCGATCACACCAAAGCCGGGCGTTTTTGCCGGATCAAGATCCGACAGCAAATCATTGAGCAGGCGCTCATCGGCGTCGCTGCTGAATTTTGGAATAAAAACCAGCATGCCTGCTTCGTAAGCCTTGAGCAATTGCCGGCGGGCTTCAAAGGGATCATCCAGCGATACTTCACAGTAACGAATAGTCAGGCTATCAAGCAGATTCCTGAGCAACAATCCTTTGCCAAGGCCGCGCCCCTCCAGCATAAAACCGAGAATAGCCTGACGCTGATCCAAAGGCACCAGTTGACGCTGTTCCTGAACAGCAAGGTAAGCCAGGAAGGCCAATGCTACTTTGATGCGCGTGTCTGTCCAGTGAAAATTTTTATCATGCAGTCGGGGTATGCGCTTTTGCAGTACCTGTTGCAAAGCCTTGCCATTTGACGTCCATAGAAGATCCTCTTTAATAAACTGGCGAATTGTTTTGATGCCGGTCGTACAGACGCGCAGGCCCTTTAGTTCGTCCAGTATCGCCTGCTGCAGCAGGACATGCTCTGAAAACCAGCGCGATCCGAGGGCATTTTTCATTTCAAATACCCGCTGGCAAATCATAAAGGCATTGCGTGGGGTGATGGTGATACCGGACTCCAGCGCATGGTCGTAGCTGTTTTTAATCAGAGCAAATGCCCAGTCCGGGTTGGAAAATGAGCGCAGCATGGGTTCCAGTATCGTTTGCAAAGACTGCGCTCTGAATTCAGCATAATCTGGAAACCGGCGGAACAGATCAGCCTGCAGGCGACCGCCGTAAGCATAGGGATTACCGGCAAAAACCACGCGGTGTCCGGAGGAAATTTCGTAGCATCTGCCGTTCACCCACATTACACGCTCCCGGCGCGCCAGACTGTCGAGAATGAGGTAATCGTCCGTGGATATGTTCGCTTCATCGATAAATAAATACGCTGCGCCGGCTTTGTGGTTCAGCCAGTTTTTCAACTCAGACAGACCGTAATAAACGTGAATGTCGGGGGGAAGATTTTTCATCAGATGGCTTTTTCCGGCACCGGATGTGCTTATTAAAAAAACAAAAGGCTGGTGGCGGAGTTTTCTGATTAAATCGTCCGCTCCGCTGACTATCCCGGCAGTGCAGGACGCAGGGCTGTTTTCCTTAGACGGAATACCGGCAGCGAGGTGCAGGCGTTTTTTTAAGTCTCTGACCCAGGGCATCTGCGCCGCCCAGTTTTTCGGGCAGGTCTTAAAGTGGCTGAAACAGGGTTGAATATTCAGTTCGTGGTAACAGGCGCGCAATGAATTTCTGGCTACCTCGTTCAGCCTCGCCATGCTTTCTTCGGGATCGTAGTGCAGTCGCTGGTATGTTATCCCGGTAAACAGGCTTTCATCGTCTGATAACAGGGTGAGTCTGCCTTGGATGGGTATCTCTTCGCCGTTGATCTGCAATGACGGCCCGCGGGCAAATAATGACTGCATTTTCTGTATCAGCGTCTGAGAGAAGCGGCCTTTCAGTACCAGATCCCTGCCATCCTTGATGGCTTTGAGTAAATCGGTATCATAACCATAAAAATCGCCGTTTTCGCAGCGTGCCTCGATAAACAGGGATTCGAAACGGGTGTCAATACTGATGGAGACGGTCTCATGGCTGCCCGTTTTCCAGGCTGCGTAATCCAGATCGTTCGACACATAAACCCTCACGTTTGACCGGGCTGCGAGGGGCATGGTCGATGATAAATAATCCGTCAGCGCATCGGGCACAGTAACGTAAGGAGTCGGCTCCAGAATAGGGGCTATCGACCAGCGCCGTATTTCCTGCCAGAGCTGATAATAGTGCAGGCTGCTTAACTGCTGTGTCACACGGAGATGGAGGCGTTGCCCTTGATGAGCCTCCAGCAGTCCGGGCACGGTATGAATTCCGTTCTCATCCAGGCGGCTGCGCTCAAAAAATGATGGAAAACTGCTGTGATTGAGAATCAGCTCGCCATGCTGATGTATGCTGAATCGTGACGCAGAAGGAAAGCTAATGAGCGGTTGATGCAGCTCAATACGACAGGCTTCAGGTATTTCATGCCATTCACCATTGAAATGGAAGCGCCCCTGATTATTTTCCAGAGCATCAAGAAACATGCGAAACGCCCTGTTGTCCATGGGAGGATTTTGAATGTGGATGGTGCTGGAGCCTGTCAACAACGCACCGGGAATGAAGGTATGCCTCCTCCCTTCCATGCTGAAGTGACCCAGCAGGATTTTTTTCCAGTCCATTTGATTGACGATGAGTATATCCTGGTCGTCTATCGTTTTTTCTGATACCGGTCGTATCCTGGTCTGTAAACGCGGCAGCATGCTGCGACAGGGCAGATTGCACTTGAATTCGTTATCCATTCTGGCCAGTGTGCTGCGATCGATTAACAGTACCAGATGAAGATTATCCGGCAAATCACGCCCCTGCAGGCGGCGGGTTCCTGCTGCCAGGGTAGTCAGGCCTTTGTGTTTATGTTCAGCGTCCGACCAGTTTATAAACCAGGTCAGGATGCTGTCCGGATTGTTTTCCGCCTCGTGGAATAAAGCCGCGACAGGGCCAGGCACTTTCTGATACTGATCACCAGAAATACGGCTGCTGGTCAGTGAGACATCTTCCAGTTGCTGACTGAAAAAACAGTTTGGTGCGGGCCTGAAAGACTGATGCAGGGCCTCGATGCTGTCCTGGTCCTCGCTGATGATCAGCTGTACGGGGATGCTTTTGCTGCGCGTGAGCAACTCCTTTATCAAAAAGGGTGCTTCATATTCCCGCAGAGGGCGATTGTTCCAGGAAAGGTAGGGGTTGGATGGTTCCGGAGCATGGCTGTGCCTGGCCGGTACCGGGCTGATGTCATAAAGCTCCGTTTCAGGAACGATGTAGTCACACACTGCCTGTTCGTTTATTTCCTCAATATGCAGGCTGCCATCTGCTCCGCCAAGAGGTATGGTGCTTACAGAACCATCCATTTTTTTTATGATAGAGAAGGCATGGCAATCGTTCTCGATATAAAAAGACTCGAAACCCAGGCCATGCGTCAAAGCTGTAAACAATTGCGCGCGATGGCGACACGCGCCCCGACGGCGGGCGATCATGCGGTTAAACAGTGCGTGCGCGGGCAGCAGCACAGATTCATCCGACGGAACTTGAAAAGTACAATAATTGTGTAAGGCTGAAATCAGGATGATATCATCCAGCGGCTGCAAAAGCCTGTAGGCCTGATTTTGAATAAGGCGGCTATCGGAAGCAAATGACAACTGACTGATCAGAGGATAAATCATAGCCAGTTCGCTGCTGTCAGCCGGCAATGGCTCCGTTATCAGATCGGATTGAATCGTAAAGCGCAGCATAAACGCTTCCTGCACCGCCTGTCTCAGGCGATAAAAATGGTAGCCCGTGTGGGTGTCCCGGCGCAGAATAAGCAGCTCAGGGGGGATGCTGCTGGCGAAGTCTTTCATGCTGTCTGTTGTGCTGAGAGCAGGAAACTGATACCAGGTATTGGCGTCCAGATTTTTTAGCTCAATCTGGCCCATGTAGTGTCCGGGATCATATTGCGTCAGCCACTGTGCAATATCGGTCAGAGAACGAGGCTGCGGTGTGACAGGTTCGAGATTTTTTTCATCCGGTTGATATGAGGTAAATGCCTGTAGATCCTCATTCCATCGCCGTGTGTACAAATGATAATCATCTGGCGAAACCGGCTGTGTACCGGGTTGTATTGTAAAGAGCTCCCTGGACTTGTAGCAGGTATCTGGATTGTGTTCAAAATTACCGTCCGGCGATAAATCAGGGGTGTGTGCCGGTAAAAAACGGGAGACGTGCTTTCTCTGTGGAAGCGTATGGGGCAAGGGTGTGAGGCTTCTTCGGGCAGATAACACGATATCCCATTGTATATTCTGATATTCCCGCTTTATCCGCTCCAGATCCTCATACTTCAGATTGTAGCATTTCTCGAGTCTGACAGCTTTCAGGCAGGGCGCGTTCTCAACAATATTGTATAACTGATCGATGTTGATGTCTGAGCGGCCCAGGCTAAAGCGTCTTAACTGCCGCAGATGACCGCGCCCGAAATGTAACTCAGATGAGGCAAACTGCAACAGATCCACTCTGATTTCAGTGAGGCCAGGCGCTGCTGAAACGAGATTCAGCAGTTCATGGATGACACTGATGTACTGGATATCAATACGCTGCAGCCTGGACAGGGAGCCGGGTGTCAGCCACTCGTCTGGAACAAAGGAGCAGTCGCTTTCGTTGTTCATAATCAAAAGTTCAATATTGGGCGTTTTTGCAAGTAAATCCCAGACATATCGTTTGTTGTCGGACTCATCAAGGACAAGCTTCAGTTCTCTCAGACGGTGCAGCCATGGAATTCCTCCCGCATCCAGACTGTTAAAGCCGTTCAGCTCGACAGTTGATAATGACAGCAGACTGTGACTGCCTGTCTGAAGCAGATTATTCAATTGTGCACTGTTTAGATTGGTGGACTCTTCGATAACCAGCAGCTCCAGATCCGGGCGCTCCAGATTATCTGGATTCAACAGGTCATTTTCAAGTTCGCAGCTGCAGATATCCATGTTACGCAGCAAGGGACAGGCTTCGATCAGTACCCTTACTCCTGCGGCATCGAGGCTGGCATGGGCATCCAAATGCATCAAGGAGTTGGTTTTTAAATGAGAAGGCAGGATGATGGCGCAATCGATCAGGAAGAGTGACAGAAGATTGGGGGCAGCTTCCCAGAAGGCGTTAAACGTTTCCGTTTCGAGAGACAGACTGGATAAATTCAGATAGTCAAGACAGGGTAATTGCCCTGGTGTCAGCCGAACGCCACTATAACGAATTGTGCTGGACAGGCCGATATCGCCCTGATCCAGAACGAGACGGATCAGGTTGGGTTCGTTGCGTAAAATACTGTCAAGCTGGCTGTCGCTCAAACGAGAATTACTCGCAATCAGATTGCGCAGCGCTCCACGCCTGCCGGAAAGGGAGAGACTGTCTTGCTCATTATTACCCGGGTAGCAGTTTCTGATGCTTAGAGTTTCCAGATTGGGGCAGATGTCAAACAGGGTTTGCAGTCCTTCGGCCTTGATATCCGTGTTGTCAACCGAACAGTAGGTTAAGGCCGGGAGATAAAGATCATGACAGGCCAGCAAAGCCTGGTTGAGGTTTTTGCAGCCAAACAGTTCCAGATGGGCCAGGTTGGGGTTTGAAAACGCTTCTCTTAAATCCTGTTCTGTCAGTTCGCACCCACTCAGGTCCAGTGAGATGAGATTCCGTCTGCTCGTTTTGTCTGTCCAGTCCTGGCCTGCGGCTATCTCTTCCGTTCTGACCGATCTTTTGCCTTCCCGCCGCACTGGCAGCCCGGTACCCGGCCTTTCAACTGGCAAATCAGGCTCAGGCAACGGCAGCATAGCCGGCATCAGTTCAGGCTCTGATACTGGCCTCCGCTGCTGTTTTTTTGGGCGGGCAGCGTCTTCCTGAGGCTCCCGGGCAAGACGCTGCTCTGTGTCTCCCGAGAACTCGGAAGGGAGATAAAAATGTTCAATATTGGGCGCAGCAAGTATCAACGTCTTTTGTTGTTCCCAGGTCATGCTGGTATCTCTAAGAGCCAGTTCTTTTAAGTGAATCAGGTAACCGGGTGGAATATCAAAAGACAGGTAACCAAAATCGTTCATGCCTTCAAAATGCAGATGCTCAAGCTGAGGATTTTTATGTACCAGAATCAGTGGACAGGCTTCAGCTATGCTGACTTCTTCCATGACAAGATGCGTCAGGGTGGAGGTACTTATCTCGTTCCATTGTGATTCAGAACCGGGTTCTGACTGGATCGTACAGTTCTTCATTGTCAGTTTTTTCAGGCCGGGTGCGCTATTCAGCAACGAAATAAAGCCGTTCATGGTGAGAGTCACTTTTTCGAAGCAATAACTTTCCCGGTTTTTGAAGGCCTGCACAACAAGGAGAAGATCCTCTTCTTTCTGAGCAGCGGGATTATTCTCTAATATCAGGCTGCGGACCCGATCGCAGAGCAGGGGAGAGCCTGTAACGTTCCAGGCGGTAAGCGATCGTATATTCAATGCCAGCGTGTCCTGCGACCCAATATTTTGTTCCAGAACTAATATGTCTTTTTCGGTGAGATCATCCTTGAGCAGAATGTGTGATCCTTCAAAATGAGTGTAGCCCTGATGCTGCATTGTGATGATGTGTATGATCTGTTTCAGTTTACCGGCATCAATAATAGCCAGATCATTGCGTTGCAGTTCGTCCGTTGCGCCAAGGGAGGTGAATTCTGCCAGTTGCCGCCGCAGGGTTTCCGGGCCACGAATGGCCTGTATTCCATCCGCCGTGCTGATCATGATGGAATAGCCGGCGCGAAGCAGGTGGAAAAAAAACTGCACGACTATTTCCCGGTCATCGTCTTTGAGGCTTTTAAAATACCAGGATGTCAGCAGCAGGGTTTTGGGAGTATCCACGGTGGCGATGCGTTCGCTTATCCAGCAGTCTTTTCGTTTATCCGCTGCCGCGCTCACATCCAGTTCGCCGGTATAGGTTTCCGTCAGTGTTTTTTCATGGATGGTTTGTGTGTAAAAAAAATCGAGAGAATAACAGAGTTTTTTTAATGTTTCTGGATGCACATCTGGTTCGCAAAAAGGGCTTGGTGGGCAAATTATAATCTTTTTGTTGGTTTGGTGCAAACAGAAGCATGGGTGAACAGAAATGTGTCTCTCGTCCCGAATTGTCAGCACACCCTACGATACCGGTAAAATTACGTGTAGAATGCTTTCATAGTCATTACTCAGGTGAACCATGGCAAATCTGGCGCTTGTGCAGATGAATTCATCCGCATCTGTGAAAAAAAATCTTGATGAACTCGAAAAACTGCTCGCCCAGGCGCGGGACGAACACATAGACCTGGTGGCTCTGCCGGAAAATTTCGCATTCATGGGTTTGAAGGAAACGGACAAACTGGCAATAGCCGAATCCTTCGGTCATGGCGAAATCCAGCAGGCAATCAGCCGCCTCGCAAAACAGTACAATCTCTGGATTCTTGCCGGAACCATACCGATCAAAACCGCGTCAGACCGGGTGCGCGCGTCCTGTCTCGTCTACGACAATCAGGGAAAATGCGCTGCACGTTATGATAAAATTCATCTCTTTGACGTTCGCGTGTCAGAAACTGAAGCGCATCAGGAATCGCTGACCATCGAGCCCGGCGATGAGCTGGTCGTTGTGGACACGCCCGTTGGCCGCATTGGGCTAAGTGTGTGTTATGATTTACGTTTTCCAGAGCTCTATCGTCAGCTCGTGTTAAAAGGCGCTGAACTGCTTTCTGTTCCATCCGCCTTTACCGCCGTAACCGGCGCGGCGCACTGGGACGTACTGCTGCGTGCCAGAGCCATTGAAAATCTCTGCTACGTGCTCGCGCCCAACCAGTCCGGTCTGCACGAAAATGGCCGTAAAACCTATGGTCATTCCCAGATTATCGAGCCGTGGGGAAGCAGCATAGCCAGACAGGCCACGGGTGTCGGCTTAATCAGTGCCCCTATTGATTTACAGCGATTGCAGCAACTGCGGCGGCAATTTCCCAGCAACTCTCATCACGTTTTATAAAGACAGGTACGATTATGACGCACGCTCTTGCAATTGCAAAAGACATTATTCTGAAACCGGCAGCACTCGATGAATCAGCGCTGGATAAGTTAATTCGCTCCATGATGGGGCGGCATATTGATGATGCCGATCTCTATTTTCAGAGCAGCAGCTTTGAATCCTGGTTTCTCGAAGACTCCGAAGTAAAAAGCGGCAGTTATTCTATCGACCGCGGCGTCGGTATTCGTGCCGTGAGCGGCGATAAAACCGGTTACGCCTACTGTGACGACATTCTGTTGCCGGCCATGGAAAAAGCCGCCGCGGCAGCGGGCTCCATTGCCATGTCGGGTGCACATAGTGCACCGGCTGTCTACGTTCCTGGCCCGGCTGTTGCACGTTATGCCGCGCTCAATCCCATTGACGGTCTGGATAAGCTGAAAAAAATCGCCTTGCTGGAATCGATTGATAAAGAAGCGCGACGTATGGACCCTCGTGTGATCCAGGTCAACGCATCCCTGTCCGGCTGCTACGAAGTGGTCATGATTGCAGGCGCCCAGGGAAATCTGGTGGCGGACGTTCGACCCCTGGTCAGCATCAACGTCAGCGTGATCGTTGAGGACGCCGGCGGCCGTCGTGAATCCGCCCGTTCAGGCGGTGGCGGCCGGGTGGCCTACGACTGGTTTCTGCAGGAAGAACGCGCCCTGTCTTACGCGCGTGAAGCGGTCAGAGAGGCTCTGGTGAATCTGGAAGCTCAGGCCGCTCCGGCCGGCACCATGCCCGTTGTTCTGGGGCCAGGCTGGCCCGGCGTGCTGCTGCATGAGGCCGTAGGGCATGGTCTGGAAGGCGATTTCAACCGCAAAGGCCTGTCTGCCTTTTCCGGAAAAATGGGGCAGCAGGTGGCTGCCAAAGGGGTGACCGTGGTGGATGACGGTACGCTGACGGACAGACGCGGCTCCCTGTCGGTTGACGACGAGGGCACGCCCACACAGTGCACAACCCTGATTGAAGACGGGGTGCTGGTCAATTACATGCAGGATCGCCTGAACGCCCGGTTGATGGGCATGCCGCTTACTGGAAACTGCCGTCGCGAATCCTACGCGCATCTGCCCATGCCGAGAATGACCAATACCTACATGCTGGCCGGTCAACACGATCCAGAGGAGATTATCCGTTCAGTTAAAAACGGTCTGTATGCGGTTAACTTTGGCGGTGGCCAGGTCGATATCACCTCCGGCCAGTTCGTGTTTTCAGCCAGCGAGGCGTATTTGATTGAAAACGGCAAAGTCACGCGTCCTGTCAAAGGGGCTACTTTGATTGGTAATGGTCCTGAGGTGATGAAAAAAATCAGCATGATCGGCAACGATCTGGCTCTCGACGGCGGGATCGGTGTGTGCGGCAAGGACGGCCAGTCGGTGCCCGTTGGTGTCGGCCAGCCTACATTGAAAATCGATGCCCTGACCATTGGCGGTACGGGCTCCTGATTATCCGGCAAGGGATTGCGCAAGATGACGTATTTCAAATTCTGCTGGGCTGTCTGTCTGAGCGGCTCGCTCTTTGCCAGTCAGTCAGGCTCGCCCAATGAATGCCTGCGCTTTATCGAGCAGCATCGGTTTATTCACTATCTCGATCTGCAAAACTGCCGCTTGCAGGACAAGGATATTCCGACCCTCATCAGCTACCTCGATAAAAATCCGGATATAGAATATCTGTATATAGGGCAAAACAACATCGGCGCCACAGGAGCCATACAGCTGGCCGCTAATACGACCGTGAGTGATTTGAATCTGAATAACAATCACATCGGGCCTGAAGGGGTGGCTGCCTTTGCCAGCAATACGGCGCTGGTTTCCCTGTCCATCAGCGCCAACGAAGCCGATGGCGATTCCATGAAAAAGCTGGCCAGAAACAGGCACATCAAGCATCTGGATGTCAGTTACAACAATCTGGAATCCTCCGCCATTCTTGCTCTGCTCACGAATCCAGCTCTTGGTTATCTGAATATTGCAGGCAGCCAGCTGGACGATACGGCTCTCAACGCGCTGGCGGAAAATGATCGTCTGTACGGCCTGGACGTCTCCTATAGCAACTGTCGCTACGACGAGGTGGCCATGCTGACACAGATGAGGCACCTGTCGTATTTTGCAGTCAATGGCCTTGACCTTGGCGATCGAGGTGCATATCTGCTGGCGGGCATGCCTTCTCTAACGGCTCTGGCCATGGCCGATAACGACCTGACCGCCGAATCTGCCAGAGTGCTGGCCACCATGCCACAATTGCTGGAGCTGGATCTCAGTCATAATCACCTCGGCGACGAAGGTTTGAGTCCGCTGGTGCTGGAACGACAGAAAATGTGGTGGGAACTGCGTCTGAGCAATAACAATCTGACCGACGCAGGGGCCAGCCTGATGGCCGGCAGTGCGATTCGAATCGGCTTACTGGATATCCGTCACAACCCCATTAGCCCCACCGCCCTGACAGCCCTGCGCAGCAATCAGAAAATCGAACGCATTCTCGACGATCTCCATCCGCTCAAACACTGAGCAGCTCCCTTCTCCCTGGTTAAGGGAGAAGGGCCGGG
>NZ_JBNVZR010000024.1:0-41050 GCF_052527415.1 Legionella navarrensis | reverse complement strand
AATGCGGGATCGGAGCTGGATTATTCCCGGATTACGCTACGCTAATCCGGGCTACGTGATGGGTAGCCCGTATTAGCGTTAGCGTAATGCGGGATCGGAGCTGGATTATTCCCGGATTACGCTACGCTAACCCAGGCTACGTAATGGGGTAGCCCGTATTAGCGTTAGCGTAATGCGGGATCGGAGCTGGATTATTCCCGGATTACGCTACGCTAATCCGGGCTACGACGGGTTTCAGTTGAAGCTTTTGGCCAGGGTACGAACCCGGTGTTTGGGTAACAACAGCCAGTAATGACCGGCGTTTTTCATTTTACCGGCGATATAGGTAGCATCCTCCCCGGCGCCCCAGAACACATCACCACGCACCGCACCACGGATGGCGCCGCCGGTATCCTGAGCAATCATTAAGCGCTGCAGGCTTTGAGCTTCGTCGCGATCAGTCCTGGGATGAGTGGTGTTGAGCCACAGCGGGGTTCCCAGTGGAATCCATTTTCGGTCAACAGCCAGCGAATAACCTGGTGTCAGCTCCACGCCCTGTGCACCCATCGCCGCCGTTCGTTTCAGAATCTGAAAGAAGACAAACGATTTATTCTGGTTGAGGACGGGTAATATTTCGTCGGGATGCGCTTCCAGATAGGCGCGTATGCCTTGCATGGAGGCCGTTTTTTTGGTCATGATACCACGATCAATCAATACCTTGCCAACCGGGGTATACGAGCCACCGTTTTCACCCGCATAACCCAGATAGATTTTTTCACCGGTATCGAGCTGCACAACGCCGGAACCCTGTATCTCCAGAAAAAGGCGATCGATATGACTGTTAACCCAGACCAATACCGGCGCCTTGTCTTTCAACGCGCCCTTGTTGATTTCGGCGCGGTTGTGAAAGGGTACGAATCGGTTCTGCTCCATGCGACCGACCAGACGACGGTGCGGCAGGTCAGACCCAAAATCGCTGAGATTGACCGTGACGATATTGGATGGCAAACCATAAATGGGGACATTGTACTCTTCGCTGCGGGTCATGCTGCCATGCAGCAGAGGCAGATAGTAACCAGTAAACAGGCCCTGGACGGGTTTGCTGTCATAAAATTCGACTGGCTGAAACCAGCGTCTGAAAAATTTGCGGGCATTGGCTTCGCTGACAGGTTTGACGTTTGCAGCGGCCATACAGGCCGGCTGCCAGTCTTTTGCCTGCATGGGTATTTGCTGGCTGCCAACCGGGCGCTCAGGATCCTGGCGCAAAAACGCCTTACAGGAAATCTGAAACGCTTTGAAGGACTGCTCAATGTCAGCTGCGTCCCAACCCGGTAACTGGTTAAAACGAGATGTCTTGATATGTATCACGTCAGGTTTCGTCTTCCACAAGGTAGAAACAAGCAGAAGCATACTGATGACGACAATGGTATAGAATATTTTATGTTTCATAGCTGGACAAATATTACACTAAAATAAAATAAATGCAAGATTTTTATCCAGCTGGCCCTTTATTCCATACGCGACTGCAGAAGTTTTCTCAAGGAGTCAGGCAGCATGGCCTGCGCCTTTTCTGTCAGTCTTGCTTCGTGTTTTTGCCACAGGGTACCCACGTAAATTATCAGGATACCTATAATCGTAAGAGCAAAAGGAAACATCATGCTGTCGACAAAAACCTGATAGGCAAGGTGACCCAGATAGTAGCAGCAGCCAATGGCACCAAACACAACAAACACACGCCTGACCAGCACAACCCCAACGCCTATCATGAGCAGATTAATGCACAGGTAGAAGAACTTTGACAGCTCACTGTCAGAACTCTGGCAGCTCAACCCGCCCCAGAACGCCATGACTCCAAATAAATACAGCCAGAAGGCGTAATCACGGGTTCCTTCACTGCGGACGTCAACCCAGAAGGCCAGGCCAATCATCAGCAGTCCGAAATACATGGATACCATGGAGCGGAGTTCAAAGCTGTAATAATCACCACCTATCAGAACAGCAACGTCCATTGACATGTACCACAGCGTAACTGCGACTGGCATAATCATGAAGGGATAGCGATAGATATAGGCAAGAATGCAGCCAACGGCAAGCGTGGCCAGTTCCATGTATATCCATTGCCATTTTACAAAATAATTGTATTCGTTGAAATGCGTGCTGTCTGGCCACCAGTTCATGGCGATTTGCAGTCCATAAACGGCGAGGGGCGTTAAGACCACGGCAAAGGTCGCGCAGATACCGGCCGGGATAATGTGGTTTTTTCTTTGAAAATGATTGGTCAGCAGAAGTGCTGCAGCACCGTAGATGAGCGCAAGAAAGAAGATTCCCCAGCCACCAAACAGCTCCCAGCCCAGATTCATAAACAACGACATGGCGCCAATAGCCAGCAGGCCGCCAAAATAGTAAAGAACATTGGCAAAATTAAAGCCAGCTTCCTGTTCCGGTTGTTGTTTGATGAAGTTTATTAAGGCGTCTGCTTGTTTTGCGTCCAGAATATTCGCTTTGACCGCATCGTTTAAGAGGGCACGGGAAATTTTCATCTCAGATACTCCGCTGAGGTTTAGTAGCCTGTTGATAAGATTATAGCTTATTTCCTGATAGTAAAGATGGCGTTCTGGTGTTTGCCCACCCTACCCCTGTATATCATGTAAGTGTCATCCCCGCGCAGGCGGGAAACTATCCTGTCATAAGGCCGGACGAACCAGCTCCAGCTCTTCCTTAACTAATTCCAGAATGCTGCAATCGGCCTGTTCCGCGGATAGGGATTGTTTCATCTGCTTAAGGCGCGACTGCATTTCGTCGGCCATGTCACGGTTGTTAACCAGAGCGTGCAGCATGGAGCTGATTTGATCCGGGTTGCAGTCGTTTTGCAACAGCTCTGGTACGATCAGATCATTCTGCAACAGGTTACACAGGCCAAGATAACGAACCTTAACCAGCTTTTTCGCAATAAAGGCCGTCAGCATGGATACCTTGTAAATAATGCACATGGGCTTCAGCAGCAGGGCGCATTCAAGGGAGGCAGTTCCAGAGGCTACAACAACGCAATCACTGCAGGCTGCAGCGTCAATTGATTGACCGGAAAGAAAGGTGAATTTGTCCGGTTGCCTGACATAGGCCTTGACGGTTTCCGGGTTAAGCGTTTTCGCAATGGGTATCACAAAATGCCAGTCAGGATGAACGACAGACAGGCGTGCTGCGCTTTCAGCCAATACAGGCATATGCCGTTCAATCTCATTGCGACGGCTGCCTGGTAACAGAGCAATGAGCTTTTTATTCAGTGGCAGACCCAGCTGGGTTCTGAGGGCGTTCGTATCAGCTGAGTCTGGAATTTTATTGACCAGAGGATGGCCGACAAACGATACCGGTACGCCAGCCTGCTGATAAATCTCTTTTTCAAATGGCAGGATAACCGCCATCCGATCAATATTTTCCCTGATGGTACGAATTCGTCCGGCTTTCCAGGCCCAGATTTGCGGGCTGATGTAATACACGGTGCGAATACCCAGCTGCCTGGCAAACCTGGCAAGACGCAGATTAAAGCCTGGGTAATCAACCAGAACCAGCAGATCCGGTCTCTGCTGTTTAAGATGATGTTTGATGGCCGTAAAGGCCTTTTTTATGACAACGGCGTGCTTGATAACTTCCGAAATGCCCGTGACCCCAAAGCGGGCCAGGTCGCTTATCAGCTGGACGCCGGCTTCCTGCATGTGTCGTCCACCAATGCCACTGAGGATAAGACTGGGCTCATCCTTAAGCAGAGCACGTGCCAGGTGAGCGGCGTGCTGATCGCCAGACTCTTCGCCGGCGATGATCACCACGTGTCTTTGGGAAACTGACTCAGGCAAGGGCATGACGTGTTATCAGGTTTGCGTTAATTAAATCGTTGATTCGCTCAGCTGTTTCAAGCGCAGCACGTCCATCCTCACCTGTAACCAAGGGTGTGCTGTTATTTTCTATACTGCTGAGAAAGGCCTTGATTTCTTCGAGCAGGGCATCACCCTTTTCAAAAACCGATTCGTGGCGGGTGATGTCAGGAATCCCGGGGAACATTTCTCCCTGACCTTTCCTAAACAGAGCAAACTGCTTGTTCTGAAAATCGATGGAAATATAGGAATCTGGCTGGAAAATCCGCATTTTCCGTTCAGTTTTGAAACTGATACGGCTGGCGGTGATGTTGGCAACGCAATGATTGGCAAAGGTGATTCGGGCATTGGCGATGTCAGTGGCCTGAGACAGAATAGGCGAGCCCTGCGCCTCTATGCCGACAATCGGACTTTTTACCATGGCCTGGATAAGATCGATGTCATGGATCATCAGATCCAGAATGACGTTTACATCCGTTCCACGCGGATTATAGGGCGCAAGGCGCTGCGACTCGATAAACAGTGGTCTGTCCAGGTATTCGTCCAGAGCAAGACGGGCCGAGTTGAACCGTTCAAGATGACCGACCTGCAGCTTGGCGCCGTGCTCCTTTGCAAGAGCAATCAATTCGTTTGCCTGGCTGACAGTTTCGGTTATGGGTTTTTCTATCAGCACGTGAATGCCCTGAGCCAGGCAGGCTTTGGCAATGGCGTAATGTTGATTGGTCGTAGCCGCAATGCTGACCGCATCGACCTTACCAAACAGTTCGGTATAATCATGAACAGCCGGAACGGAGAGTTCCTGCGCAACGGCATTGCATTGTTCCTGGTTAACATCGCAGAGAGCGACGAGGTCGGCATTGGGGAGCATACGGTATTTTTGCGCGTGAAAACGGCCAAGATACCCCACGCCAATTACAGCACATCGGATAGCAGTCATAGTTACTTGAGTTGATAATAATTTGAACGCATTATGACAGTTCCACCAAAATAATGCAATTTGTCATACGGTTCGGTATTGAGGTCATCATTGGCTTCTCTTCTCGGCAAGCCGTGTCTTAAGCATCGTTATGAGCGGATTGTCGCTGTTAAACTCCCGCGTATCCAGTTTGTGTATGGCTTTGATTCCCATCAGGGCGTTGCTGACAAAAACCGCATCAGCCTCATGAAAATCCTCGATGCGCAGGGAGCGCTCTTTTACCAGGTTCAACTCATAAACCAGCAGATGACGGATTACACCGGGCAGGGCGCCATTTTCAACCGATGGGGTGAAAACCTGAGCCTCCTTAATCAGGTACAGATTACTGATGGCGCCATCAGCGACCATCCCCTGCGAATTTAACATGACAGCCTCGTCGAATCCCCTGGCCTGGGCTTCCTGCCTGGCCAGAATGTTATCCAGATAACTCAGGCTCTTGATGCGGGAAGACGGCGATTGCTCATTACGGCGGACACGGACCTGGCAGGCACTGAGCGTGTTGGCTGATGAGGTACTGAGTGCCGACAGGCTGAGAATGACGGTCGCACTTTGCGTTCCATCGGCGAGCAAGCCGCGCTCACTGACACCATCCGTCACGCTTATACGCAAAGCACAGGTCGAGGCCTCTGCCTGGTTACTCGCCAGTAATCGCTGAACCTGCTGCTGCAGCCCGGAAAAATCCAGGGGCAGGCGGATGGCGCAGGATGTTGCCCCTGCTTCAAGCCGCTGCCAGTGGTGGCTCAGGAGAAGTGGGCGTCCCTGGCTTACCAGAATGGTTTCAAACACGCCATGCCCAAGAGTCAATCCACGATCAGTAGGCAGGATGCACGGACTCTGACTGGGGTGTAGTTGACCATTGACCATCACAAACATAGGCATACCTGGTTTTCTCATGTTGATATTAGGATTATACTCCGCCGCAACAAGAATAATAAGGATAAATCATGAGCATGATTTGTATTGCTGGCGTCGATGAAGTCGGGCGTGGCCCTCTGGCGGGTCCTGTAGTGACCGCCGCGGTTATCATCGACGTCATTATTCCGGGTGTCACGGACTCCAAAAAACTCACGGCAGCCCGTCGTAATAAACTGGCAGAACAAATCAAACTGCATGCGAGGGCCTATGCCTACGGTCGTGCCGAAGTTGAAGAGATTGATCGATTGAATATCCATCAGGCCACACTGCTGGCCATGAAGCGGGCGGTTGAAGGCCTGTCCATACGTCCGGACAAGGTCATGGTAGATGGGGTGCATGCGCCTTCAATTGATATACCCTGCGAAACGGTTATCAAAGGCGATTCGCTGGTTTATCAGATTGGCGCAGCCTCTATTCTCGCCAAGGTAGCTCGTGATTCTGAGATGGACGAGATGGATCGCCAATACCCAGGGTATGGGTTTGCCGGCCACAAGGGCTATCCAACCAGTCAGCATCGCAATGCTCTGATCACGCTTGGGATAACTCCCATACATCGCCGTTCGTATGCTCCGGTGGCTGACCTGATTGATTGAGTCGTTCATAAATTCGAGTATACTCGTTTGATGTCTCGCCAGAATGACAACAATCGATGACTAATAATTTTCTTTACCATGTATTTATTTTCCTCGGCTCGGCCTGTCTCATCGTGCCCCTGGCCAGCCGCTTTAAACTGGGTTCCGTGCTGGGCTATCTGGTTATCGGTGTACTCATAGGTCCCTTTGGTTTTCAGTTGATAGGTAATGCTGCGCAAATCATGCATTTTGCCGAGTTTGGCGTGATCATGATGCTGTTTCTGATTGGTCTGGAGCTGGAGCCTGAAACTCTGTGGCGCCTGCGCCGGGTCATCGTTGGCCTTGGTGGTCTTCAGGTGTTGATCAGCACGGTGGTTCTTACACTGATTGGCATGGCGTTTCATTACGATTGGCGTGTCAGCCTGACGGTCAGTATGGCCTTGTCCCTGTCCTCCACCGCGCTGGTCATTCAAATGCTTCAGGAAAAAAATCTGATGCAGACCACCACCGGCGAAACATCATTTGCGGTTCTGCTGTTTCAGGATATTTCCGTTATTTTTATTTTGCTGTTGATTCCTCTTCTGGCGGCTCCCGGTACCGCACCCATGCAACAGGATAATCTTCTGGCGGCTTATCCCGGCTGGGCCCAGACTCTGATTATCAGCGCCATCATTGCTGCGGTGGTGTTGGCTGGGCATTATCTGTCGCATTATTTTTTTTATATGATAGCCAAAACCAATTTGCGGGAGGTGTTTACGGCTACCTCGCTGGCTGTGGTGGTGGGGATTACCCTGTTGATGCAGGAAGTAGGGGTTTCGCCAGGTCTGGGTGCCTTTATTGCCGGTGTGGTGCTGGCAAATTCTGATTACAAACGAACACTGGAAACCGATATTGAGCCCTTCAAGGGCCTGTTACTGGGATTGTTTTTTATCTCTGTTGGCATGGGGATTAATTTTACCCTGCTGGCGGACAAGCCTATGGATGTATTGGGCGTGGTCAGTCTGCTGGTGTTGGTTAAGGCCGGCATTCTTTTTGCCTTGTGCCTGTTGTTTCGACTGTCCAGAGTACAATCGTTTGGTATTGCCATGATTCTCTCTCAGGGCAGTGAGTTTGCCTTTGTGCTGTTTCAGTTTGCCCGGAGCAGCCAGGTCATCAACGAAAATCAGGCTGGGTTTTATACCCTGGTTGTCGCTATATCGATGGCGAGCACACCACTGCTGAGCCTTCTTTATAATCGATTGATTCTCCCTCGTTTTATGAGCCGCAGGCCGGAGGCGCAATATGATGAATTTACTGAGCAGGGCAGCGTGATTCTGGCGGGATATGGGCGCTTTGGTCAGGTGATTGGAAGATTTCTCAGTGCACAGGGTGTGTCAATCACGGTATTGGAAAGCAATCCGGAACAGATTGAGTCGCTACGCAAATTTGGTATTAAGGGCTATTATGGCGACGCGGGAAGGCTGGATATTCTCCACAATGCCGGTGCGGCGCAGGCCAGATTATTAATTGTTGCGGTTGACGATCCGGATACCTGTATGGATATTGTCAGGCTGGCTAAATCCAGTTTTCCCAATCTTGCCGTTTTTGCACGTGCGAGAAACCGCCGTCATGCCTATGAGCTGGATAAAGTGGGTGTAGATTATTTCAAGAGGGAAGTATTCGACTCCTCGTTGTCAATGGCTCAGGATGTGATGAAGTTCCTTGGCTTTAATCCCGACAGTATGAAACGAAAGGCGCGTGCGTTTGCGCAGCATGATGAGCTCGTTTTGAAAAAATCCTTTGAGTTTTTTGAGCAGGAACAGGAGTTAATAAGTTTTGCCCGTCAGGCAAGGGGAGAGCTGGATCAGATTCTTCAGGATGACCAGCTCACCGGAAGCCGGGTCAGTAAAAAAGAGGTCCCAATCGAGCATTGAGGGCAACCCGAACCCGCATTACCCTTCGCTGATACGGGCTGCTATTCTGAGTGAGACAAGTAGTAGGGGAAGGCGCAACATCGAAAAAACTGATGGTCTGCGCCTTTGCCATGCACATCGCAGTGCCGCCAGAAGGGGTGATGTGTTTTTTTGTCTCGTACAAAGCAGCGGCTGTTGACGATGATCACTGGTACTGCTGTCGAATCACCTCCATGGGTTCGACCAGATTGTAGTTAGAGTATCGCCCCCAGTAGCGAGCAGTTGCCTTAACCAGATCGGCCTGTAAATAAGGCCGGTGATCGCTCTGACTTTTGAATAAGGCAATCAATTGAAGTTTTTCCTTAATGAATTCGTTGATATCTACATAAAGTGCTGGTTTAAAATCAATAGTGGTTGATGGTGATAAATAGCAGTAGATATTTGGGATTTTCCGGCAGGCGGTGATCGTCGCCAGATACGCGTTACGATGATCCTGGTGACTGTCGTGTAAGGAGTGCGTATACACATGTGTTGGTTTACATTGTTCCACTACGCTTTCAATCAATTCGATTGTTTTCGTTGCTTCTGAGATTCCCTTATCAGACAGGGAGCCCATGAATAATCTGGCTCCCAGGATATTGGCAGCCAGCCTTGATTCTGTTTTCCTTACCTCAGGATTACCCCCTGATTCACCCGCGCTCAATGTTAAAATATTCAGTGCATCTCCTTTGGAGCGATGCAGCAGCAGGCTTCCGCTGCAGCCAACCTCGACATCATCAGGGTGTGAGCCTATCGCCAGAATTACTTTTTTCTCTTTTTCTCTTCTTGTTTTAGCTGCTTCAGCCAGCTCAAAGACTTTGGTGATAAACTCTGTTTTTTCCAGGGGCTTAAACATCAGTCCATCAGCATGATTCTGCATGGCAGTGATGATGAAATGGATTTTTTGATCGGATGTGACAATTAAAACGGATGTTTGAGGTGTGTTTTTTTTCACAAAATCAGTGACATCAAGGTCATTGATCTGCGACTGACTGAGATCGGTTATCACCAGATCCCAATACTCTTCGTTTATCAGCCGGTAGGCTTCGCTGGCATTCAGGCAATGAGTAAGGGAAGCCAGATTTTCCAGCCAGCCAGTAATTATCCCGGCAACAGCCAAATCATCTTCAATCAGCAGAATTTTGCAGGACGGTGTATTCAAAGCTTCATCCTTATTTGAGCTTCACAGCAAGCTGTTCTGCTGTTAATTTTAGACGATAAATTTCACTGTTGTGCATGGGAGTTTTAATTTCTCTCTGACGAAACATGGTCATCCATTCTGGGGAGGTGCTAATCCCCTGTGTCAGGGTAAGCTGACAGGCATTAAAAAACTGACCATGACCGACAACAATCACGAAGCCGGATAAACTTCTCAGACCATGGAAAAAAGCGCAGATTCTTTCCTGAAACTGCCTGAACGACTCAGCATCCTCACCATCCTCGTAGTATGGATCGGCGTTGAGCCAATAATCGTGGATTCGCTTAACACGCTCCTCAGGTGGGCACAACGCCAGTTTCTGCGGAGAAAGACAGGTTAACTCCTGGATTGGCCAGATAGCATGGCTCATATCTGGCCAGCGTGCCAGAATCGGTTCGGCACTTTGCTGCGCACGTCGGAGAGGAGACATAACCAGCAAATCTGCCTTGCAGGGTATGGCCGCTGCCACCTGCTGCGCCTGCTGAAGACCTGCAGGTGTTAAAAGAGTCTGCCTGGGATCTCGGCTCCATGTACCGGCGTTTGCACTGCTTTGACCATGACGAATCAACCATACGTTCAGGTCTGACATAATTTTTCCCATTCTGAAATGTGAAAAAACTGTTCCGTCCAATATCGAACAACCATTAATTCCTTATAGGGAAGCAGACTATCCGAAAATGGATGGCCGGAAATATCCTGGATCAGCAGCTTAGGTATATCGATGCCAGCCGCCGCCGTAAGAGGTAAGGTGCCTGGAAATCTCGGGTTAATTTCCAGTAGTTTAAATTGTCCATGAGCATTAGCTTTAAATTGAATATTAGCCACGTAACGGATGTTGGTTATTTCAGCTATGAGCAGGGCCATGTCGCTTAATTCCGGAACGATGCGCGTTTGAGCTGCAACAGCGATGCCGGAGTCAATTTTCATCCGAAGGCGGGGAACGGCGGCCAGTGGACGACCATTGCCACGTATATAGACATCAACAGAATACTCCTCACCGCTCAATACCTCCTGAATCAGATAACTGCCATCTCGAGGCAATTGCTCCAGATCCTGATGATCAGTCAGAGTCATTATACCGGAGGAACCAGCTCCGTAACGTGGTTTAGCGAACAATGGATATTCGTTTTGTTTCAGTGGTGCGCTGGTCAGGATTTCATAACGAGGGATAAGCCCGGTTTCCTGGCATTTGCTCAGCAAAGCGTATTTGTCTCGACAGCACTGCAGCACATCGGCAGAGCTGAGTGGTAAATGAATGCCGTGGTTTTGAAAGCGTGTTGATTGAGATGCCAAGGGGTAGAGTTCGACATCCACCGTTGGAATTAATAATTCGATTTGATGTGTAACACATATATCGAAGACTCTGTCGACAAAGTCTGGCGCATCTCCGCGAGGAACCAGCAGGCGGCGACTGGCGGGCACCAGATACAATCCAGCTGCACAGGGATCAATATCGACCATGAAGATATCATGCTCCTGATTTAAACTTTTCCAGACGCTGATCGCTGCGGCGCCACCTGCGCCTGTAATTAATAGTTTCATACCTGTTTCCTTTTAAGCCCAGTACACCCGCCAGCCGAGGGCGAAGATCGTAGCGCCGTTAAACTGGTAATACTCGTAACGCCCTTCAAGCGCGTGGTTTTTTGTAACAGGGAGAATAAAATTACCGTGTCCTTGCCAGCTGCGCTGCGTTGGAATATAAGCCGTTCCAATATCATAAAATCCTTTGTTACTATATTCCCTGCTGAGATCAAAGGCATAGGTTTCTACCTTTCCACCAATTTCCTGATTGGTCCAGTAACCGGTGGTTGTCAGATTAAAAGGCAAATCGGTATACAGGGTAAGTGAAGAATAATATAGCTGGTTTTTCCAGGGAGAGGGCGTTCCTACCCAGAAGCCACCCAGTAACTGTAAGCGGGGCAGCAAATACACATTGGCATTTCCACCGATACGATTTTCCAGGGGTAAATCATTGCGTTCGCGATAATCGTAGTTAATACCCCAGCCGTATCTGTCTGGTATTTGGCGTTGGAAATCAACGAAATAGCTGTTTTTAGGTAAAATGGTTGGATTGATGGGGATATCCAGCTGCAGCTCTTTAGTGTTGTGCGTGAGAATGGCGATAAAACGATCAGTGGCATTCAGGTCTACATAACCATACAGGGTGGTGCTGTTAGAGTGTTCGCTGTCGATGAGATATTGCCCCTCGCTGAAACTCAACATATATCTGGTTGCGTCACTCAGTAAATCCACGCCCGCCAGCGCGCCGGTATTGCCTGGCTGAATGGCCAGCGATTCGTTGAAATACGCGCGGGACTGTTTAAACTGTTTATTTGTCAGTGTTAAAAGACCCATGCTGTTAAGCGCCTCGACGTCTTCAGGGTTTTGCTGTAACAGTCTGGTAAAAATGAGATTGGCTTTCTTAATTTGATAAAGGCTCATGGTAGCCCGGCCAAGACCCAGCAACGCCATACGGGAATTCGGGTTTTTAGCCAGTATTTCGTTATAGATCTGTATTGCCTTGCGGCTCTGACCAGCCCACTCATAGGTCAAGGCCAGCTCTTGAGCAGGAACCGGATCATCAGCAGGGGCCAGCGCACGCGCCTGTTCAAGCCACTGAATAGCGATCGGATAGTCTTTCTGGGCGCGTGCCAGAAGACCACGGGCAAGCAGCACCTGGCTGTCGCTACGGTGTTCGCTGGCGCAGTGTGCCAGAATCTGCTGCACATCTGACACCGAGAATCTGGGGCTGTTCACCAGAGACAGTGCGCGCATGGTGTCACAACGTGATGCCCGGGCAGTTACAGGTGAGGATTTTGGGCTCTGGTGTGATTGTTCTGCCATGCGAATCTGCTGGAGCGCTATACGAGCACTCTCGTTGGCCGGCTGAATCGCCAGGACGCGCTGCAGATAGGTATTGGCAAGATCGGTGTTTTGCCTGGCCATATAGACTCTGGCTATTCCGTTCAGGGCATCAATGTCCTGCTGATTTTTCTTTAAAAAATGTTCATAAATTATTTGTGCTTCCTTGACGCGATCTCTGGCCATGGCAATGCGTGCCTTGCCAAGCAAGGCAGCGCGAAGTTCTGGATAGCTGCTTAACAACTCCTGATAAACAGCCAGAGCCTTATCCGTCTGATGAGCCCACTCATAAGTGAGTGCAAGCTCCTGGGCTGGCACGGGGTTGCCGAATGGTGCGCTGTTTCTCGCACGGGTCAGCCACTGGATAGCAAGCGGATAATTCGCCTGTGATCGGGCCAGCAGGCCATGCATGAGCAGCACCTGAGTATCCTGCGCCTGAACCTTATCGCAGGAGAGCAGGATTTTTTTAATTTCGTCAAGCTGCAAAGGTTTGCTGTTCAGAAGAATCAGTCCCTTGCTGCTCTCGCATACCGATATGTGCTGTGACGGGTTGCTTTGTGCTTTGAGGACCATCGCTGAGATAAACGGCGCGAGAGGAAAAGAAGGAATATTGGATTGAAGCACAGAGGTCTGCTGCAGTGCCTTGTTGCTCTGCGCTAGACCCAACTGAGCGTCGGGGTTGTTTTGCGCCTGCTGCAGGGCTTGTTCAAAATAGCCTCTGGCTTCGGTAAATTTACCTTTGGCCATTAAGGTCCTTCCCATGCCGTTTAAGGCCTCCAGATCACGGGGGTCTTTCTGCAGCAGCTGCTGATAAATCAGAGTTGCTTTTTGATAGTCGTGATGAAACAGGGCGATGCGCGCCCGACCCAGCAGACCGGCCTGAGAGTCGGGATTGCTGGCCAGAACCTGATCATATATACGTTGGGCATCATCGGTCCTACCAGACCACTCATAGGTCAGCGCCAGCTCCAGTGCGGGTATGAAATTGCCGTTGGCCGCCTGAGCCTGTGCCAGCTGTAACCAATTGATGGCAGGTTGAAAATTTTTTGTCGCCATTCCCTCTTTTCTTGCCAGCAGACCATGAAGCAGCAACACCTGAGTATCCTGTGGTGTGCGCTGGTCACAGAGAACGAGCATTTTTTTTATTTGCTCTAAGGGCGGCTTGCTTTGATTAAGCAGAGCCAATGCCTTGTTCGGTTTGCAGGAATCAAGATTATCATCAGCGACGGCTGGTATGCTAATCAGCAGTGCAAGCAGCGTTGAGAAATAATTTTTTACGGACAGGGTTTGCATCATGATAATCCAAAGTAGCTGCGTAGATATACCAGGTAAATCAGGAGCGCCAGGAACAAAACTTCATAAATAAATAGACGCTTTTCATAGCGCTTGTTCTGTGCAAGGATCGTTTTAAAATCATAGTTTTTAGAGGTGCGCTTAAAATTGGATTGAACTTTTCCCTGCTTAACGGTTTTGTTCCATTTCATTTCAAGATTGGCCAGCTCAGCCAGATAAGATGCGAAAGTGATTGCGCATAACAATGGACCGTATCCAACAAGAACCAGAAGTACGTTGGTTATTTTTTGCGACACACCGGCTTTGTCCATACGATAAACGAGCCAGGCTGCGGGCATACATAATGCAACCCAGCTGTTTATCCATAAGATAAAATAGCTATGATTAAGTTGCCAGGGATCAATATTAAACATCTTCGTAACGAAGGCTGCGAACAGACCAGGAGCTACCGCGATACACATGTTAATAACCGAGATAAGCCCCGGGAACATCAGGCCAGCGAACCAGGCACGCCTGGCAGTACGGGGGTCAAGAATGAAACTGAAAAAAGTGATGAACAGGTAGGCGACCAGGCTCAATACGGAAAGCATACGTAAAAAGGTCCAGGACAGACTTTGCTGTAGGAAAAAAAGTGCGTCGAGAGAAACAGCGGATAAAATCATAGTGATTGGCATGAGCAGGGTACTAAACCAAATCAAACCAAAAAAAATGCCACCGAGACCTGATGGATGTTTCGGCCGAAACCAGAGTTTACGAAACAGGCGTGAAATCTGTACGTTACCGCGCGACCAGCGGTAACGTTGCTTCCATAAGTCGGTAATATTGTCTGGTTCTTCCGCAATCGCAGTCGCATGACCATCAAAGAGAACCCGGGCGCCTGTTAACTGGGTAGCCATGGTGGTATAGGTGTCCTCGGCCAGAGTAGATGTGTCGATGCGCCCACCTAATGCTTCAATATTCGATCGTTTATGCAGCTGAGCGCCGCCAGCAAGACAGGCCAGCACACCCAGTACGTTTTGTGAGCGCCTGGCGGCTGCCTGCGCAACCACATATTCAAAGCCGATAAAATGAGACACGAGATTGCCTTGGTATTGACCTTCACGGATATACGCCGTAACTGCACCAACGTCCGGGTCAACCAGATGACGTGTCATCATTGCCAGCGTATTTTGTTCAAACAGCACATCCGCATCGATAATTACAATCGCCTCGGCCCAGGGATCAGCCAGAATGATCTTCAAACCGTGATTCAAAACGGCCGCCTTGCCAAAACCTTCTTTGATGCACTTCTGATAAAAAACCAGGCCAGGATGCTCTTTTGCCCGGGCACGAATTACCTCATCAGAGCCATCGTCACTGTCGTCATCGATGACATAAACACGTAGATTCTGGTCTGGGTAATTCATATTGACGAGGCAGTCAATTGTTGTGCCAATTACGTCAACTTCATTGCGTACGGGTACTATAATGGCGACGTTGGGCGTATAGGACGCGCATTTGTTATAGTGATTTCGCAGGCCGTGCAGACCAACTAATAAAAACTGTAGCAGCAGAGTAACTACGGGGATCATTCCAATTATTATCAATACAGCAAAAAAATATATTAATGAGGTTTTCATATATCCCTGTTCGTGAACATTAAACGTCCAAATATATGTCGTCCCCGCCTGCGCAGGGACGACTGCGTCTAGAACCGCCACACGTCAAAATTAAATAGAAATGTACTACAAATATGCGCCCGATTTCAGAATCATATTAACCATGTGATATTTACAATGCCATACTGGCGTGCAAAACCGGTAGCGCTGCCGCCGGCTGCGCTGTTGTAGCCATACCCCGCGTCAATCACCAGATGCTTACCCCAGGGCCCACGAAAGCCGGCTTCGAAAAATTTGGTGGGAGTCTTGGGATCCTGATTAATCCGCTGCTGCCCCAGACCCGCATTGATGTAATAACGCCAGACTGGATTAGCGTGGCGATTGAGTTTGAGCGTTACGCGCGTTTCTTCATATTGTTCCGGTGAAAAGTAGAAGGGGGAGTTAGGGATGCTGTTGGTATAACTGCGCCAGTAGAATTCCCCATACAGACCAAGATCAGGAAATAACAGTACCGAAGGCCGCAGATTAAAGCCGTTACGTATATTGTTATCGCTGAAATGATCAGACAAAACGCCCGCCGCTACCCTGAAACGATAGGCAGGGAATAAAATCCCAGATCCGGCCACTGAGTTAACGGATATTTTGTTCAGCAGGGATGGCACTGACTCCACAATATCCTTGCTCGCCAACGCGTTAAGAGAATAAAAATCATTGGGTGCATAAAAAAGAGCTGCCTTGGCCAGAACCGGATTCCAGTTCAGATAGGATGCCGGGGCTACGTTCGCCACATAGGTCAGCGTGTCAGCAAGCCAGCCATCTGCCTGAGCTGTAAAACGGTTGCCGCTTACGGATTGCAGGCCCGGAACGGCATAATGGGATTTGGTCCAGGACACGGAGGTGTTCAATGGAACGCCAAAGCGATGAGAATAAGAAGCCTGATTACGCTGGATGGTAAAATCGTCACTGTCTTTCTCATAATAACTGGTAAAACCCAGTGTGTTGATGGCCGTGCCAAGACGGCTTTGCCACAACACGTCATCCAGGCGATAACCCAGATTAGAGTCCGGTTTAATTTGTCTGACCAGGTTATCATAGGTCTGGAGCAGTGCCATGGATTTATAAGGCCAGTTTGACCATAATGCCGCTTCGGAAGCGCTGATCAGCATAGCGGGCATGTGGTAGACGAAACCATTCGGAATGCTGCGCCAGGCTTTCATTGGCAGATCGCGACCACTTAAACTCTGCACATAACCATTCAGGGCAACCTCATAATCTGCTTTATCCAGCGGCTGCTGCAGCAGTTGCGTATAGATCGGCAGAGCGCGCCTGAAATCACCGAGGCTGAGATAAACGGCGCCGATCCGAAACAGAATGACGCGATCCGGCCGCTGGAAGGTTTTTGCGATTGACAGGGCTTGATAATAATAAGCCAGGGCCTGTTTGTATTGGGGATTATCGGAGCTGGATGCTTCGCTGTTGAAGGATGCCTCGCCCTTTTTAACGAGGGCTGCAATACGCTGGTCATTCGGATTAACCGGTGCTGGTTTTGTAGGTTTTGTTGCGCTGCCCGCCTGAACCTGCGTCCTGAGTCTGTCCAGCTGTTTACTCAGAATAGTCTGCTGCGGAATGGTCTGCAACAAGGCTTGATAGCGGTTGAGCAGAGCCTGTGCCGCGTTCAGGTCATCGAGCGATACGAAGACCTGAGCAAGAGCAATGACAAGGCTCGGATTGCTGATGGTGTAGTTTTTGGGGAGCAGACTCAGTGCTTCTTTGTGCCTGTTTTGATAGTTAACTGCGCGGATCAGGCCATCCAGCGCAACCTGCTGATCAACGGCGTTTAACTTGTCGCGATACAAATCGCGGTATGTACTCTCAGCCGACGGGTACTGGCCCAGCCATAGCTGCATTTTTGCAATACCGAATCGTGCGGAAAAAATATCGTCCTGCTGGTGACTGACCAGACTGTCGGCCAGCAGTTTTTGATAAGTAGCCAGTGCCAGTTGAGGTTCGTTTTGTTCAACCTGAGTAACGGCACTTGAACTTAAAAAACCCATTGAAATGTTTTGTTTTGTTTGTTTCATCAGCTGCTCTAAGGCTGCTGCCTGCTTTGCTTCTTTTTGCTTTTCAGACTGAATCTGCGCATACAATCGGGTCAGCTGTCGGTCTGGCACCGAGTTTTTTGTAAGCGTCTGCAATAAGGGTTTGTACTTTTCCAAAAGGCTGTCAGCCTGATCTGTTTCGTTTGCGCTGATATAAGCCTGAGCAAGGGCTATGACCAGCTCCGGATTGCTTATCACATAGTCTTCTGCCACCAGTTGCAGGGCTTCCTTCGGGCGATCCTGATAGGTGATGGAGCGTACCAGCCCATTCAGTGCTATCTGTTTATCTTCCGGAGACAGGGGTTCGCTGTACAAGGTTCGGTAGATGGCTTCGGCCTCCGTGTACTTTTCCAGCCAGAGCTGCATTTTTGCAATGCCAAAACGAGCAACCCGTGCCTGAACCAGATTGTTGTTATCAAGCGCTACCGTCAACGCCTTTTGATACAGGAGCAGGGATTGTTCTGGCTGATTATTGTCAGCGCTGGCCTGCGCCTGGCTGATATAGCTGGCAAAGGAAGTTGCTGGGGCTGCCAGGGCCATCTGTGGCAGCTGTGCGGCATTAACCGGAATCACACCGCTGCCAAGCAAGGCTATTGAGCTGCCGATAACGACACGATGATGCAAAAAACTCATGATGCTTTTGTTCCCCAATGTTTCTTCAGGCTCAGGAATTCAGAAAAATAACCATGGATGCAGGCTGGTGCCATCAGAATCTGATAGAACAGCAAAAAACAAACCAGGCCGCCCCAGTTGCGCCGGACACTAAGGTTGGCACGATGAAAAACTCTGGACTGGGTTATGTAAAAATAGATGGTATAAAGCACGGTAATGGGTAAAACGGCGAGCGTCATCGGGCCTGCGATATAATAATGGCCAAATAAAGCCAGAATCAGCCCGGGAATAAAGGCGAATACGTAGACGAAATCAATAATCGGAAAGAGTACGTTCCAGAATACAAGAAACAGCGTTAATCGCATGGTAATCAATATGCGTGGATGCAGGCGAAAAGCTTCAATCAGGCCGCGTGCCCAGCGGCTCCGCTGATAAAAAAATGTCCGATACGTAACGGGTACGGAAGTAAAGGCTATCGCTCGATCGCTGAATCCGACACGATATTTCAGCGTGAGCAGAGACCAGGTCAGGGCAATGTCCTCACCGACCACTTCTGGCCAGCCTCCTGCCTCAAGAACACAGGATTTGCGGTACAATGAGAAGGCCCCCTGAGCTACCAATGTGCCCTGAAAGAGACTCTGAATACGTTTAATGGCTGCAATGGCATGAAAGTAATCCCATTCCTGCATACGAGTCATCAGGCTGACCCGCGAGTTAGCAACGTATAACGATCCAGCCACCGCCGCTGTATGGGGCGGATCAGATAAAAGCTGCTGCACGAGGTTGGTCAGCGCGTCAGTGCGCATGCGCGTATCGGCATCCAGCCCGACAATCAGCTCGTGAGAGGCGTGTTTAATGCCTGTGTTCAGACAACTGGCCTTACCTCCATGATTATTCAGGACCAGCGTCACATTCGGAATTTTCAGGGAGCGGATCAAGTCAGGTGTGCCGTCTGTTGAACCGTCATCAATAACAATGATTTGAAGAGCAGCCTTATAATCCTGGGCCAGAATGGAGCGCAACGTGTTTTCAATGCAATCAATTTCGTTGTAGGCAGCGATCAGTATGCTTAACGGGGGCCAGTTGTTGCAGGGCTTCAAGGCCGGGCGCCTGTCGATGATATAGGCGATAAACAGAAACATCTGCATGAAGCCTGGTATGTAGGCAATGAAGGTGATAATAAAAATCGACAGGAACGAGCCAATGATCGTACTGAGATCCTCGACCCAGCGTGCTGACAGGTATATGCTCAGCAGCAGCCACAGCAGCGCAATAAAGAAAGTAAAGGCAAATTTTACTTTGACTGGAATATACATGCCCTGCGTCAATCTCCCTGTTTGATGTGTCCATTTTACTAGCAAAACACGATGTCACATGTTAGCTCTTAATCGTGTCGATTGTCCAGATACGTGTACCTTCTTATAGGGAGCAGAACAGTGTTAACTGATTAACCTGACGGCACAACCCTGGCTTTGTTACAGGGTAGAGAAGCCCAGTCTGTTCAGACCAGACTGCATGAGCCTGGCAGCGGGTTTGAGTAGTTTCTCCATCACCGACAGTTTATGATGTTTGCTGATTTTCCAGATATTATGAGTATCCATTTTATCCACGAGATAGTCGTCGCTGGTCTTTATGGCATCAACAAGTCTTAATCCAAAGGCATCAACAGCCAGCCAGTGTTCGCCGGTAGATACTTTATCAATATCCAGTTGCTGACGGTTGGCCACCACGTAATTACGAAAGGCCTGATGGATAGCCTCGAGGTCTTCCTTAAATTTCTGCCGACCTTTTTCTGTGTTCTCACCAAGCATTGTTATCGTGCGTTTGTATTCGCCAGCGGTGATTAGCTCTACATCAATGTCATTTTTCTTAAGCCAGCGATGCACGTTGGGGATTTGAGCCACAACGCCAATAGAACCAATAATGGCAAACGGAGCCGCAACAATCCGGTTCGCAACACAGGACATGAGGTACCCGCCGCTGGCAGCCACCTTATCGATGCAGACGGTCAGCGGAATATTACGGTCACGTACGCGCTGCAGCTGGGAAGCCGCAAGTCCATAGGAGTTTACCAGTCCGCCCGGGCTTTCCAGCAGAATCAGAACTTCGTCTCGGGCTTCAGCAATGGCCAGTACGGCGGTAATTTCTTCGCGCAGCTGTTCTACCTGTGAGGCTTTCATATCGCCATGAAAATTGATGACGAACAGGGAGGGCCTTTCCTGACGCGCCTTCTTTTCCTTTTTGCTTACTTTGCTGTCCTTTGCCTTTTTACCCTTGATGTCTTTATTTAACTGCTGCTTCAATTCATCGTAGTCATGATTGAGCGACTCGATACTGAGTCTCGGTTTCGGCTTTTTACCAAAAACAGCCGCGATGCCGGCCAGCAAAAGCAGCAGGGCGATGACAAGGGTGATTGATTTTAATGCAAATAAGCCGTATTGCGCCAGAAAACTCATGGAAAAACTCTTGTGTAATATAAAGATAAAATGCAGAGTAACATTGACGCGGTAACTTGTCATCTGATGGGCAGGGTGAGGCAGGGCAGGTGCGCCCAATCATATCATTACCCACAGGTCTCTAAAACATTGTTTGTCGTTCCCGCGAAAGCGGGAATCCATCCATTACTTGAGCACTTTGCCTGATTTTGAATAGATTCCCGCTTTCGCGGGAACGACTTTATCTGGCTACTCAATACTTTTTAAATAAAAAAGTTCGCTCAATGGGTCGGATCAGGTTTATCATAGAGAATCGTGCTTACCACTGTTTATATTATGTCAGCGACAGAAACAATGATACCCAAACGACGAAGTCTCCTGCGTTCCACGTCCCTGGTTTCCCTGATGACCTTCATATCCCGCATGACAGGTTTTGCGCGTGATATGATCATTGCTCAGATTTTTGGTGCGGGAGCAGGCATGGACGCCTTTCTGGTGGCCTTTCGTATCCCCAATTTCATGCGACGCCTCTTTGCCGAAGGTGCCTTTTCGCAGGCCTTTGTGCCGGTGCTGGCGGAATACCAACAGACAAAATCACCCGAGGAGGTTCGTAACTTTATTGCGCGGGTGTCGGGCCGACTGATCAGCGTCTTGTCTGTGGTGACGACCATCGGCATGATAGCAACACCTGTGATAATCCTTCTGTTTGCGCCGGGTTTCGGGGAGGGCAGCATGCGCTCGCAGCTGGCAACCGAGATGCTGCGTATCACCTTTCCTTATCTGATGCTGATTTCGCTGGCCGCCATGACGGGGGCAGTACTTAATACCTATGGATACTTTGGTGTACCGGCCATTACGCCCGTACTTCTTAATGCCTCCATGATCCTGGCTGCCTTGTATTTGAGTCCTTATAATATTCACCCGATTGTAGGGCTGGCCTGGGGCGTATTAATAGCCGGAGTTGCGCAGTTTCTGTTTCAGCTGCCGTTTCTGTATCGCCGCGGGCTTTTGGTGATGCCGGCAAGGGCAAAGGGCGATCCGGGCGTTAAACGCGTGATGAAGCTGATGATCCCGGCATTATTTGGTGTCTCCATTGCTCAGCTCAATCTGATGATTGATTCTGTTTTCGCGTCATTTTTAAAAGTCGGCAGCGTGTCATGGCTGTATTTTACCGATAGACTGACCGACTTTCCTCTGGGTGTGTTTGGTGTCGCCATTGCCACGGTTATTTTACCGCACCTGTCACGAGAGCATGCCGGGCAGAGTGTTAAACGCTATTCCCAGGCCATTGACTGGGGGCTGCAGTCTTTGCTGCTGATTGGGGTGCCATCCGCTATTGGCCTGTCATTTTTTTCCATGCCGATTATCGCCTGTTGCTTTGCCTATGGGAAATTTTCACTTGTCGACCTGGTGCAGACTCAGAAAAGTCTGATTGCTCTCGCCTCGGGCGTGCCCGCGTTCATGATGGTAAAGATTCTGGCGTCGAGTTTTTATGCCCGCCAGGAAATCAAAACGCCCGTTAAGGTAGGGGCGGTGGCCATGGTCGTGAACAGCCTGTTATGTGCCGCGCTTATCTGGCCGCTTGCTCACGCAGGCCTTGCTTTGGCCTCGGCCCTTGCAGGCTACGTCAATTGTGGAATTCTCGTATATTTATTGTTGAAGCGTGGTATTTACCAGCCGCAGCTGAACTGGTTGAAATTTACAGGGCAACTGGCTGCGGCCAACATTGCCATTGCTGTTTACCTTTATTTTATGGCTGGCACGCCCGCCGACTGGCTTGCCTTTTCACCGTTGAGCCGTGTTTCTCTTCTGGCCGGACACAGTCTGGTGTCCATAGCCATATATTTGTTGGTTCTCTATTCTCTGGGTGTGCGTGTAGCGCAGTTCCGGGGCCTGTTTAAGGAGTAACGATGCGATCAGATTTATTTTATCAACACAAGGATGGTCAGAGTGTGAGCCTTGAGTTTATCAGCAAGGCGCAGTGGGAGTCGTCTGATTTTCCTGATGCCCTGCGCGCGGCCTTGCAGGCTCAGCAGTTCAAGGGACGCCCTGGAGACGTGGTTTTACCTGCTGGCCAAAACAATAAAGCCTATGTTGGCTCTGGGGATGGAAGTAACATGGCGCTGGCCATGGCTCATGCCGCCAATCGCCTGCCCGCCGGGCGCTACCAGCTGGACGCTGAGCTTTCGCCCTGGGCTCTGCTCATTTGGTCTCTGGCACAGTATCGATTTGATCGTTATAAAAAAAATGAATCGGAAGCACGGATTCTGCTGCTTGATGAGGCCAGCCTGATCCGTGTACAGCAGGAGGCCGCGGCACTTTTTCTGGTGCGGGATTTGATCAATACGCCTACCAACGACATGGGGCCTGCCCAGCTGGGTGAGGTGATGATTGACATGGCCAATACCTTTGGTGCGGATTACGAAGAATGCATTGGTGATGAGTTATTGCAGGATAATTATCCCGCCATTCATGCTGTGGGGCGAGCGTCTATCCATCAGCCCCGGCTGCTCATGCTGACCTGGGGTGACATAAATCATCCACGTGTCAGTCTGGTTGGCAAGGGTGTCTGCTTTGACAGCGGTGGTCTGGACATCAAGCCTTCGTCGGCGATGCGTCTGATGAAGAAGGACATGGGCGGCGCTGCCAACGCTCTTGGGCTGGCGCAGTGGATCATGGCCAGTCGCCTTCCTGTGCGTTTGCAGGTTTTGATTCCAGCGGTAGAAAATGCCATTGGACCTGATGCGTTTCGGCCGGGTGATGTGTTGACGATGCGCAACGGCCTGACGGTTGAAATTGATAATACAGACGCAGAAGGGCGTCTTGTCCTGGCCGATGCGCTGGTGAAGGCCGGTGAGGAGGAACCTGAACTGGTGGTGGATTTTGCAACCCTGACGGGGTCTGCGCGCACAGCGGTCGGTACTGAAATTGCTGCCATGTTCTGTAATGACGATGCCCTGGCTCAGGAGTTGATGACCGCTTCCACAGAAGTGAATGATCCAGTGTGGCGCCTGCCATTGTTTGCCGGCTATGAAAGCATGCTCGATTCGTCCATTGCAGATATGGTTAATTCAAGTGCCTCCGCTTACGCCGGAGCCATCACGGCTGCTCTGTTTCTAAAGCGTTTTGTTCCAGCAAAGGCATCGTGGGTGCACTTTGATATCATGGCCTGGAATGTTTCCAGCAAGCCCGGCAGACCAGAAGGTGGCGAAGCCATGGCCGTGCGGGCAGTTGCGCAGTATCTGCAAAAGAAATACGCGCCTAAAAAGGATTGAATATGACTCAGAAAGTATTTGTTAATCGCATATTAAATATGAAAAAAATCAAGTGGATTGGTTTTGATATGGATCACACTCTGATTCGTTATAACACACGGAATTTCGAAGGTCTGGTGTATCGTCTGGTTGTGGAAAACCTGATCGAAAGCAAGCAGTACCCAGACGCCTTACGGCAGTTCAGTTTTAATTTCGATGATACCATTCGAGGTTTGATAGTCGACAGCAAAAATGGCAACGTACTCAAGTTGAGCCGTTATGGTGCGATTCGTTTGAGTTACCACGGAACTCAAAAGATTGAATACGCCAGACAGAAAAAGATTTATCGCAGTATGTATGTGGATTTGAAGGATCCTAATTTTATGGCCATCGATACATCGTTCTCGATAGCCTTTTGTGTTTTATATAGTCAGATCATTGATTATAAAGATCAATATCCTGGCGATTTGCCTGATTATGCAACCATTGCCAAAGACGTACTGGCCAGTGTGGACAGAGTTCATGCGGATGGCAGTCTTAAATCGATTATCAGTGAGAACCTGGAGCAGTTTGTGCTGCGTGATGAGCAACTGGTCAAAGGGCTAAAGCGTTATCTGCATTATGGGAAAAAGCTGTTTGTTCTCACAAACTCCGATTTTTTTTATACCAAACTGCTGTTGGATTATGCCATAAACCCCTATCTTGAAAACGGAGAAACCTGGCGGGATCTGTTTGATTACGTCATCACGCTCGCCAGCAAACCACGGTTTTTTTATGATAATCCACGGTTTTTGCGGATTAACCCTGAAGATGGCAGCATGACGAACACCAGGGATAAGATAACTCCTGGTATTTATCAGGGAGGCTGCGCCAGAAAATTCACAGACGATTTGGGCATAAACGGCGATGAGATTTTATACATCGGCGATCATATATACGGCGACATTCTTCGTTTGAAAAAAGACTGTAACTGGCGCACAGCACTGGTTGTGGAAGAGCTGGGAGATGAAATCGCTTCGCAGATACGCGCGCTTCCTGTTGAGCGTAAAATTGTGGACGCCATGGAGCTGAAAAGTGTTTATGAGCAGCGATACATCGATCTGTGCTCCAGAAAACTGGAAAAAGGCGTGGATGATTCTGACAGCGAGATCGCGCAGTGCCAGCAGCAGATTGCCGCAATCGATGCCGATTTAATGAAGCTGCTGGAAGAGCAGCAATCGTTCTTTAATCCACGCTGGGGCAGGGTTTTCCGTGCGGGGGCTGAAGAAAGCTACTTTGCTTACCAGGTTGATCGTTTCGCCTGTATCTATATGGAAAAACTGGTGGATTTACTGGAAAACTCGCCCATGCGCTATTTCCGCGCCAACCGCCGCGCGCTTGCTCACGATGTGGTGCTGTGAGCAGATAAAGGAAAGACTTCCCGCCCCCGTCAGCGCGGGAAGGAGCCTGGTCTTATGCTTATGCCTTACCCAGTCTCTGTTTGCAGTTATGGACAGCTCGGAATGACGATGACCTCTTCATCCTCATCTACCGGAGTAGATGCGGCGCCTCCCTGTGCCTTATGCGTGCCTGAGAACAGCGAATACACATAGCGTTTTGTATTCGCATCCTTTCTCAGAATCTGCTGAATGGCGTGGACTTCTCCCTGAAATGCCGTGGGTACCCGCATCACGGTTTCACCTATCGCTCGATGAAGGGCTGCCAGTAGAGAGGTAGTATTGTCTTCATCGGCTGTTTTTATATGGCTGGATAAGACCACACGAATCCATGTCAGGTAGTCCGCCGATGGGAGCTGTCGATATTTGCTAAACAGGTGAGCCAGTATTTTTTTATATGTGTCCTCGCGATTACATTCATAGGCACGCAGCAGGCCTGCCAGGAGAATGGTTTTTTTATCAGAAAAGTCGATATCCTCCAGACTGTTCATGATCACATCGGCTGCGGCCAGATGATGCCACTCCTCCAGATAGCGCTCATGGGTTGTGGGATGGAGGACCTCCCGATGCTCGCCCATCGTAAACATGAGGGCTCGTTTCAACACCGATACCTTTTTTTGTCTTGCAGGTGAGTTAAGCACAGAATGGAGCACCTGACCTAAATCATCTGGACGGTGTCGAATCGTCAGTATCAGTCCATTGGTCAGGTAGTCATTGGGCGGGGGGAGGCGGTCTACTTCCTGATTAAGCAAATGAATGTTGTCTTGTTCCAGCAGACGTCGCCATATTGCGTTGATGCGTTTTGCCAGAGAGCCGTGGCGGTTGACCAGCGCGATTGAATGCAGGCGATAGAGCAAATCAACGGTGTTTTGTATCTGGAGTTCGCTGTTGGCATTTAAATCCATGCGAATCCGGTTAACCTCTCGCAGATGATGCCGTCCCCACATGCGGTTAAACGGATATAATAAGGGAGCATCAGAATTATTTCCGGTAAAGAAACGCTTCCAGCCAGGCAGCCCGATTGAATAGGTGTCCAGCAGGGCGGTTGAATAGCTCAGCATGTCATGATCAGTCCCTGGCATAAATTTCTCCTGGTTAATTTTTAAGCCGTGATCGTTGTTCTATAGTATACAAATATGGGAGAAATCACATCCATGAATGAAGCATAAGTGGATCGCCTTTCTTAGGCAGGGCTGTCCCATCTTAATTTGAACTGAAGTTAATCCGTTGGCACGAGCTGCTCCCTTCTCCCTTGAGGGAGAAGGGTTGGGGATGAGGGTGGTGGGTGTAGCACGGATTTGAACTGAAGTTAATCCGTTGGCACGTTCGGCTCCCTTCTCCCTTGAGGGAGAAGGGTTGGGGATGAGGGTGGTGGGTGTGGCACGGATTTGAACTGAAGTTAAGGCGGGACAGCCCTGCTTTCTTAGGGTCTGTTGACCATTCACCCTACCTTAAGGCATTAACAGGCGTATCGTCATCACGCTTTTCATCCACGGGAATCGACTCGCTGGGTTTGACTGCTTGCCTGAATAATTGTGGATTATATTGAATTCCATTACTGGTGCTTCGCATTTCCCGGAAGAACTCCGTAAATTTACGCAGCAATATACCCAGCGATTGCAGGAGAGTCAGTGAATGACTTTCTTTTTTGGCAATGATGCTTTCTGCGACAGTCGAAAACGGCACACCGTGCGATTGCAGTATCCGGAGGGTCTGTATATGAGTGCGCTCGACCGCCTTGGGCGACATGGAGATGGACTGCAGCAACTCGCGGGATATGCCGGGGTTTTTCTCTATCAGATACGTGACGACCGGGCTGTGATTTAAGCGAATAGCCTCCAGCAGCCAGCCCATCTTCGTCTCATCGCGAAAAAGAGCGTCGGTATTACCCAGAGATTTAAAAAGAACGTCAAGTGTTTCGGCGCTGCCACTTTGAACCGCACTTAAAATGGGATCCAACGGACTGCCCTGGGTTAACACAAATCGCTCCCTGTACTTCGGCTCTAGAGTGTCCGCCAGTTGGTCTTTAACCATTTGCGTGACGTATGCTTTATCTTCCTCACTTTCAAAAAACTGTGTCTCCAGAGCACGCCTGATAGATTCTTCCGATAAAGCACGGTCATGCTCCCTGACGTGCTCAAGGCAAGACGCCATCAGCAGCGGATTACCCCCTCCAGCGGCTTGATTAATTGCAATCTCAGGGCTATGCCTTAAAAAATCCTCAAAATAATGCGTTTTTATGACATCATTTTCCAGCAGCGTTTCCAGTATGTCTTTTTTACCGCCTTTCATTGCCACGGACAACAGCAGCTCGATTTTCAATGGGTCTGCTGACGAGATGTTCTCTATCAACGGTTTAAGAGATTCTTTATTATTGTTAATCACGGCAAACCCAGCAGCCTTGCCTGGATTATTACCTGTTAATTCGAGTAATAGCCTGGTCTCTGCCTCATCACTGAAAACAACCGCTTCGTTCAGGGTAAAAGTTTTGGAGCTGTTGCTGGCGCTGGGCAAATAACGAGTATAAAGCGCGGTTTTACAAGGCAGGTTACGTGGGGGCGCTTCTGGGTGTCGAATGAGTTGTATGCTCATAGCCAGCTGATCCGACGCAAGACCAGACGTAGGGCCAAAAACATTATTATGTAATTCATTGACAAGTTTTTTTTCAGTAGAGAAGGTGTTATAGCCCCACATATAATTAGGATCATACACGGCATACTGCCCATTCTTTTTGATGATGGAAATGGAATGGGTTTCGCTCTGCACCTGTAATACTTCACCTTCCTGCAGGTTAAGAGCGCTCATCGTCTCCACCCAGTTTTGTTTACTGCTGGCCAGAGTAAAGCTGAACGATGAGCTTAACGGTTTATTGTTAACGCTCAGCATCTGAATTGCGCCAGTCTGACCAAAGCTGTGTGTGAATTTTCCCGGGGAAAAGGTAGCGGCGACCTTTACGGCAAACACGTCAATCAGCTCGTCTGTGATGAGTGCGTCACGCTTTCCTGTTGCAATAAACGCCAGAATCTTCATAAATTCATCTGTTTTATTTTGCAGGGCGTATTCCGCATGAACCATAGCCAGGCCATTGCAGATACCGCTTTCATTCATTTTGAAGGGTAGGTTATTCGCTTTTAAATAGCGATTCAGATTAGAGATAATCCTACCCTGATAAATAATTGTTGCCATGTTTTATCGTCTTTATATTTGCTGACTTGCTTAATTATATGACACATTACGTTAAGGAATTATTTAAGAGTGCGAAAACAGAAAATCCCTGTAGCCCGGATTAGCGCCAGCGTAATCCGGGAAATGAACCACAAACAGAGAATCGTGCCGGGATGATCATGGCTTCCCGGATTACGGCAAAGCCTAATCGTGAGTTTCCGGTGAACATGCGTGATTTTCTAACCTGCCAATAGTTACCCTGTAGCCTTTAAATTTCCATTTTTTGGAGGCCGCAGATGATACTCCCTAAACCAACTACAGTAACCCTTGATGAAGTCAAAGAACATTTTGAACACTGGCGTAAAATCAGAGCCCGACAAGGCAAAATCCCGTCATCGTTGTGGACTGAGGTCAAAATATTGATGGATCGTCATCCTGTGAATAGGATTGCCCAAACACTGAAGATAACCAGCGCACAAATTGCAGCGAATGTTGGTAGCGATAACAATAAATTTACCTTTGTATCGCTTTTGCCCGAGTCCCCGGTCGCTTGCAACAGGGAACCTGATGTACTCCAAACATGTGCCATCGAGCTCCAACGCCCGGGCGGCGCTCCTTTATCTTTGGCAGTTCAGGACCGCTCATGGATATACATCCTGAAAAAAAGATGGTGGCAAGGCTTACTGATTATGCTGAAATATAATCAGATTGGCTTGTGTATGGGCATAAAGTTTTGACTCGGGCACGGGTATTGGTTAAAATCCAGGCTGGCCGAAAACTTACAGATAATCTTGCCCGGCTTACGGTGTTGTTGTAAATCAAAAATACAAACAACCCCGGACAAACCTGCTTCAGTTTGCCCGGGACTGTCCTTACCGAGTATTGACTACTCGGTAATACTTAAATTACAGAGAAAAGGCTTCAAATGCGAGAACGATTTATTAGTGAAAATCAGATTCAACTTGTAGAGAAAGTTAATCTTCCAGGAAATATGATCGCAGTCGATGTAGATATGGATGATTATTATGTTGCTATATGCGAAAAAGAAGAGGATGTTTTTCTATTTACATGTGGTTTAGGTCCTTGTATTTCTGCTGCAGCATACTGCAAATTAAGTGATGGTCGAGTCATTCTTGGTGTTGCACATATGTATGGCATTTTAGAAAGCCATGATTTTCAGGGTATTTCCATGAGACATGCAGGCGATATGACTCAACTAGGTTACAGAGAGTCTCAACTTGACGAAGAGTCAATTAAAGAGGTTCTGCCGTTTTTCAAGCCACATAAATTAAGTAAATTGATTGAAACAATTAAATGCCATAGTGATGGCGAAATCATTGATATATATTTGGGTGGTGGTCGTGGCTATTATCCTGTAGTACATCAACTATATCGTGAATATGCCAGGAATCATGAAAACTTAAGATTATGTGATACAGCGTTTGATCCCTATAAAATAATTAGCCACGAAATAACGGCTCGATTTAGTGAAGAAATAATGAGTACGATTTCATCTACTTTTGGCATTACATCAACTGGGCAGGCTATTTTAGCAAAAAGAATAAATATTGGCGATCTGGGTGAATTGAAAAATAGCGAAGATTTTATAACATACTGTAAATCAAAACAAATTTCTTTTCCACCTGACAAAGATTTGGTATTTGGTTTTGAGACGCTAACATGGAAATATTTGCATAGAAAAGATTTTGAATACAATTATGACAATTTGAAAAAAGTCATTAGGAAAAAACCTCCCACTCAGTATATGCCTACATTATTTGGTTCTTCACAATATCAAAACAATGAGCAAGATGACTTGGCATCAACTTCATTGGCACCAAAGCTCTAAAGAACTCACCCAATCGTTTGCTCCCCAAACGATTGGGTGATTCAGGTCATTACAACCTTTTGATTTCTTAACAAAAAGAAAATCAATTTAGGATGCGTTTATAACGAAAATGGCTCATCTGTCCAGTAGCAGAAGAGAAAAAACACTAGGGTCTGTTGACAATTCAACTGATAAGAGAAAGTGTATCTCAAAGCCTAATCCGAGCTACGAGTCTGTATCCATCATGAACTCCCTGATTCTGTGGCGCATCGACACATCAAGGGGTGGATGTTAATATAACACCCAGAGTGATTTGGTGGAGACGCAGTGCATGAAATTTAATCCTTTTTCCTTTCTTTTTGAAAGCCCGGATTCACCGCACGCGCGTTCCTTGCGTACCACCTTCAGTGAGAAATGGATGGATGCCTTTCGGGTATTTTACGGCGATGCCCGAGCCCGACGGGCTGAGCCTCGAATGGGCATCTACGACTGGCTGACTTTATTCATACCTGCCGGCCTAAATCGCATGGAGGTTTATCTTGAACAAACTCCCGATTCCTCTTTTTCTTTCATGTACAAACCCTTACAGCTTTTAAACAACGCGCTGACAGTACCAAAAGCAATGGTTTCAATAATCGCTGCCATTGTCACCACACCTGTGATACTGATAACGGCCGGTGTGGTGCGGGCGATCGATGGTGATGGAAGAGAGCGTCTGCTGGAGATCGTCGGCAAACAGGAACCTGCGGGGCCTGTTTATCAGTTAAGCGCGCTGTTGAGCCAGCCTGACATTGATTTGGAATGCCTGAAATGTGAAGTGAAGGGAAATGAGCAGATAACGCTGCGCGCTTATGGACCGATGGGACTGGAAGGCCGTCGAATGTATGATTTCTTTCTCCCCGCGACCCCTGCCAACATGGCTCTGCTGACACGCTACAATGTTGGTGGAATTAATAACATCGCAACAAGCAGTGAAGAGACGCCCCTGATGTCTCCCTGACCGGCTGCGCTCAATATCCTCCCTCATACGGGCGGTGAAGCCTCATTTCACGACTGGTTTCACCACGATGATAATGCAGACGCCACAGCGACCGTTTTGCTTCGCGATCCCAGAATGGATGGTAGTCCACAGCAAAATGACGCTTCCACTGTCCGTTGTCCTGTACTTTGTAGATATTGAGCCCACCACCTCCGCTGTTGGGATAGAGCCTTAAGGCCGCCCGGTAATGCCCCCCACGCAGAAGACCGAGGGAGGCAATAAGCAGTATAACAGGAATTAACCCGTCGTTTCCCTCGTCCCCGGCGCCTGCCAGATCCCATTCCCTGTCAGCCCATTCCATGTTGTTCCCTGATGCACGTAAAATCCTTTAGCGATATTCAGGGCATGTCGGTACCGCTGTCAATCTAAACTTTCTATCTTCCGAACATTTGTTTAAATCTGTGTGAGAATCCAGTTGGCTCTGGTGTGTTATCTTCTATTGGATAATCTGCCATTATTTTTTCCAGCAGATAGTTGAGTGTTCCGTGTTTATTAATAGGAAGTGAGTTTGTTTTAACTCTGATATAAGCGATGCACTCTTGAGTGCTTAGCTGGGGGTTCATGTATAAATGTGCGAAAATTTCGTGAGCTCTCACTTTGTGGTGTCGTCTCGTAAAGGAAAAGAAAGGAGGATGGGCATAACAATAGAATAAGTTGGCTATCTGTTTTGCATGGAGACCATTATCTACCAGTCGCCGTGCCGCAGAGAATATGGGTCTTAATTTAGGATGTACAGGTCTTGCAGCGGGCGGCGGTGGCGCTGTTCTTTCAAAAGGAGGGGTTTGTAGTTCGATATCTACAAAATCGTGATCACGATGCTCCGGGTTGCGACTGGATTGTGAAAAAAAGGGAAACGAAGACGTGAATCCTGATTTTCTGGTATTTTGCAGGGAGTTCGTTTTTTCAAGCCTTGGTTCCGGGTGGCTTGATGAGCCGACATCGGAGTCCGCCGGCTGAGATGATGACGCAGGCCTTGTTCCCTCGTGCCTTTTTGAGTAATGGGAGTCGAGACTATGCCTTTGATTTAATGAATGCATATCGCTTCGGCTTCTCCTGGCATGATGGCGATCATAAGCCTTGGTAAAAATCTCATAAATATTTTTAAATGATCCTATCGGATTAGTTCTGTTGTAACTGACCTGATTGAAGGAGGAGATTTTTGCGTAATCCTGATCATCGATGGAATCAATCTGTAATTTAGATACATCAAGACATTTTAATAAAGCGTTCAGCTCTTGTTTATCAATAAGTTTTATTTGGTCTTTGTCATTCTGAAGCTGCCAGACAATAACCGTCATAATCTGCCACATAAGTGTCAGGCTTACTTTCAGTGTTGCCGGAAAAGACGGCAGGGTCGTTGAGAATGGGTTAAGAACCGTTTCCAGTCGTGTTAACAGACTGCTTAATTCGATAGTGTTTTGAGTAGATGACATCTGGGAGGCGTAGAGAGACGTGCGTGCCCGTGGTTGGAACTCGTTAATAAATTTCTGCAGCGGATCGGTGGTTTCGAATGTAATGATCTGCGTTTTGCTGTCAAATTTCATGGTAAATCCTTACTCTACACTGGTTATTCTACACATTAAAAACGGGGTTAATTAATCCTTGCAGATTATCAACGAGTTTTTCACTTTGGGTTTGTCTGAAAAAGGCGCCTCCCTTCATGGCATAATGCATCCCGATAGCAAAAAGGCCAAGACCGGTAAAGGCAATCAGAATATTGCCAATAATGACTTTCCAAAGCTCACGGTGACGGCCCATTTCATGATCTCTGGAATGCATTTTCGCAATAAAACTGGTTTTAAACTGGGCTTTGGTGCTTTCCTGTATGTGAGGTTCCTGCTCAAAAAACTGCTTTAAGTCGGCCTTAAGTTCCAGAGCCAGCTGCATCATGTTCCTGCCCTTGTCATGATCCCCTGTCAGTATAAAAAGGCCATGAGCAAACATTCTGTTGATATGGCGGTTAACATCGGCGAGCTCAGGCGGGGCGTCCCATTCTAAATAGTGGTAATCATCAGGGTTCAGCTCCCCTGTGCATTCCAAATATGCAACCCAGAATCCAAGTCCATCTTCCTGCATTTTATGAATTCGGTCGACATTGGTTTCATCATTTAAAATGCCTCTTGAGCTCATCATGGAGAGAGAGTGAGCTAAATAAACGGCATTTTTTCCTGTCCGGATTATGATATTCAAAGTATGCTGATTCAGTAGGTTCCCTCTTTGTAAGTTATCAAAAGCCATCTGAAATTCGTCGATATGCTTGCGGTTTTCAAAAATCAAATCAATGTTTTCCTGATTCAGAAGATTCGCTTCGCATAACGTGGCAAAGGCTATCGATGTCTGTAGGATTTTATAGCGATTGCCTTGAGTGAGACGGGCAAAATTTTGCGGTGTCAGGCAGTTGGCTCGCCACAAGGCCTGTGCGCCCCGGGCGCCAGGTAATGTTTCACAGGCTCTCATATGCCACTGCAATGCCTGTATTCCGCCCAATTGTTCAATGAACCCACACACTTCATCGCTATACAAAGGACGCAGTATTAAATCATAAACCTCCTTTTCACCCGTTTCTGCCAGTATGACAGCTGAGCAGAGGCTGATTTTTTTTTCATTGTCGCGTAAAAGCCTCAATCGCTCCCTGGTGTCGCGGTCAGGGGAGGTATACCGTGCGTTCAGTCGGTCAATTTCCCAGTTGATTCGACGCTTGATTTCATTCAGTCGGGATACCAGAAATCTGCGGTCTGGTATTGGCTGCTCGGGGACAAATGACTCTTCATCGTCTAACTGTAGAAATTCGTTTAGAAACTGATAATGATTGGCTCTTGCCGGGTTATGAATCAGCACGTAGTGATAGTAATCGCGAAAGTTGTTGCGCTGAGGTTTTATACCAGCTAATTCATCATCGTGTTCTGCGCGCCTGTAAGGATCAGCCAGTGTCTCATATGCCTCCTGAATTTGCTTGAACTCTTCTACCTTTCCTGGCACTTTGTCTGGGTGACATGTCTTGACCTGTTTTCTATGAGCAGCCTTGATTTCATCAAGGCTGGCATCCATCTGGACGCCAAGGATTTTATAGTGATTCAACATCATCGTTCCTCGATTGAGTGCTTATCCCGCGGACTGAACCACCCGGGCTTCGGGCGGGATTGTAATATACGATGATCGATAAATACACATTCTTTTTTCTTTCAGAAGGTCCCTTTGCTAGATGCCATGGTTTCCCGGATTACGGCTGCGCCTGATCCGGGCTACCTGTCCGACTTCACCGGGATAGCGTTTTCGTAGAAGGAAAGCAGGCAGTCTGCGACCCGTTCCGGGTGCTCCATATGCAGGTGATGTCCGCCAGGCAGACGGTAAATCTGCAGCGATTTTACCGCTTTCTCCCGGTTTTCAATCGCGTCCGGGCAGAACGGAAAGCCCTCATTTGCCCAGATAAGGCAAGAGGGTGCGCTGATGTTGCGAAGACAGGATAAAACCTGTGCTTCCGTCATGCGTAAGGGGCTGGTATTAAGCAGCCGCCTGTCATGCCGCCAGTAAAAGGCCTGATTATCCTCGCGTACGCCCCTCTCGCAGAGTATCAGCGCATTCTCAAGTGACACATGACCTCTGGCCGCACGCATCTCTGCTGCTTTCATCAGAGAGGAGTAGGCTTTTTCGGTTTTTTTTTCGAGCATCTGGGCCTGTTGCTGAAAATGGCTTAACTGTTCGCAGCATAGTTCGTCGGGAGCCGCCAAAGGACCAAGTGCTTCAATCATGGCCAGAGACAGCACCTGCGCTGGTGATACCCCCGCGACAAGGCTGGCAAAACAGGCGCCCATGGAATGGCCGAGCAAATGCACTTGTTGCAGACCAAGAGATTTAATAATACTCAGGGTGGTGAACAGGCCATCAACAAAATGGTAGTGATTACCGGCTGACAAATGTGACGAGTGGCCGTGCCCGGGCAGATCAACCGCAATCAAATAAAAATGCTGTGCGAGAAAAGGAGCCACCGGGTCGAACGAGCTGGCATTGTCAAGCCAGCCATGCAGAGCCAGCATGGGCGGGTTCTCCTTATTTCCCCATGCCTTGCAGGCGATGGTGAAACCGGGAACGGACAGATCAAAGCAATGAGCGTTCATATAAGAAACTGGATAAACAATGTATTTCAATGATAGTGCATAATTGCTTTTTCGCCATGGGTTTTTTAACAGGCCCTGATGGTATACCAGGACGGCCTTACTCATCCGGCAGGGGATCCGTCAGCTCATCCTGCATGGTCTCAATATACGCCACCACGTCTTCAATCGCTTCGACGCTGGCGATATGGTACATGGCATCGCCTTCATTCACCAGGGGGAGATTGGTTTTGCCAATCACAATACCACCAAAAGGAGCTTTCACCGTGACCGAAGCGTTCATTAAAAATGGGTCATGGATATAGCCCAGTATTTCGCCTTTTTTAACGGCCTGGGACAGGTCAGCTATGGGTTGAACCAGGCCACTGGCAGGCGCCCGTACCCAGCTGCTGTTTTCTGTAATAACCGGCTCGTATTTTTTACGTTTACGAGTGGCCGGTCGGGCAATCATGCCCAGCAAGGCCAGTACATTCAAAATGCCCCTCACACCGACACGGATACCCAGCTCGTTAAAGCGTAGAGCCTCGCCACCTTCGTAGACCAGTAAAGGGATACCCAGTTCACTGGCTGCTCCCCGCAGCGAGCCATCACGAATTTTCGCATCGATGATCACTGGGGTGTCGAAGGCCAGTGCCAGATCGCGTGCGCCAGGTGTTTCCAGATTCACCCGAAGCTGAGGCATGTTAACGCGGCCAATAGCGCCGGTATGCAGGTCGATACCGTACTGGCATTTCATTACCACTTCATTAATTAATATATCGGCCAGTCTGGCCGCCATCGAACCCGATTTTGAGCCCGGAAAGGCCCGATTCAGATCGCGTCTGTCCGGTAAATAACGGGATTGTAAAATAAAGCCAAAAATATTAGCCACCGGAATGGTAATCAGGGTGCCATGGATGTGTTTCAGCGAGGCATGCTGATGCACGCGTCGAATAATCTCGATGCTGTTCAGCTCATCACCGTGAATGGTGCCTGTTACGAACAGCCTGGGTCCGGCTTTTTTACCATGAAAAATATGCACTGGAATATCCATTCGACTCTGGGTATACAGACTCGCGGAGGGCAGCATCACACAGGTTATGGTGCCTGGCTTTATGATTTGGCCAGCAATTTCTATTGGACTATTTTTCATGATGTGAATCATTTGAATTCAAATTGTAATCAAAGTGTAGCAAATGGCGGCGGTTATTTCTGGACCGTGATTACGATGCTATTTGTCTTCTTTGTCGTCCACCCAATAGTCTGGCGGCCCTCCACCTGGCGTTGGGCGTGTGGGTAGGGGGCTTAAGTGACGCGTTGAGGCGCTGCCATCGGATATCTGCGCGCGTTGCTGCTGATGTCTGATTGTATTGAGGTTTAACGTATCAATCAGCATGTTATCCTTAAAAAGTAAAAAGACTGCGCTCTTGATAGATTCGCCACCGGATTCCAGTGTCCAGATAACATGCTGTCGTGCGTCATCTTTATCAGCGAAACGCGCGAATTCCTGTTTATCAGTGGAGTCCATGCTCTTCATCATAAGATGATAAACCAGGCCAGAATCATCATAGTCAATGCCGTTTTCGGCGTAGCTGGCGTGTGTCACACAGATGTTTTCTTTATTTACTTCCTGCACCAGCTCATCATCGTCATACATTCGATAGATGACCCTCTTATGCTCTTCCTCTGCAATATTAGATTTTTGGGTCATAAAAATCCGTGCTTCCCCGGCATCGGAAAACCCGGCAAGCAGTTTTTCTTCACCATGGGCATATTGCTGGCTGACTCTAAAGTTCATAAGCTGATCCAATTGATAAGGTACAGATAATTATAGCAAGGCGCATCAACTATCAGAACCGCTCCCTCACGGTCACGGTTCTGAGAAAGTACCTTTGACTGAGTGGGGCTATGCTCTTACTCTCCGCGCTGACAATGAATCATTTGTTACCATGTCATGCCGGAGTGCGAGATCATGCATTACGTCGGCGACTACCGGAATCTCCATCACAGGCTGACCGTGTTTATCCAGTAATCCCAGTTTGATTAAAACCTCTTTTGTCCGGGTCCCGCGGTTATACAAGGCATGATCGAAGATATCGACCAGACTGGCATGCTTATAATCGAGACGAGAGCGCCCGCCGAGGCAGAAGAACATCCCGGATCGATCCTGCGTCAGCTGGTATTGATAGCTTTTTCTGACGCTCTGAAGAATGCTGTCAGCGCTTTCCTGCCTCAGATTACACAGTTGAGAATCCGGCTCCAGACAGCGGAAGCGCTTGGTCAGCCATTCGTAAAAATTGCGTCCATTAAGCGCGTGCACATCTGCGGTAGGGTGAACATCATCCCAGAACATGTAACCGCGAGAGGGGGACGAGCCTTCATCAATATGGAAATCCTCTGACTCGGTATAGGGTGTGTTCTGTTTTTCCTGCTCAAAGCCATATTGTTCAGGGTTATGGTACATATCCCTGAAGGAGCTGTTGATATCATAAACATTGATGGTGCACTCAGGAAATTCGAGTGCCATTTGCGCACAGGCTGTCGCCAGCTGATTATTAAAGTGATCGCTGCAGCGGGAGGCGTTGCGCTGTTCACGAAGCGATCGTGCCTGGTAGCGTGGTGTCAGGGACATATCGGGGAGATTGAAGAGGGTGAAGTTTCGATATCCGGCATGAATCATCTTCCGCATGTTTTTCATACGCGCCGCTACCGCTTTATTGGCTATTTCTATAGAAGGCTCACGATTAACGGTGATCATGTCGTTCGCGCCAGACCATTCGATAACCATGGTTTCCTGTTTTTCACGCCAGGAAACACCCATCTCGCGATCGTTGCTCATCATCATACGGCGCATGTCTTCGAGTGTTGCCAGAATGGTACGGCTGAAAAAACGGGAAATACTGGTGCTCAGCTTCCAGGCATAATCGTAGGCCATCAGACCGCCCTGGCAATAGCTGCGCAGCCACGTTTTTCCGTGATAGGTTACATTGAGGTAATCGTCAAGAGTAAAATCCTCCCCATGCGGTACTGCTGCTGCCGGTTTCATGCGGTTGATTAGTTTGCCGTGCTCGATATTACTGTCACTCATGGACCGTTTCATACCCGAGGAGTGAGAGAGGCAGTCGACAGGATCCTCGCCAATGGCTGCCTTGAGTTTATGATCGTTGGCAAGCAGTCCGTCATAGATATCATCATAACGAGGACGATCGTTGTCCTCCAGATCGAGGTATTGTTTGTCTGATTGTTTTGCCATGCGCTGAATACGGGCTATTTTGAAATCCGTTGCCAGCAAAGACGCCAGTTCATCAACCCAGACATAGCCATTGGTGAATCGCCTGTCAGGAGAGATCCCTTTTAAGCCGCTCAGGATATCCATGGGGAGCACGCCGCCTATTGTCAGGCTGTCCATGAATCCGCGATCAGACAGACTGTCGCCCATGACGACGAAGCGCTTTATAATGGTTTTTCTGTTATCCTGTACCGGACGTCGCTGTTGTTCGAGGACCAGGTCCTGGGAATCTTCGCTGGATGATTCCTCGTCATCACGGTCTTCGATTATCGTGCTTGTTATATGGCGGTTCATATGCTCTCCTGTTGAATGAAATAACTTTCCGTGTGCCAGTTATTTATAGAACAGGATGAGAATATTCGTTGTTTTTTTCGTTGAAAAATTTTGCGTAGGTCGGACGCTTTGCCCGACGCTTCTGATTTTTAAAGAATGTTGCATCCAGTGTCAGAGGTTTCATTCTCGGAATTGTAATTAGTAAATGACGCAGAACCCGTAAGCCTGACAACGTGCGCTCCCGGAGTAGACTCTATCTCGTTGATATAGTTATCGTAGTCTTCTGGCGTACCCTTGTAGCCGGATCTTAAATATATCTTTTCAGTCACATAGTTAAAATCCGGCTATACTGTACATATCACGCTCATGTCTGTATCTGATTTGAGAAGAAACAGATAGATAGCAATCACTCTTTCGGGAGATAAAATGATTACAGTTCTAACAACGGTCGGCGGCAAAGAGGTGAAAGGCACACTGCAATACAATGTAGAGAGTGACCAACAAGGCCCGCATCTTCTTATTATTTACATGTATTCCGCAACTCCGGAATTTGGAACAACAGCGATACGCAAAGTAGCAGATGAATCAATTAAAACTGGTTTAAAGATCAAGCTGAATGCTGCCTACTCCTCGCATATTTTTCATCTTTACATGGGAATGAAACCCAGTGGGAGCTTGCAGGAATTCCCATTGCAAGACGATGAAAGGCAGGTTCTCAATAAACTCAAGGCGCAGGACGATTTTGAACCCGCTCCAGATGAAAAAGAATGCCTTATAAAATTGCTTAGAGAAGAATTTCGTGGTGTCTATCCAAAGAAAAAAGAATTTCAATGGGAAGATGTATTGTATCACAGGGAGTTATTAATCGGGATGCTTGATAAAGTTCATGATACAAGCATTTATTTTGTTACCCCTCTCTTAAACCTGCTTGAAGGCAGCATTGAAGCGGGTCGTAAGCATCCCGATACATCCACGTTGCGTGCGGTTCCTATGGAAATGTCTGAAGAAGGTCATGAGCGCTGGAAAACGGCCATTGACAATAACAGCGAGTTCATTCCGTTCAGAAACTTTGAGCACCTCCATCCATTCATGACGGAACAAGACAGGCTTCGTCTGAATTTGATATTGGCCATCAAGGCGATAGAGGTTCGATTTGATGACGCCATGCCAATCGAAGCAGTTAAAGCACATGCGGAAACGTTGAAAAATCAATGCATGGCGTTGAGATCACAAGGTACCCAGCCGTTTGTAGAGAGATGTATTGCGAAAAAGCTAGCCATTATCGAAGCAGCGGCTCAGTTTAGAATAGCTACATTAAGCGAAGAAAATAACGAAACGTTATCACGATCAGAATCAGTCCATTCAGTTTCGCAACCACTTGCTGGCGAAACCAGGTTCTTTTCAGCTGACAAATCCGGAGCTAAAACGCCTGACCATGCTGCATCCAGCACACCGTCTCCTGCAGCATCAGGCGCTGATGGTAAACGTCATTTGTCATCAAGCTACAAAGAACGGCTGCAATCGGTACAAAATCCGGATGATGTGAGCCGCCCGGAAAGAGAGTTAAATAAGGGCATTGATCAAGTAAGTCAATCGAAACCGTAAAATTGAAATGACTTAAAGTCGCTATAAAATAAAATTTGCCCTTCCCGTGCATCATTTGTCATCCCCGCGCAGGCTGAGAACTATGGTCAAATCAGGCTCGGTGCCAGCTTCAGGATGGTTTCCCGCCTGCGCGGGAATGACGGTCCAGAGTTTTTGTCCAGTACTGAGTTAGAGTTTAATGCTGCTGGCTTAGCGAATATAGCGAGTAAAGGTTATATTTTTCAACAAGAATTGTAGAAGGTTCGGGTTAATTGAGTTAAAGCCATAGCCCTGTTTCAAAAGGGTGTCAGGAGTCGAACAAGGATTGATTCGTCAGTCACTGCGTTCCTTCCTCACCCCTTCGGGGCGCGCTGAAGCGCGTCCAAAATGCTGCGCCGCACTGCGTGCTCTTCGCTTCGCATTTTGTCGAACCTCTTTCGGTTCGAACCCTTCCGGGCCAAATAAATTTGCGTTTTTTCTTGTTCACGGAAAGAAGAGATACCACGTAGGTCGGGCGCTTCGCCCGATGATCTGGCCATTGCATGCCAGAAAGATCGAATTAATTGATAAAAACCGTCGCCCTTTTTAAAAAGGTGCCAGGAGTCGAACAAGGATTGATTCGTCAGTCACTTCGTTCCTTCCTCACCCCTTCGGGGCGCGCTGAAGCGCGTCCAAAATGCTGCGCCGCACTGCGTGCTCTTCGCTTCGCATTTTGTCGAACCTCTTTCGGTTCGAACCCTTCCGGGCCAAATAAA
>NZ_JBNVZR010000023.1:0-41238 GCF_052527415.1 Legionella navarrensis | reverse complement strand
ACCTACGTCACATCAAGAGCATCTGCATTGGAAGCTTTTAAATCATTCCGCGCTCCTTTGCCCCCCACCCTACACCAGGATTGAATATTGATAGGTGTAGGTTGGGCCTTGGCCCAACATGGTATTGGCATCCAGCGAATTGTTGGGCCAAGGCCCAACCTACGTCACATCAAGAATATTAGTCTTTCGTAATCGTGGTTTCGCCAGGTGCGTTAACGGTGATAGTGTAACCGTTGGCAGACAGTCTGGAAGGGGTGATTTCACCACTTTCTACGTTCAGATAAACCGTGCCCAGCTCAATGGGAGAGGATGTATCGGTGGCCATTTTAATGATGGCAGGACATTTCCCTTCAACCGTGTGTCCATAACAGGCCATGTTGACGATGAACCAGGATACCATATTGGTTGAGTTAGGTTTGGATGGAGAAGGGGAGGCCATACCGGCAACGAATGCATTGGATTCGACGTCGGTCAGGTTATGAGTAATCAGGTATTGTGGTGAGGCCATTGCGGCAGAACTGCCCAGACAGATTGTCAATGCGGCGGTCAGGTGTTTGAATCTATTCATTGGTGTTGCTCCTTGAGTGAAAAAATCAGGGTACACTATAATGGAAGGTATCTGGGCTGACAAGCGTCAAAAAAATGTAAAGAATTTCTGAATGAAAAATTGTAAGCCTTTTGCTGTGATATCTTCTAATTGGTTTTAATTTTTAGTGAGGTCATGAGATGTCGATCGATCAAAACGATTTAAAAAAACGTCAGGAAAAAGATCGCCTCGAAAAAGAGGCCCTTGAGAAACAACGTCAGGAAGAAGAACGCGCATTTCTTATGCAGGCTGCTTCACCCTCTTCACCTGCCTCCCTTGATTTGGTTGGAACAGAAGACGAAGAGAATACGCAGGACACACAACTGCAGTCAATCAGGATTAAAGCAGCAGACTCTGCCTGGTCATCAGACTGGGAGTTAATGGTTGAAGACTATAAAAAGCTTTATGGTGAGCCTGCAGAGAATAATTGCCTCGTCTTTCCAACCCGTGAAGCCGCGATTAGTTTTCTCAAAGAGCAGGCAACAGCAACGCCACCACGTAAATTTTTGGCTATTGAACTGGGCCCCGATGGCAAACCTACCGGGGATAATTTTTTTTCCTGTGGGAACGGCACACTTTATCAAGGCAGTCTACAACAGATCCAGCAGCAGGTGCAGGCCGATCTGAATAAAAATCCGGAAGACGGGAATCTTAAAACAGGCCTCGATAAAATTACAGCAGAATTGGCCAAACGTAACCCGACAAGCCGTTTCAAGGATAGATTGCATGGGGAAAAAAATAAGGATGCGGCCCCGGATTCTGATCTATCCAATGACCTCGACTCTCAAAGACCAGCACAAGGGGCTGGCAGCATGTGATATCGTTTTGAACCCGTATTACGCTATCGCTGATACGGGCTACATTGCCAGCTTGAACTGCTCCCAGTACCGGTTATATAGCATCAGCGTATCTTCGCCTACGTCACGCTGAAAATGGCCTCGTTGCAGTACCTCAGCTGGCGGATACACGGTTGTGTCATGTTTGATGGCATCGGGCAGTAATTCGATGCCTTTGGCATTAGTAATGGCGTGACCTTCTACAAGAGCGATGGTCGCACTGCTTTGTGGCTTCAGGATAAAATTAATAAAGCGAAGAGCTTCTCTGCGATGCGGCGGATTTTTGGGTATGGCCAGGCAATCGACCCAGATCACGAAGCCTTCTTTAGGGAAAATAAAACGGATATCCTTATTTTCTGCCTGAGCTTTTATCGCGTCACCACTCCAGGCAGTGCCAATAGACGCATCTTCGTCGATCATGATTGCCTGAACGCTCTCGCTGGCAAATAATTTAATGTTAGGAACCAGTTTTAATAAATGCTCATAGGCCTGCCTGATGTGGTCCGGGTTCGTATCGTTTGGGTCAAGACCCAGACTTAACAGCGCCATGGCGAATATTTCGCGAGAATCATCCAGCAGCATCAACTGGTTTTTCCAGCGGCTGTTCCAAAAGCCACTCCATGTGCTGGGCGGGTTCCTGACGTTGTTTTGATTGTAAAACAGGCCAGTGGTCCCCCAGATAATGGGAATGCTGTATTGATTGCCAGGATCGAAATCACTGCTTTGAAAAGCGCCTGCCAGATTGACCAGCTCTGGTAACGCCTGCGCATCAATCTTTTCCAGCATATTCTGTTTTCTCATCCGCTCCACAAAATAGCCTGAGGGAACAATGACATCATAAATCGGACGGCTGCTCGCCTTTAATTTGGCGAACATGGTTTCGTTGCTGTCATAGGTTGAAAAGTTGACGTGTATTCCGGTTTCGGCCTCAAAGGCCTGAATCACCTGTTTGGGAATTTCACCGCCCCAGGTATAGACATTGACCACGGGAGTTGCCGAGAGGCTTAATGAAGAGAGTAATCCGGCCAGCAGGGCCAAACGTTTTATCATGGTGTTTTCCTTGACAGGCGATGAGAAATAATCACCATCACCATAGATAAACCAAAGGTAATCGAGCACAGTGCGTTAAGTTCCGGGGTAACGCCTGCGCGTACCAGAGAATAAATGGCCAGCGGTAAAATGGTGAAATCCGGACCGGCAACAAAATAACTGATAATGACGTCATCAAAGGACATGGTAAAACTGAGCAGGAACGCACTCAGTACCGCAGGCCAGAGCAACGGCAACAAAATACGTTTCAAAGCCAGGTAGCGGCTGGCCCCCAAATCCAGAGCGCTGAAATACAGATTAGGATCCAGGGTCGTTATTCTGGCGTTTATGGTCAATACCACGAATGGAATGCAAAAGGTAATATGCGCAATCAGCAGGCTGAAAAAACCCAGTGGAATCTGGCAGATATTAAAGAAAATCAACAAAGCCACACCCAAAACCAAATCGGGAATAATGACAAGCACCAGCAAAAGCATATACAGCGATTGTTTTTTCCGGCGCAGCAAAAACAGGTTTACACAGGTGAGCAGCCCCATCAGGGTGGCAATCACGGCAGAGCAAAGCCCCAGACTGACCGAGTTGAAAAAGGCTTCCCATAAGGCTCTGTCCTGAAACAGCTCGGCGTACCAGCGCGTGGAGAAACCCTGCCACAGCAGGGAAAATCTGGCCTGGTTAACCGAGTAGAGCAGCAGAATCAGAATGGGTGCGTAGAGCAGAGCCAGCACCATCCCAACAAACAGGCGTTGTCCGTTTTTTTTCATGACAGACTCGCCTTGTTCTGTCGCCGATAGCAAATCAGCAATACCAGCAGAATAGCGGTGAGTACGGTGCTGGTCGCAGCACCCTGCGGCCAGTCTTCGAGTACAAGGAATTGATTTTGAATCAGATTACCCAGCAGAATCGAACGCGCACCACCCAGCACATTGGGAATATAAAACAAGGTCATGGCGGGCAGAAAAACGAGAATACAGCCTGAAATAACGCCCACGGCGGTATTGGGGAGAAACACGCGGGTGAATATTGCCCAGCGGTTGGCGCCCAGATCTCTGGCTGCCTCAATCAGTCGAAAATCAAAGCGCTCCATGTTGGTCACAATGGGCAACACCATGAAAGGGAACAAATTGTAAACAAGACCCGTGATGACAGCAAAATTGCTGTAAAGCAGGGAGAGAGGGGCGTCAATCAGATGCCATTTAAGCAACAGTGCATTCAGCAGACCCTTGTATTTTAAAATTGCGATGAGCGCGTAGGTTCGTATCAGCGAACTGGTCCAGAACGGAATAATAATCAAGACCAGCAGCAGCGACCGATGACGCGATTTGATCATAAAGTAGCTGAAGGGATAGGCAATGAGCAGACACAGAACCGTAGTGAGCAGAGCTATCAACAGCGAACGCAGTAGAATTTTGGCAAAAACGGGCGTAAAAAGGGCCATGTAGTTTGTCAGGGTCAGCGGCAGGGCCACAAGACTGGTGCTGTCTTTTGATAACAGGCTGACGCCTATGACCATGCATAACGGCAGCAGGCTGAACAGCAGTAGCCAGAAGTACAGGACAAACAAGGCGTAGGATTTAGTCTTCATAGGCCAGCAGCACCTCCCAGCCCGGCAGCCATTGAACCCATACCGTTTCGTTAACCGAATATTCCAGCTTGTCATCGTCCTCATCAAAAAATTCCGATGCGCTGATGATTTTTCCGGATGCGAGCCTCACCTTGAGATCAACGGTTGAACCCTTGTAGACAATATCTTCGATACGTCCCGGCAACATGCCGTTCGAATCCTCAATTTCAGTGATGCTCCAGACGCGTATGTCTTCGGGCCGGACAATTAAATGCAGCTTGTCAGCGACTTTGAAGTCACCAGTGTTCTGGCAGGTCAGGGATACGTTTTCAACCTTCGTCTGCAGAATGGAACCCTCGATGTGCTCAACGCAGACATCGAATATGTTGGCTTCGCCTATGAAACTCGCTACGTAGCGATTGACAGGTGTTTCGTATACGGCTCTGGGTGTTCCAATCTGTGCAATTTTACCCTGCTTGAGTATCACAATACGATCGGACATGGACAGGGCTTCTTCCTGATCATGCGTGACGAATACAAAGGTCATTTTCAGTGTTTTCTGCAACTGTTTCAGTTCGGACTGCATGGTTTTACGTAAACTGTAATCAAGAGAACTGAGCGGTTCGTCGAGCAGCAGCACCCTGGGCCTGTTTATAATGGCACGGGCAATGGCCACACGTTGCTGCTGGCCGCCACTGAGCTGCTGGATGTTACGCATGGCGAGTGCGTCCAGTTGAACCAGCGACAGCGCTTCCATAACGCGCTCGCGGATTTCATCGTTCGCAACCTGTCTGCAACGCAGAGCGAAAGCTACGTTTTCGAACACAGACAGATGCGGGAACAGAGCATAGCTTTGAAAAACCGTGTGTACGTCGCGACGTTGAGGAGGCAGATCGTTGACGCGCTCGCCACCAATAAAAATGTCGCCTTCGTCGGGTTGTTCAAAACCGGAAATCAAACGCAGCAGGGTCGTTTTACCACAGCCTGATGGCCCCAGCAGCGTCAGAAATTCGCCATCGTAGATGGACAGGGAAAGGTTATCAAGAATTAAAGCGCTGCCATACGACTTGTTAACGTGCCGTATGTCAATCAGAGGTTCTGTCATGGGCGGATTCGTAGTAAAAGTGTGCGATTATGCGTATTATGCCATAATTTGTCCATATTATTAAAACGATGCAACGGATTGCGGGCGATCCTGAGTGCTGCAGATTTCAGATATGCCGCCGTTGTTGCATATGACCATGCCGGTAGACGAATCAATATCAAGCACACCACCCTGCCATACGCAGCAGCCCTGAACATGATCCATGTCCATCACCGCATGGCGATCGCAGTAACACGAGGAATACGCACCGTTTTTACACACCAGGCGTCCCGCCGATGAATCGCAGTATTGAACGCCACCCATGCCGCCACAACAGCGATCGCAGGTTTGCGGGCAATTGTTTTCCTTGACGCAGGAGCCGCAGTTGCTGGCATGCACGAGGCTGAACGTGAGCAGGAGCAGGCAGGATATCAGCAGTCGGGTCAGTAGGGACATGGTGTATTTATCCAGATGATAATAGCATGATAGCAGAGACATTTTTTTCAGAATAACGGTTTTCAGACTAATTATCCATACTTTCCTCAATCAACAAATCAACCGATTCAATTTTTTGAAAACGCTGCGAGATTTTTTTAGCCGAGGTGCTCACTTCGCTCACATCCTGATGCGCCATATCAATGTGTCTGGATAATTTTTCCATTCGCTTGTCAAAGCGTTGAAAGTCATCAGCCAGAGAATGCAGGTGCTTTTGAATGATATGAACCTGCTTACGGGTGGCATCATCCTTGAGTACAGCGCGCGCGGTGGTGAGAACCGCCATCAGGGTGCTGGGTGAGACAATCCAGACTCTCAATCGTTGGGACAGAGCAATCAATTCTGGATAATTGGCGTGAATTTCGGCAAAGATGGATTCCGCCGGGATAAACATCACGGCACCATCCGTGGTTTCGTTAGGAATAATGTATTTTTCAGCAATGTCCTTGATGTGCTTTTGCACGTCCTGACGGAACTGCTGCTGCAGGGCTTTCTTTTCCATGGGAGCGTCTTTGTTACAGCCCATCAGTTTTTGATAGGTTTCCAGAGGAAACTTCGCATCGATTACGATGTTACCTGTTGGTTCCGGCAGGAGCAGCACGCAGTCCGCACGTTTTTGATTGCTGAGGGTGTGCTGCAGGCTGTAATGAGAACTGGGGATGAGGTTGGCAATCAGGCTGGTCAGCTGCACCTCACCGAAGGCACCGCGCGCCTGTTTGTCGACCAGGATGTCCTGCAGACTGACCACGTGCGTAGACAGCTCGTTAATTTTTTTCTGTGCTTCGTCAATCATGGTCAGACGTACTACCACGTCGGTAAAGGTCGCCGATGTTTTTTCAAATCCTTCCGTCAGCTTATGATTAACCTGTTGCGTCAGGCTGTGCAGATGATTGCGTATTTCTTCAGTCAGAGTCTGCAGGTGCGAGGTCAGTGAGCCGGAGTGCTGGGCAAAGCTGTGACTCATCTGTTCGCGCACATCGGTCATGTGTTGCTGTACCGTCTTGCCAATCATCACCTGACTGTTCATCTGCCCCTGAGAAATCTGTTCATGAATGCGTAACTGGCTGTTTTGAAAGCTTTCATTCAATTCGCGTTGTACACGATGCAGTTCGCCTGTCAGGTATTGCTGATTTTTTTCATTCTGATCCTGCAGGCGTCCCTGACGAATAAACAGGAGGCCGACCACCATAAACAACAGGGCGAGCCCGCAGGCCACGCCCTGTAACAGAGACATTTCAAGTAATATAACAGGCATGCTTACCTTATTTTGCTGATATCCGTCGGCATGTTGTATTCATATACCGGCTTTATCTGTCCGTAATCGACGAGTGTGATGGATGCCAGATAATAAGGGGGCTTATAGCTATTTGCAATCTCTGGGGAGAGGGAAAAGCTGATTTGAGATTTGCCGGGATTTAACCAGGCCGCAGAATGCACCGTTTCAACCGCTTCGCGTTTCCCGTGCTTATTTGTGGCCAGAAAGACGGCCTGCAGCGAATAACGGCTGGCCGTGGCCACGTTAATGGTCGCAGTGAAATGCTGGCTGCTGTTTTTCTGTGTATTAATCTCGGTAATAGCGGCGGAGGGGATGGAATAGGAAATGGCACTGTGAACATGGCGGAGTACTTCGCTGTCAGCGAGCATGGTCGACACATCGGCTTCAATATACCAGTTCTTGCCGGCCGGGTTTTTTTCATTTTTGATTTGAGTATGGGCAACGTAGGTATCCCATCGCTCCCTTTTCAGCGTTAATGGCAGAGTATCGCCATCCGGGCCAATCAGTGTCGCGGTTATTTCATCGATGGGATATCCGTAGGCCGAGTCGTGAAGGCGAAACGTGATAGTCAGCTCTTCGCCATACTGGTAGTGGGATTTATCCGTTGTTACCTGCAGATAGGTATCGGACCCCTGATCCAGCACCTGAACGACGTAGCGATCGTCGGGCTTACCATCGGGTTGTTGTGCCGTAAGAAGGAATCGGCCGGCTCCCAGTTCAGGTTTCAGCTGAAACAGGGCCAGATTCTGGCTGGTAAATTCTGAGTCGGCCAGTGCCTGTTGCAGCGCCAGGTCCGATGCTGCCTCCTTAATGGAATATTGGCTCTGATTCTTTTGAATACGGAAGTCAGGTCTGCTCTGTGCCTCCGTATTGCTCAATGGGCTGATGCTGATGACTGCGCCGGCCGCACGGGTGGGCAGGGCAATGCCCTGGCGCAACTGAGCAAGCGTGGTGACGATACGATATTTACGGCTTTCACGCACCTGAGGTTTTATGGTTTGTGCCACAGAATCGCCTTGAATTCGCCAGCTTGAAGACAGGGGATCATGCGATAAAGACTCACAGGCCTGGCATTCGTAGGGGTGAACCGGGCTGTCCGGTAAGGTCATCGCCTGTGCCTGCGTGCTCAGCGAGGCGGCTAAGAATAGATAAACAGGTTTCATTGTGACGCTCCTTGTTTCAAGAGATCCTGACGCAGAATTCTTTCCAGGCCAAAACAGCTGTGTCGGCTCTGGCTGTGACTGAGCGGCGTTTGATCATCTGTTTTATCCACATCCACAAACCACAGACGTCCTGCTGCGCGTTGTGAGCTGCAATTAAGAAATCCGTCTGAGCAGTCTTCAAGATAAAGTCGGGTCAGCTTCAGACCGACGTTTAATGTGTAGCCGTTGCAATAGCTCGCTCCGGAAAAGGGAGACGAAATAACGTCACTGCCAACCACGATGCGGAAAGGCACCGGCAGAGTAGGGCGGCCCGGGCTGCCGAACAACACTTCCTGGTTATACACGGCCATGTCCCCAACGCGCTGCTGCCTGACAGAATCATTACGATAACCAACCAGCCAGGCCAGTGATTCGGAGAAGATGCTGCCATCAATTACCTCATCGGCCAGGGGCGTACCGCCACTGGATGGTGCAAGAGCAATCACCTCGGCAATGTTCTCACGAAGGCTGGCAAAGCGCGGATCGAATGTTGGGTTGGATAAAATCCAGCGAATCACGTTACCGCCATTGGAATGGGTATACACCACAAGGCGGTTGATTTTTTTCTTTTCAATGAATGCCAGCAGCTGATCCGCGACACAGCCAGAAGCCTCCTCGCTCCACATGCTGTGACGAAAATCGCAGGCAACGACCAGGTGGTTATCAATGTCTGGAAGGATGCTGCTCATCATGTCGAGAAAGTCACGTTTCCAGTAGCCCCCATCGGCATCCTCACGATGATCATTCGTGCCATGTATAAAAGCGATACCCAGATTGACAGGCGCCGTATTTGCCCAGATTAAGGTATTGAAAAAAAAGGATATAAAACAGACTGTCAAACGAAGCAGGTTCATTTCCCTGAAGCCTTGTCCTGTTGAAGAGGCTGATATCTATAACATATTCCGAATTGATTCATCAAGTGGAAATTGGCTGTTCTGCTATGGCAAGACCAGTGGTACACTTTTTCCTTTATTGATGAAACAGGGTGTTATGACTGTGGAAGATGCGCTGACAAAAATTGAGGAACTGCGGCAGAAAATCCGGATGTACGATTATTATTATTACGTGCTTGATGAGCTGTTGATCCCGGATGCGGAATACGATCGTCTGTTTAGACAATTGCAGGATCTGGAACGGCAGCACCCTGACTTCGTGACGGAGGATTCACCAACGCAACGCGTCGGTGGACAGCCGGCGGGTGCCTTTGAGCCCGTGCAGCACAGGCAGGCGATGCTGTCCTTGAATAATGTGTTTTCAACGGAAGAGCTGCAGGCGTTTATCAAACGCGTGGCGGATAAGATTGAGTCCAGAGAAGACGGCTTGTTATTCACCTGTGAACCCAAGCTGGATGGTCTGGCCGTGAACCTGACCTATGAAAACGGCATCCTGAAACACGCCGCCACACGTGGCGATGGCACAACAGGTGAGAACATCAGCGCCAACATCAGGACCATTGCATCGGTTCCCTTGAAATTACTGACCGACAAGGCACCGGAACTGGTTGAAGTACGCGGTGAAGTGTATATGCCCAAGGCTGGCTTTGAAGCATTCAATGAGCGCGCCCGGCAGAACGGTGACAAATTGTTCGCCAATCCCAGGAACGCCGCCGCCGGCAGTCTGCGTCAGCTGAACCCTCAGATTACGGCGACGCGCCCGCTGGCTATTTATTGTTATGGCATTGGCGCTTACGAAGGCGATAGTCTGCCTGACAGTCATTATGAACAATTGCAGCTGTTGCAGGCGTGGGGATTTCGAGTGTCGGCTGAAAGCAGACAGGTCAGGGGGCTGGCCGGATGCCTTGAATATTACGAGAGCATGCTGGAAAAACGCAGCCGCCTGCCTTATGAAATCGACGGGGTTGTGTACAAGCTGGACAGCCTTCGTTTACAGGATATCCTCGGTTATGTGGCCCGGGCTCCGCGTTTTGCCTGCGCGCACAAGTTTCCGGCCAGCGAGGAAATGACCCAGGTTCTGGCTGTTGATTTTCAGGTTGGACGCACGGGCGCCATTACACCGGTTGCCCGTCTGAAGCCTGTTTCAGTAGCCGGTGTGACCGTCAGCAATGCAACGCTGCATAATATGGATGAAATCGAGCGTAAAGGGATTTTAATTGGCGATACGGTCATCATTCGGCGGGCGGGGGATGTGATCCCGGAAGTGGTGTCGGTTATCCTCGATAAACGACCCGCCGATGCGCATCCTGTCGTCCTGCCCGTTCATTGTCCTGTGTGCGGCGCTGACGTGGTGCGAACGGAAGCCGAGGCCGTGGCACGGTGTACCGGAGGCCTGTTTTGTGCGGCTCAGTTAAAGCGAATGATCTGGCATTTCGCCTCGCGCAAAGCCATGGCGATTGATGGACTGGGGCAGGGGATTATCGATTCGCTGGTTGAAAATAAGCGGATTCGAGACGTATCTGATTTATATAATCAGACCGTACAGAGCCTGGCTGACTTGCCGCGCATGGGGCTGAAATCGGCAGAAAATCTGATCCAGGCGCTGGAGCAGAGTAAACAGACCACCTTTAAACGATTTTTATATGCCCTCGGTATTCGTGAAATTGGTGAGGTGAGCGCGGGCGTTCTGGCAACGGAATTCAGAGACATCAGCGCACTGAAAAACGCCTCGCTGGAGGAGTTAATGGCTCTGAAAGACATAGGACCGGTTGGCGCCTCCTACGTCGTCCATTTTTTTGCGCAGGCACACAACCTGGAAATTGTGGACAAGCTTCTGGCCTATGGTATTCATTGGCCCGTGGAGGAACGAAAGGTGCTGGATGAACAGCATCCGCTGTTTGGTAAAACGGTGGTCATCACCGGTACGCTTGCATCCATGGCGCGTGATGAGGCGAAGCAGCGCCTGGAGGCGGCCGGCGCCAAAGTGACCGGCAGCGTGTCCGCCAAAACAGATTATCTTCTCGCCGGAGCAGAGGCAGGATCCAAGCTGGATAAGGCCATGCAGCTGGGCGTGAGTATTTTATCAGAAGAAGACTTCCTTAATCTGGTTGGTTCATCGTAAGATGTTGGCACGTATTTTGCTGTGAAGACGATGGTATAGGATTTACTCAGCTACGGAGCGGTATGAAAATAGAGACAGGGATGCTGGATAGTCTGGCTGTGTTGACCACTCAGACTGTGGTTAATGACACGCCGTTACTTGTTTTTCGTGATGTGTTAGTAAATGAAAAACCGGTGGAACAGGAATATGATGACAGGAGCGCGCTCGATCAGCCTGTGACGAGCCCTGCCCCTGATATGTCACTGTGTTACGTCAATACCATGCTGGCGCTGCAATCGGGAACGTCGGCTGAGCCGGGCGACGAAATGGCGGAGTCGAATCCCGTCCCGACGTTTAGCGCAGAAACAACGGGTCAGACTCGCGGGCTTGCGGAGCCGGCTCAGAAAGACAGTACAAATAGTCAGGACAGCCTCAGCGAAGGCCTGAATCCCGGTCCTGTCCCGATCCTGGCGAGTCTTTCGCTGGTTCAGGACGAAGGTATCAGACTTATCAACAATCAAGGTGAGCGTGCGCTATCCGCTGACGTTCAGCCCATGGAGCCTGTTCCTTTGGTTCGGGAAGAAAGTGTCAGGCTGGCTGACACAGACCGTGGGCGCATGGCATCCGTTGCGGTTCAACCCGAGGAAAATCCTGATCTGGCTCAGAATGTTCGTATCAGTCTGGCTGACAATAGCCGTGAACGTGCGGTATCTGTTCCTGTTCAACCCGATGTACGTCTTGCTCTGACTCAGAACGAGCGCATCAGAATGGCTGACAATAGCAGCGAACCCGCGGCACCCATTCCAGATCAATCCATGGAGCGCCGTCCTCTGACCCAGGTAGAGGGTATCAGGTTTAGCAGCAGTGACCTTGCAGGCACCGCTTCGGTTCCCGTTTCCCCCGAAGAACGTCTTTCTTCGGCTCAGAGCGAACGCATCAGGTTTACGGACAACGACAGCGGGCGTGCGGTATTCGTTGCAGCGCAATCCGAGGAGAGTCTTCCTCTGGTCCGGAACGAACGCTTGGCACCCGTTGCTGCTCAACCCACGGAACGTCCTTCCCTGACACAGGACGAGGGCATCCAATTCTCTGGCAGCTCGCTGCCCGTCACTGTTCAACCCATGGAGCATCTCTCTTTGGTGCAGGATGAGAGCATCAGGTTCTCGGGCATAGAATCTGAGCCCGCAGCCCCCGTTGCTCTTCAGCCACAGGAAACGGTTTCTCCTGTGCCGGATTTTGCGAAAGAACTCACGCAGCCGAGACCAATTCAGAAACAGCCGGTTCAGTCCGTTGCCCAGCATGAAAATCTGCGCATTCCCGTCTCGCTGGCTGTTCAGCATCAGGACACGCTTCGTGTGGCTCAGGACAGAACTCCGACTATCCTGGCCCCTCAGTTGGAACAGCCCGTGCCCACGGCTATTCAGCATCAGCCACTCCATCGCCTCAGTCAGGACAGAGAGCCCGTCCCTCTAACCGTGCAGGCAGAGGATTTTTCACTGCCGCCTGCCGGATTAACGCAATGGATCCACGAGGCGGTTAACAGCGCACGCCAGCAGGACAGCGCCGTCAATGCCTTGAATAAATCAGGAGATGACTTAAACGGGGTTCAAACAATTAATAAGTCGTCATTCGAGCACCATCCGCCTGAATCCTTGCCGGCTGTCGATACGATGGTCAGCAATGTCGCCGATTTTTTTAATAAAAAACTGGAGCTGGCCGGACAAAATAACCTGAAAACCCCGGTGGATTTTCGGGCCGGGCTCGATCAGCCATTAGACGGCAGTCAGGCACCGGCATCTTTTAAATACAATCCCGGCAGCCTGGCCCGCTCACTCAGCGTGGACGGCTATCACGCCCGGATAAGCCTTCATCCCGCTGATTTGGGGCATATCACAGCCGATATTCAGGTTAACAATGGCACGACCGAATTAAGGCTGTCTACCGAAACGGCTCAGGTTCGACAGTTTGTTGAATCGCATTTGCAATCGCTGCGCGATTCGTTTCAGACAATGAATATTCAGCTGGGTGACGTCCAGGTGCAGGAGCATGCCAGCTCGAGCCACCAGGGCGATGCGCAAAAAAGACAGGACGACGCGCGACACAGCGCTTACCGTCAGGAAACGCCGGAACGGCAGGAGCCACGGCAAAATCCGCGACGATCAAATGCAATGGTTGATACCTATGCCTGAAAACCTGGCACAGGAATTGCATAAGTCATTGAGGCAGTAAAAAAACATCAGGGAGGTTGTAGATGATTGGCAGTGTTTTTGGATTGGAACAACGGGCGTTAAAGCTTTGCGAGGATAGAGCGGCTTTGCTGGCTGGCAATATTGCCAACTCCAGTACCCCAAATTACAAGTCGCGAGACTTTGATTTTCAGGATGCCATGAAGGAGGTCAGTGTCGGCGCATTGCAGACAACGGACGCCCGGCATCTCAATAATCTGAATACCGCCAATGGCCATAAGCTGTTGTATCGCGTTCCCATGCAGTTAAGTACGGATGAAAACACGGTTGACGATGAGCTGGAACGAAAAAACTTCATACAAAACGCCATCAATTATCAGGCCGGACTCACCTTTGCTCAAAATACCATGGGTAATTTGATGCAGGCTATCAGAGGGGAATAAGATAGTGTATCGATTAGACGGAATTATGAATGTCATGGCCAGCGCGTTGAGCGCTGAAAGCATTCGCATGAATACTACGGCCAGTAACCTGGCCAACGCGGGCAGCATGGGTAACAGCGAAGCCAATACCTATCACAGCAAGCACCCGGTTTTTCAGACCATACAGCATCAGATTGCCGGGCTCGCGACAGGCGACCAGCAAATTGGCGGTGTGCGGGTTTCAGATATCATGACCAGTGATAAACCATTAAGCTGGCATTATGATCCCGATAATCCTCTGGCTGACCAGAACGGTCGTGTGTATATGACGGATGTGGATCCTATCGCGGAAATGACGGATATGATCGCGGCGTCGAAGGAATACTCCGCAGACGTTGAAGTAATGAACACCACGAAAAGTCTGTTGTTAAAAACGATTCGTGCCATGAACACCTGAGAATAAAGAGGGATATTATGTTGGTAAATGAACTGGCTGGCAGCATTGGTAACAGCAACAACGCTACAACGGCACCCCGGGGCACGCAGTTGACTCAGGATGACTTTATTAAACTGTTGATGACGCAAATGAAGCTGCAGACACCACAAAATCCATTTGACAGCAACACCATGATGCAGCAGATGGCACAGCTGACCAATCTGAGTGCGTCTCATGATATGGAGTCTGCCGTTAAATCATTGAACACCAATCTGGGCGCCAGTCAGGTTCTCGCTGCATCGCAGCTGGTCGGTAAAAAAGTACAGGTTGCCCATCAATCAAGCCCTCTTGCCGAAGGCAAGGATTTGCAGGGCTCCGTGGCACTGCCCAGAGATGTTGACAAGCTGACTGTAACTATCTCGGACATGAACGACAGGGTTGTAAAAGTGATTGAGCTGGGGGCTGCGAATGCCGGAATTATCGATTTCAGCTGGAATGGCCTTGATACCAATAATAATCCTTCCGCACCGGGTCTCTACAAGATGTCGGCCAGCGCAGTGATTAATGGAGAAACCGTAGGAATGCCAACGGCAGGTACCTTTAACGTGAACAGCGTGGCGCTGGGTCGTGACGGTGAAGGAGTGATTTTAAATCTTGATGGTATTGGCGGCGTCAATATGAAAGATCTCGTCAAAATACTCTCGTAACAATACAAACGTGATTGAATATAAGGAGATAGACTAATGGGTATGGGAAATATTGCCAATACTGGCATCAAAGCCGCCATGACAAACATGGAAAACATCAGTAATAATATTGCTAACGTAAACACGATTGGATTCAAAAAATCACAAATCAACTTCGCGGACGTTTATGCCAGCAGCTTTGCCAGCAAACAGCAGGTAGGCTTTGGTGTGCAGACACAGGCAATCCGACAGAACTTCTCCATGGGACGAATTGAATCTACTGACAACGGTCTGGATTTGTGTCTCGGTAATGATGGCTTTTTTGTTCAGAAAAACAAGTCTGGCCAGGCTGTCTATACACGAAATGGTCAGTTATCTCTGGATAAAGAAGGTTATCTGGTCGGCAATACGGGTCGTCTGCAGGGCTATCCAGCGGTTAACGGTTCAATTGTTTCGGCTGGCGTTTTAAACGATCTGCAGATCACACAAAATGCGCTGCCAGCCAAAGCCACGACCAATGCGCAATTGGTACTGAATCTGGATGCCAGTTCGGATGTGAAGACAGCGGCTTTCGATGCGACCGATACTACCACTTACAATTTCCGTACCGATACGAGGATATTTGACAGCCTTGGTCAGTCTTATCCCATGTCGGTTTATTATGTCAAAACGGCTGATAACAGCTGGACAGCTCAGGTTATGATGGATACTCAATCCATCGGATCCGGTACCGTCACCTTCCAGAGCAGTGGTGCTCTCGACACCGTCAATGGCCTGGATACCTTGTCCTGGACGCCCACCGGCGGTGCTGCGACACCCCAGCCCCTCGCTATATCACTGACAGACTCCACGCAGTTTTCTGGCGAATCGAAAAAATACAGTGCTGATCAGGATGGCTATGCCGCCGGTGTACCTACCGGTTACCTGATTGATGGCGATGGCAAGATAAACGTCTATTACAGTAATGATCAAAAACAGGTTCAGGGGCAGATTGCTGTTGCACAGTTCAGAGCGCCACAGGGACTCAGCCGTACCGAAAACATGTCCTGGCTTGCTACCAACGAATCCGGAGACCCATTCGTTGATCCTGCGACCAGCATGGGTGCGATTGGTACCAACAAACTGGAATATTCGAATGTTGACCTGACCACAGAGCTTGTGAGTCTGATGGGTGCTCAGCACGATTTTCAGGCGAATGCGCAAGTGGTTCAGACGTATAATCAGGTACTGCAGACTATCGAAAATATCTGATTTTCGCAGTCGGTTGTGCCTTGGTCTTACGATGCTTAACTGAGGTTTTTTATCTTTAGGAACGCATCATTAAGCCAGGGCCCAACCTTTATTGTGCTAACACTTTCAGGATTTGATTTATGGTTGATACAGCATTATTCGTAGGCATGAGCGGTGCAAAGCAATCAATGCGCGCTCTACAGATTATTTCCAACAATCTGGCCAATGCCAACACCGTTGGCTTTCGTGCGGACTATGAAACGATCAAATCGTTTCCTACCAGTTCAGACAAGATGCAGGCGCGTGTTTACAGCGCGTCCAATCGAACCTATTCTGATTTTAAGGCGGGTCCTATCATGGAAACCGGCTCTCCTCTGGACATTGCCCTCAGTGGCCCCGGCTTTATAGCCGTTCAGACCAAAGAAGGTAAGGAAGCCTATACCCGGGCGGGAAATCTGCGCCTGTCACCTCAGGGGCTTTTAATGACCCAGCGCGGTGATATGGTTCTTGGAAGCAGAGGCGTTATCAGTATACCGCCGGCTACCCGGATTCATATTGGCGAACGCGGCATGGTGACCGCTCAGTTGCGTGGGCAGAGCGAACGGGAACAAACCGAAATCGGTCCCATCAAGCTGGTTGAACCGGCTCTGGATCAATTGCACAAGGGCGAAGATGGCTTGTTTTATCTCAGCGACGAAGGCGTTGCCTTAGCTTCGGATAAGGTCAGGATCGTGTCGGGTGCACTGGAAGGAAGCAACGTCGATCCGGTAAAGTCCCTGACTGAAATTATTGATATTTCACGTCAATTTGAGATGCATGCCAAACTGATGCGCTCCATTGAAGAAAACTCAATGAAGTCAAATCAGTTGCTGGAAGTGAGTGAATAGTTATAAAGTAGAGATATTGACATCATATTGATTGATAAAAGGAGTGTAACAGCATGGATCCAGCTTTACGGGTAGCCGAGTCAGGCTTAAAAGCGCAGCATCAGCATATGGGCATTATCAGTAATAATCTTGCCAATGCGAGCACCACGGCATTTAAAAAGAATCGCCCTGAGTTTGAGGATTTGGCCTATGCTATCATTAAGCAACCTGGTTCTAATACCACGGAAATAACAAACGCACCGGCTGGTGTTGTCATGGGAACCGGGGTTAAGCTGGCAGACAACAAGAAAATCTTTACCGAAGGTGCACAGATTCAGACAGATAACGCGATGGATCTGGCTATCGTCGGAAAAGGATTCATGCGCGTCCAGATTCCCAATCAGCCTGACCTCGCCTATACACGTGCTGGCTCTCTGCGCGTTAACGAACAGGGGCAGATTACCATGCCCAATGGTTACGTTATTGATCCTCCCATCACGCTTCCAGAAAATACGCAGAGAATCCAGATCAGCGAGGACGGTATTGTGTCGGTGGTTATTCCTGGCAATACCAATGCCGAGGAAATTGGTCGTATTGAGTTGAGTGATTTTGTGAATCCAGACGGGCTCTTGCCAATCGGTGGTAATTTGTACAAGGAAACCATAGCAAGTGGTAACGCTGTTAATGGGCAGCCCACGGATAATGGATTCGGTCTCATTAAACAGGGGCAGCTGGAATCGTCTAATGTTAACGTAGTTGAGGAAATGGTTAATCTGATCGAAGCGCAGCGTACGTTTGAAGTGACGTCCAAAGCGGTATCAGCGATTGATAAAATGCTGCAAACCATAACTGAGCGAACATAAGCCGGGATACTAGAATTAATGTGGATTAAAAAAGCGGTTCGTTTGCTTGCGACAGGTGCCGTTGTCGCCTTAAGTGGCTGTTTTAACCAGGACGTGTATCTTCCGCCGGTCATGCCTCTGGACGTTCCGCCTCCGCCAAAGGTGAGGGGCACGATATATCAGCCGGGTTTCGAAGTATTGTTGTATGAAGATCGAATAGCGCGACGCGTAGGAGATGTTTTAACGATTCGCCTTGAAGAAGCAACACAAGGTGAATACCGTGCCAGAACGAGAACGGATAAAAAAGCCATATTGAATTATCCTGTTCCGATTTTGTTCGGTAAATCAGTACCTGCGCTGGAAGTGGATACAAATACAGAACAAAAATTTGACAGTATGGGTAACAGTGATCAGAGTAACCGCTTACGTGGAACGATATCTGTAACCGTTGTGCGTATGTTGCCAAACAGTAATATGGTGGTTCAGGGAGAGTCCTGGGTAACCATCAATCAGGGGCAGGAGTTTATTCAATTGACCGGTATTGTACGGCCGGAAGATATTGGCCCTAATAACATTGTATCCTCACAGCGTGTTGCGGCGGCACAAATCCGCTATGGCGCAAGAGGGCAGGCCGGTTATGCCACACGTGGCGGTCTGATGACGAAATTGTTTAATAGATTTGCACCGTATTGACGCTCAGAAATGTTAAGGAGAACAGATGAGATCACTAATGGATATTGGCGTACACAGCCTCATGGCCTATCAATATGCCATGTCGATAACTGGAAAAAACATCACCAACAAGGATGTGGCTTCGTACAGCCGTCGCGATGTGATTTTTTCTGAGGCGTTCAACGGCATGTTTGGTAATGGTGTCAGTGTGGCTGACACTCGCCGCGTATTTGATGATTCTGCCAACAGAAACGTGCAGCTGAGCAACAGCAGTAAGGCAAAGTCCGACGTCTATCTGCAGAATCTCAAGGATTTTGAAGTGCTGTTTGATGAAAACAGCTACAGTATCTCCACGTACATCAATGACTCATTGACCGCCCTGAACGTGATCAATACGAATCCCGGATCGGCGCAGACACGCGACACCTATCTTTATCAGATGCAAAACATTGCCGCCCGATTCAATGCCATCGACAACAACATTGCGCTGCAGCAAAAAGGTCTCAATACCTCTATTCAGGCAAATGTTGATATGGTCAACAATCTGACAGAAAGCCTGGCACGGATGAACAGTCTTCTGCCCATGGCAGCCGACGGCGAACGGGCTGACCTGCTCGACCAGCGCGATGAGATATTGTCCTCGCTGTCTCAATACCTTTCATTTGAAAGCAGTGCCGACGACAACGGAGCCGTCACTATTGAGCTCAGTAACGGTACGCCTCTGGTCCTCGGTTCGGACGTATCGAGGATGGTAACATATCCCGCCGCAGACGATCCCTCCAGGCTCGAGCTGGCGGTACTGAATAATGGCTCCCGTATCACCGTAACCAGACTCATCAATTCCGGCGAGCTGGGTGGCCTGATGCAATACCAGAGTGCAGCCCTTGAGGAATCAAGAAACGCACTGGGTCGTCTGGCTATTGTTCTGGCTCAAAAGCTCAATGCACAAAATGCGCTGGGCATGGATTTAAATGGTAACCTTGGCGGTAATATTTTCACCGACATTAACCAGTCCGACGCCATGAGGCATCGTGTGATCAATAACACCGGTAATATTGGCAGCGGCGTTTTATCCATTCAAATTGATGACGCCACCCAGTTAACCGGAAGCGACTATGAGGTAACCTTTGACAGCCCCACTCACTACCAGGTCATTCGTAAATCGGATCACCAGGTGATTGGCGACAGTAGCATTACTTCGTTCCCAGCCAGCATGGCGCTGGATGGTTTTGTCTTAAAAATAGACAGTGGCAGCTTTGTTGCCGGTGATAAGTTTACCCTGGCGCCAACACGCTACGCTGCCAGCGAAATATCCGTGGAAATGACCAACGCCAGTAAACTGGCTCTGGCCATGCCGGTTGCAACCTCAGCATCACAAAGCAACAGCGGCGAGGGTACCATAAGTCTGACGGCGGTTACTGACACGCGCAACCCGGCGTTTATTATGTCTGGGTACCTGAATCCACCTATTCGTGTTGAGTTCACCTCTACCGTTACCTATCGATTGGTTAATGCTAACGATAACAGCATACTGGAAGATAACATCAGCTACGACCCGGTCGCGGGCACCGATGTATTTCCCACGGGCGGCGGTATTGATCCGGGTTACCGCGTTAATTTATCAGGCAACATGAGCGTTGGGGATGAATTTTATATTGAGTACAATTCCGATGGCGCTGGTGATAACCGTAATGGTCTGCTTCTGGCTCAATTATATCAGACACCTGTTCTTGAAAAAGGAACCCTGACCTTTGCTCAGGCCTATCAGAGCCTGAGTGATGACATTTCCAGAAAAACCGCCGTTGCTGAACGTCAGGCCTCAACCAATAACACGATCAAAATCCAGGCCGATGCCCGACGGGATCAGATTTCCGGTGTAAGTGAGCTGGAAGAGTTCATGAACCTGACACGCTTTCAGGAATCGATGGAGGCCAGTGCTCAGATTATTGAAGCGGGCCAGAAAGTATTTGAAACCATTATTGGACTTTCAAGGAGATAGGCATGCGATTACCTACGGTCAATCAGTTCAAGACTCAGATACAGTCTCTGTCGCAGCAGTTTGATGACGTCGAGCGCTTGAAAAGGCAGGGAACAACGGGCAAAAAAATCCAGCGCTCCTCCGAGGATCCAATGCTGGCTGGCAAAATTCGAACATTGACTAATGCCATGCAGACAAGCAAAGGCTACAGCCTGAACAATACTCTGGCCACGAGTCGCGTATCGCTGCTGAATACCACACTCGACCAAAGTACGGATCTGATTGGCAAGATCAAGGATTTGATCCTCGCCGCTCAAAGCGACACACTGAGTAATGCAAACCGGGCCAGTATTGCCGAGGAGCTGAAAGGCTACGCGGAAACCCTGCTGGGCTTTGCCAATACTCAGGACGATAATGGTGAGTATATTTTTTCAGGCATGAATGTCCGTGTTGCCCCCTTTATCAGGGACAACAGCGGCTACCATTATCAGGGCGGTGCCGAGTCAATCCGTATCGCCCTCGACAGCAACACAAGCATTCCTTTCAATGACTCAGGCTATCGTGTATTTGGTGATATCAAGACCGGCAACGGCTACTTCACAGTCAGTTCCGATCGTACCAACAACACCGGCAATGGAGTAGCCAGCCCCATTAACCAGATCAACAGTCTCTCCATGGTTAAGGATGATTACACGGTCACCTTTGTTACCAACGGTTCCGGCCAGCTGGCTTATCAGCTGACAGGCGCCACCAGCGGACAGGTGATTCCGGCGCTGCCAGCCGTATCACCAGCGGATGCACCGGCTTACGTTGATGGCGGTAATATCATTTTTAATGGCATGTCGTTTCAGATAACAGGTCAGCCGAACGTTGGGGATACTTTTTACGTCGAGCAAAGCAGATCACAGAACCTGTTTGATACGCTGGACGAGGTGATTAAGATCCTGTCGACCCCCGTAAACACGGATAAAGACCGCGCTGATCTCCATCAGGTGCTGGGTGAGCAGGGTACATCGTTTACTCAGGCCTTTAATCATATACTTCAGTATTTTACCGAAGTGGGAAATCGTGGTAAAACTATTGATGATCAAAAGGTTATGACCGAGAATCGAATTAAGGATCAGGAGTACATGCTCGACAGACTATCCAATGCACCGATGGAAGAAGTCATGCCGGAACTGGTTCAGAAAATGACGTCCCTGGAATTGACTCAGCAAAGCTATCTTAAAATCCAGGAAACTCTGCACAGGCTCTATTCGACTCTGCAGTAAGGCTGGAGATATTATTATTCAGGATGTGACATGCGTTTTATAATTTGGATACAGATTGTTGTGTTGTCGTTATCAGTTGCGCAGGCCGCCCGTATCAAAGACATCACCACCCTTGGCGGGGTACGTGATAATCAGTTGATTGGGTATGGTCTGGTAGTAGGACTGGACGGAACGGGTGACCGTTCCGCTCAGGCGCCGTTTACCGATCAGACCTTTCGTAACATGCTGCAGCAGTTTGGTATCCGTTTGCCGGAAGGGCGTAATGTGCAGTTACGAAACGTGGCAGCGGTTGCTGTCAGCGCTACCCTGCCGCCATTTTCCCGTATTGGTCAAAAAATAGATGTCACGATATCATCCCTTGGAAATGCCCCCAGTCTGCGCGGTGGAAATCTGCTGATGGTGCCGCTCAGAGGTGCTGATAATCAGGTTTATGCCATGGCGCAGGGCAACGTGGTGGTTTCTGGTTTTGGAGCACGTGGCAGCGATGGATCCAAAGTATCGGTTAACTCAACCGGAACCGGCCGTATCGCCAACGGCGCCACCATCGAGCGCGCAGTTCCCATGCCCTATATTCAGGACGGCTTTATCACCTTTGAACTGTCCGAGCCCGACTTTACTACCGCGCAGAGAATCACCGAAACCATTAATCGTGAGCTCGGCTATTCGGCAGCGCAGCCTGTGGATGCCGGCGCGGTCGCCGTCCGCCTCAAACGCGGTTTGACCAAAGACAATTACATGGACAAAAATTCCTACGTTCAGTTCATCTCTGATCTGCAGAATCTCAAGGTTAATCCTGGCGAGGCTGCTGCACGGGTTGTAGTCAATTCGCGCTCAGGTACTATTGTGGTAGGACAGGATGTGACTATATCGCCGATTGCGGTAGCCCATGGTAACCTGTCGGTATCGGTCAAGGAAAATCCCTACGTCAGCCAGCCCAATGCCTTTTCGCGTGGCCGTACGGTTCAGGGCAATGATTCTGACGTAAATGTACAGCAACAGAATCTGCGCGCCTTTGTGTTCTCGCCAGGTACTTCATTGAAAGAGCTGGTTGATGCCATCAACCGTGTTGGGGTAGCGCCTGGGGATTTGATTGCTATCCTCGAAGCCATGAAACAGGCGGGTGCTCTGCATGCCGATTTGGAAGTGATTTAAGGACTGATTATGCCAGTAAGCAACAAAGCATTATACGATTCAGGCGTTTATACCAATGTGCAGGGACTTGCGTCGTTGCGGTATGAATACAAAAATAATGCGCAGGGAGTCAAAAAAGAAGCGGCACAGCAATTTGAATCACTGCTGATTCAAACACTGTTGAAGAGCATGCGCGAGGCCAACAAAGCCTGCAGCAGTGGCTTGATGTCCAGCGATCAGTCTGAGTTATATGGCGATTTGCTGGATAAGCAGTTATCGATGGTGATGTCGAAGGCTGATCTGGGGCTGGCAAAGACCATTGAAAATTATATTGACCGCACCACAGGTGTGTCACCGACACCCAAAACGTCGGTATCAACTCTGCTCAACTCGGCGTCACGTGTGGCATCAACGGCTGTACAGGCATCGAGCGTTGCCGCAAAAACCGTCGCGCAGGCTACGCCAACCTTCGACACGGCGGCCGATTTTGTGAAGGGGCTGTGGGGCCATGCCAGGGAAGCGGCACAGTTGATTGGCGCCGATCCGAAAATACTGCTTGCCCAGGCCGCACTCGAAACCAGCTGGGGAAAGAAAATCATTTCGCAGCAGGACGGTCAGTCAACGCATAACTTATTTAACATTAAGGCCGGCAGCTCCTGGGCTAAAGACAGTGCGAGCGTGAACACGGTAGAGGAGCAGGATGGGGTTCTGGTTAAGGAAAATGCGCGATTCCGATCCTATGATTCCTTTCAGGCCAGTTTTGTTGATTACACGCGGTTTTTACAGCAGAACAGTCGTTACAGCGAAGCGCTGAAAAATGCTCCGGATGCTGAGAAATTCATCCATTCGCTTCAGGACGCTTCTTACGCGACCGACCACCGCTACTCTGATAAAGTGATGGAAATCTACGAAAGCAAAAAATTTAATAAGCTGATAGACGAGATGAACCTGATTTAAATTTAATGTTTTTTAAATTTCCCCGATATCTTATTTAAGAAGAAGAAAAAAAGGAAAGTTACCGTGAAGCCCATTGATGTAGACAAAACCGGTATCGGTTTCATCCGCCATAAGAATAATCCGATAGACGGTCTGGCGACCCATAAATCAGCAGGACATACTCAGCCTGATACACGCTTTGGTGATCAGCTGGTTGATTTACTGTCTATCGTTCGCAACAGCCGTGAGGAGGCTGTTCATCATTCTGTGCGTCTGGATGCGTTGAAGCAGGATATTCGTCAGGACACCTACATCGCTGATGTTGATTTGCTGGTTGATAATATCATGGTCTTTGATTATGAGTGATGATGTAAAACTGCTGGAGCTGATTGAGCGCTTTATTCAACAGACACGCCATTTAACTGCTTTATTACAAAAAGACCTCGACTATTTTCGCGAAAATGATCTGTCGTCTATTGAAAAAAATAACATCAGTAAAAATGAGGCGAATGAACGGCTCATTGAAATTCTGACTGAATTCAACACCATTCCTGACTTGACCCTGAGTCAGGGTAATCTGTATGAGCAATTACTTCAATACACCCGCAATCGCACATCGCAATCAGCTGAACTGGACTATCTCCTGGCTGTCATGCACAACGAACTGGATGCTTACAGCCAATTGCTTAATGTGAATCGCCAGCTGGTAACCGCTAATATGGACTTCATTAAGGATATCTTTTCTGGCCTGATGAATCATTACGATGCCGATGATAAGACGACAACCTATGACAGGCAGGGCCTCCTGGAGCGTGTTTAAATCCTGGCAGGAGCAGTCGTCTGCAGGCATACCAAAATCTTCCCTTCTCCCTCAAGGGAGAAGGAAGCAGATTGTGCCAACGGATTAACTTCAGTTCAAATTAAGATGAGACTGCCCTGGACACATGACTACTCCTGATTCAACCTCGAATTGTGCCGGGATTTCTAAAACCGTAATTCTGCAATACAGGCCCAGTCCGGATCCCAATGCAGGGACTTAACCTGTCTGCTGTCTGTAAACAAATCAAGATAGTTTTGCAGGGTGGGGGCATTACAGGCCGCGATCACCAGATTTTCTCGACCACTTACCGGAAAAACCACGGTTCTTCCCTGAAACTGTGTCGTCATCAGATCAAATACCCGGCGATGATCACGGCGATTGGCCAGATTAACGGCCAGTACGCCATTGTCTGTCAGCCGCGCCTGGCACTGAGCGAAAAACTCAGGTTGATTACAGCTGTCAGGAAATTGATGTGCGTCATATAAGTCAACCAGAATATGCTGGAAATGCTCGTTGCTGCCGGCAATATACTGCGCAGCCTCCGACTGAAGAATGCTCAGATTGTTAATGCGATCGGTCATGAAATACTGCTGAGCCGTCTCAATGACATCTGCCGATAATTCCACAGCCATGATTGGATGACCCTGCAGATAAGGGCTGAGTGCGTGTGCCGCTCCAGCCCCACCCAGACCCAGCATGCATACCGCTCCTGGCTGGGCCCTGGCCATAAAGGTGAGTGCCGTGATGTATTTCAGACCCCTGCGTTGAGGAGACGCTTTGTACAGCAGACTCTGAATGGCATCGCTTTCAAACATCATCCAGCGATAAATACCATTGTCCATGACACGAATACCGCTGGCGCTGCGGTGAATACAACGCCCGCCAAGCGTCTGGAACATCATGCCGACGTCTTTTCCTGTTGAAAGGGGTAGAGCGCACCCAGATTAAGGAGTGTGGACAATTCATCCAGTGCGCGAAACACCTCGTCGACCAGCAACGGATCGGCCAAATCCTGAGCCTTTAGCTCCGTGCGGTAATGTTTTAACACCCAGGCATCCAATTGATCCAGCAGGGCATCATCAACCAGCACACCTGAATGCATGGCCGCCAGCTCCTGAGTATTCAAGGGTACGCGCAAACGCAGACAGGCCGGGCCGCCGCCGTTGCGCATGCTTTGTTTTAAATCGAAATAGTGGATCTGTGAAACTGGATTCTCTGAGTCGCTGAGCAGACGTTTCAGAACGGCCTGTACGCCCATGTGCTGCTCACATTCAGATGGTGCTACCAGCGCCATCCTGCCATCCGTCAGGGTCAGCAGCTGCGAGTTAAACAAATAGGTGGATACTGCGTCCGCGATGCTCAGTTCATCGCTCTTAACCTCAAGAAAGGCTATCTGGAAATCAGCCTTTTTCTGCAACTCATCCAATACCTGCTTTTGATTAACGAAGGCCTGTTCATGAGCGAGTAACACGTATTCGTTGGCCACCGCTATTACGTCGTTGTGAAACACGCCCTGATCAATTGCCTGCGGATTTTGACAGGCGGCAACCCACTGATGTCTGGCCAGGCCATGCTGACGGGCGATTGCCTGTGATGCCTCCAGCGTTTGCCTGGCCGGGTGCTTTATGGGTGCCGGACCGCCGGAATGCAGACCCTGTTTGCCGTACACATACAAATGTATGCCGGGGGCATCGTGGCGTGCGCAGAGCCGGCTGTGATTGGCGGCACCTTCATCACCAGTGACCGCGCTGGCAGGCAGTATCTCGTGATGCTGAAAATGGCGGCTGTCATGAAACACGCGTTGCAGCAGGTATCGGGAAAACCCGGCTTCCTGATGACGGTGTAAATTACTCACCAGGTTAGCTGCGGTAAAATGAACACGTTGATCGGGGCAGTCGAGGCTTGCAGAAACGGTGGCGGCATTGGCCGTCCACATGCTGGATGCCGAGTAACAGGCGCTGAGCAGTTCAGGTGCTTCGCGGCTGGCCTTGTTGAGCTGTGCTGCCACGGTCCCAGTAAATCCCAGTTGATGCAGCAGGTGCAGGTTAGGTCGTTGATGCGGGGGCAATACAGCCTGTTTCAGACCCATGTGATGCAGTTGGCGCATTTTAGCCAGACCCTGTCTGGCGGCAGCCTGCGGATTGGCTGCGCGCTGAGCGTTGGCCATGGACGCCAGATTTCCAGCCGCCAGACCGGCGTAATGGTGGGTAGGCCCCACCAGGCCATCCATGTTAAGTTCGTAAACGGGCATGATCTATCCTTACTTGAGGCCGGGCAGGCGTGTTTCGGGCGTCAGCAAGGCCGGTTTTTCCAGGCTGGCAACGGGATAGGCGCAATAGTCGGCAGCAAAATAAGCGCTGGGACGGTGATTGCCACTTTGCCCTACACCGCCAAAAGGCAGGTTACTGGCTGCTCCCGTGGTGGGGCGATTCCAGTTAATCAGGCCGGCACGCATGCCCTGATAAAACTGCTGATAGCGTTGCGGGTTGTTGCTGAACAGACCAGCTGCCAGGCCGTAACGGGTCTGATTGGCCAGTGCCAGCGCCTGCTCGAAATGATCATAGCGCCATACCTGAATCAAGGGGCCAAAAATTTCCTCATCAGCCGGGTTGCTGACCTCGCTCATATCTACCAGACCCGGCGAGAGCAGGCCAGTGTTGTTTTGCAGCAGTCTCAGGCTGAGCAGGGATTTTCCGCCCATATCCAGCAGATTCTGCTGCGCCTGCAGCACATTCAGAGCCTGTTGATGGCTGGCAACCGGTCCCATAAAGGGTTCTGGCGTGCTGCGACAGTCAGCGACCTCGATGGCACGCACGGCGTCCACCAGACCAGACAGCAGCTGATCGCCCTGGCGTCCCTGTCTGATAAACAGCCGGCGGGCGCAGGTGCAGCGCTGGCCTGAGGTGATCAGGGTCGACAGAATACCATGATAAATTGCCGCGTCATGATCGACGTCGTCATCGATGATCAACGGGTTATTACCCCCCATTTCGAGCGCCAGAATCACATCGGGACGATGACTGAAATGCTGATGAATCCGTTTGCCCGTCTGATAGCTGCCAGTGAAATAAACACCCTGAATATCGGATTCCAGCAGATGTCTGCCGGTGCCGGCATCGCCCTGAATACAGTTCAGAACGCCCGCTGGCAGGCCGCTGTCATGCCAGCACTGCATAATCAGTGCAGCAACCCCTAGGGTAAGCTCGCTGGGTTTGTAGACCACCGTGTTGCCTGCAAGCAGGGCAGGTACGATATGGCCGTTGCTCAAATGAGCCGGAAAATTGAAGGCGCCCAGGACCGCCACCACGCCATGAGGCTTGAAGCGCAGATGCGTGATGGCATCAGCCGTGTCTGCCTGCCTTTCAGCGCAGCGTTCCTGCATGGCCTTGACGGAGATGGCAATTTTTCCAATCACGGCGCTGACCTCGGTTGCAGCCTCCCAAAAGGGTTTGCCCATTTCCAGGGAAATCAACTGCGTAAGCTCAGCTTTTTTTTCACCTACCCGCTCCGCAAAGCGGTTCAGTACCTGGATTCGCTCCTCTACGGGCTGTAAAGACCAGTCCGCAAGGGCTCTGTGAGCGGCAGCAACTGCCTCGCCAGCTTCTCTGGCGTTAGCCGAACGGGTCTGCCAGACGATGGATGCGTCGGCAGGATTAATGGAGGTCAGCGGCCGTCCTTCGCCTGTGCGCCATTGGCCATTGATGTAATGATCAGCTGTCATATTGATTCCTTTAAAGGTGAAACGCGGATCTGGTCTCCCTGACTCAGCTGCAGAAGCCGGGCTACGTCTTTGCTGATAACGCAGGTATTCGCACTTTTGCCTGCAACGACCTGGGTTATGGTGGCACGAAAATCGGCCTGGTTGTTGCTGACCAGATAGGTATGACCACCCACGTCGTCGCTGAGGTTTTTAATGGTCATTGTCTGACTGGATGTCACGGTGCGTATCTGATTAAAGGGCGCTTCGATGGTTGGGCCGGCGTCAAAGATATCAACATAATTATTGTAGCGGAAGCCCTCGTTGAGCAATATGTTCATGGCGGCCTCAGTAGAAGGGTGTGTACGGCCAATAACCGCCTGAGCTTCTGGTTTGAGCAGTTTGACATAGACAGGATTGCGCGGCATCAAATCGGCAATAAACTGTTTGTCGGTAGCGAGAGTCAGCCTGTCTGCTTCGACGTATTCCATTTGAAAAAAATAACGCCCCAGGTTGTCCCAGAAGGGCGAGTGGCCGTTTTCATCGGAAATGCCCCGCATTTCAGCTATCACGATGGGCGCGAAGCGCTCTGGGAATCGGGCCATATACAGGAAACGCGCCCGCGACAGAAGCAGGCCATTACCGTCTTTACGCCAGGCAGGCTCCAGAAACAGCGTGCACAGTTCGCTGCGCCCCTGATTGTCGTTTACCAGGCTGAGGACCTCGTAGTCGCTGCGGATATTAAGTGAATGACAGAAGCGGGTGCGTCTTGACACCTTATAGGAATAAAAGGGGCTGCTGTAGCCCGTGGCTGATTCCAGAGCCGAGCAGCCGATGACCTGGCCGGTGCGGCTGTCTTCCAGCACAAAAAAATAATATTCGTTGCGAGGCTCGCTGATCGGTGAGTCAAATGACTCACAAGACCAGGCGATGCGTTTTTGCAGCATTTTTTTGTCTTTGGGCAGGGTCGTCAGTCCAACACCGCTGTGTATGGCCAGCTGGTGAATGGCGTCCACATCCTTTGCCTGTGCACGTCGAAACAATATCATGATATCAACTCCTCCAGACCACCTTCCGCCAGGTCTTTGAGCAGCAGGGCACTTAAGGTGGCACGTTCAGCCAGGCTGTCAAGCAGGATAAATTCCCGGTCGCTGTGAATACCACCACCGCGAACACCCAGCGTATCAATTACAGGTAAACCATGGCGCGCCAGATTATTGCCATCACAGCAACCGCCGGAATCTTTCCAGTCGCAGGGCAGGCCCAGCTGATCGCTCAGGCGTTTAATGCGCTGAAACAGACGGGTGGTGCCTGTGCAGACCCGTTTGACGGGGCGGCCAAATCCACCGTGAATACTCAGATCGTAGCCATCCCGCTTAAGCTCGTTTCGTATCTGTTGCAGTTGCGCTGTGACCCAGTCTTCGTCTGAGGGCAGACCGATGCGAATATCCAGCTTGCATACGGCTTTGTCGGGAACCACGTTCAGGGCCTCACCGCCAGCGACGCGGCCTACGTTGATGGTGACGCCCTCGCGTTGGCCATTCAGGGCATGAACACGGCAAATGACCTCGGCCAGATAGGCGATGGCATTGCGTCCGTCCTGAAAGGCGCGGCCAGCGTGTGCAGCCTGACCGGTAGCCACCAGTGTTAACTTGCCACTGCCTTTGCGGTTTTTGGCCAGCGTTCCTTCGCAGTCCATCGCGGGTTCATAGACCAGAGCCGTCTGAAAGCGGGGTGCCAGGTCATCGATAAGAGCGCTGGAGGCAGGGGATCCTATCTCCTCGTCGGCGTTGATCAACACGTCCCAGCCAAGGGAGGACGCCGCTGGCATCGCTTCGAAGGCCTCCAGTGCCCGCTGCATCACGATAAGACCACCTTTCATATCGGCAACCCCTGGTCCATTGATTTCGTCTGCGCTGAGCCGGGTCAGGTGTTGAAACGGATGCGTGGGGGAGAAAACCGTGTCCATATGTCCTGCGAGCAGCACACGCCGCTTCAGTTCTGGCCGTTTGCGAATCAACAACGCGTTACCCGTCTGCTGCATAAACAGCTCACCTTCCATGTTCATACTGCTGAATGCGGGGGGGCTGATGCTTTCAATGCTGTCGGCAAGAGGGGAGAATGCGGCAGCCAGCAGGGTTTCTGTCTGTGCGAGTCCGCTCAGGTTCGTGGTTCCTGAATTTACAGAGCAAAGGGAATATAACTGCTGAACCATGTCGTCTCGTGCGTTTTGCAGCGAGCTAAACAGACTTGTGCTGACGGAATCCATCGTTTTATCCAGCGGTAAAGAATTAAGACATTAGCTGAAATTCAACGGATTAACAATATTGACTTGTTGTTTTAAAAGGACTTTATAATTTTATCATTAGCTCACCCCATCTGGCGGGAATGACAGCCCGGAGTTTTGTCGAGTACAGAGTGATTTTTTACAAAAACTCCTTTTTTATTTTCTTTTCTTGCTATAGTGTAGGGTAGTTAACGATGACCGCTGGTTAAAATGAAATCACGAGATAAGCAGTCGGCCAGACGTCAGGCCAGACTCCAGAGCAGACACGATGCTCTGCTCACTGACCTGGATGTCATAGGGCAAGGGTTAATTGAGGGCCGTCCACTCAAGGCGCATGCTCTGGTGGAGTTTTTGTCCCGCCAGATTCCTGGCCTGAACGGCGTTTTGAGCAATTCAAGAAAAGTCCTGGCGAATGCCAATAACTTTTTAATGGCCATTCGTGAACCCACCCGGCTCATGCGTGCGGCCGCTCGTGCGTTACCGCTGGCGGGACTGGCGATTGACGCGCTTAATTTTTTACTCCATCCCTTTGCGCTGGCCGTCGCCCGCATCATGACCGGTGAATGGCCGCCACACAAAACAAGCACAGCAAGTAAATTTGCCTATGCGGTTGTGTTACTGAGTCTGTCTTTGCTGGCCGTATTCATACCGCCGCTGGGACCGTTTATGGCCTTAACCAGCCTCGGGCTTTCCTGTGCCATGGCCATTTGGTCTGTGTACAATGTCAGCAGAGAACAAAAGCAATTGCGGGCGGAGTGGGAATCGTTCAAAAACGGCGAATTAAGAGCCAGGCTGAATAAGGAAGCTGCCAGATTTAATCAACTCTTTGAGGCTAACGCCTTTGCCATGAAAGCCGCCGATTTACGCGCAAGATGGCAGGCCTTATGTCAGGAAGATCCGGCTGATCCCGGGATACAGGAACAAATGATGGCCTGTCAGCGTGACAGTGCCCTGCTGCAAAAGGCCTACGACAGCGCCAAGGCACCTTTGCAGCGTCTGCTGGACAAACGGGTTCGAATCAAGCAGAAACACGATAAAATCATTTCTTCGACTTACACCTACGATAAACTGGTCAGTCTTGGAACCGTGACGCTGGCTTTCCTGGGCGTGGCCATGGCTCTGGCTATTCCCCCTGTGGCTCCCATTGGATTCAGCATAGCGGCGGCCTCTCTCTCGGTGCTCGCGCTGTATGGCATGGCACGGTTTTTCTCCCCGTTGTTGATCAGAAAGCCTGTGCCCAGACTGCCTGATGATTCTGACAACAGCCAATACCTGCCCTCGGGAAGCAGTACCAGTCAGCTGGCGAGCCACCTGTCGCCGGACGATCCGGGGCAGGCCATGCAGGCAGGCGTACGCAACGGGCATCCGCTGCATCCGGACGGTTTTGATTATCTTCGGAGGCTTAACAGGCTGGATCTTCCGGAAGAGGTGCTGACTGAGAGAGAAGATGAGGACAGGGGCTGTCGATTATGATTGGCATCCTTTTTTCTGTTATCCTTACGCACACCATAATTCTGCCTGATGAAACATGACAATTGAAATTTATACTGACGGTGCCTGTAAAGGAAATCCGGGACCTGGAGGCTGGGGCGCCTTACTGCGGCAGGACGGCCGCGAAAAAACCATTCATGGCGGGGAATCCCATACCACCAACAATCGTATGGAGCTCATGGCTGCCATTAAGGCACTGGAGGCTTTGAAAAGACCCTGTGATGTAAACCTGCATACCGACTCGCAATACCTGCGTCAGGGTATGACGGAGTGGATGGCCGGCTGGAAGAGGAAGGGCTGGCGTAATTCCAAAAACGAGCCGGTCAAAAACGCTGACCTGTGGAAACGCCTCGATGAGCTGGCCAGCCAGCACAGAATTTCCTGGCATTGGGTGAAGGCACACAACGGCCATCCCGACAATGAGCGGGTTGACGCGCTTGCCAATCAAGGCATTCTCGAGCTGAGGAGCATGGATTAATGCGTCAGATTATACTGGATACGGAAACCACCGGTATCGGCCATGAATCCGGTCATCGTATTATTGAAATTGGCTGTGTGGAGCTGCTGGATCGCAAGCTCACAGGTAATCATTACCACGTTTACCTGAATCCTGAGCGCGAAGTTGATGAGGGCGCGTTTCGTGTGCATGGCATCAGCAGCGAATTTTTACGTGATAAACCCCTGTTTAAAGACATCATCGATGATCTGCTGGCCTTTATCAAAGGGGCGGAACTGATTATTCATAACGCTCCCTTTGACGTGGGATTCCTCAATGCTGAACTGAGCCGGATGCAGTGGCCCAAAAACCTCGGTCATTATTGCCAGATAGTTGATACTCTGGTCATGGCGCGCGACAAACATCCTGGTCAGCGTAACAGTCTGGATGCCCTGTGCAAGCGCTACGATATTGATAATTCCAATCGTCAATTACACGGCGCGTTACTGGATGCTGAGATTCTGGCTCTTGTATACCTGGCCATGACCGGTGGCCAGGCTACGCTGTTTGACGATCATCAGGAAACCGCGGCCCCAGGGCAGACGTCGCTTCGGCACAATGAAATACTCAGCTGTAATTCACCGGTAATTGAAGCAACAGCTGAGGAGCTTGAGCGGCACGAGGATTTTGTCCGCTTTCTGATTAAAAAATCAGGCCTGAACCGCTTTGAGGCATCCAGCGAGCCGGTCTGAGTTCAGGCCGGATTATCGCTCTTTTCCGGGGCCTCAATCAGTTCCACCCCATCTTCTTTTTTTAGCTGGGAAAAGATAGTGACGGATATCAGAGTCAAGGCGCCCATGGCTATGAAGGTCTGATGAAAGGTATGCAGGGTCAGGGACGATGGATTGCTGTGGTCGGCTGTAAAGAAGCGAACCAGTATGGCAGCAATGGCCACGCCAAAGCTTTGTGCCAGCTGTTGAATGGTGCTCATGATGCTGGTGGCAGCTCCGGTGTCGCGTTGTGCAATGTTGGCATACGCCAGCGAATTCATCGCCGTGTACTGCATGGAAATTAAAAAACCATACAAAAAAGTCAGCAGGGCAATAAACCAGATGGGTGTCGATTCGTTGATCAAGGCAAAGGAACACAGTGACAGGCCAACGAGGAATGTGTTGAGGATCAGAACCTGCTTGTAGCCAAGGACGCGTAAAATGGGTAACGACATGGGCTTGATTAATAAAACACCCAGCGCGGTAGGTGCGAGCAGCATGCCTGATAACTGTGGCGAGTAACCCAGGCTTATCTGCAGTAACAGGGGCAGCAGAAACGGAACGCCGCCGAAACCGGTACGCGACAGCAGATTACCCAGCGCAGACACCCGAAAGGTGCGGCAGCTTAACAGGCTCACGTTGGCAATAGGGTGTGCTTTATTGCGCGAATGCCAGGTGTAGTAAAGAAGCAGGAAAACCGCCAGAGAGATGACCAGAATCGATTCACCGTTTTCAATATCCGACTCACTGAGCGTTGCCAGGCCGTAGGTTAACGTAGCGAGGCCGCTGCCAAACAGGACAAATCCGAATTTATCCAGTGGAGGAACCGCACAGGGAGGAATAAAGGGCAGCCATTTAACAGACATCAACAGCGTCAGAATACCAACGGGAATGTTGACAAAAAATATCCATCGCCAGGAAGCATTGTGCGTAATAATACCACCCAGAACCGGTCCAAGCATCATGCCCAGTGCCGCAACCATGACCACAATACTCATTTTTGAAATCAGCTCGTGCCGTTCGCAGGTGCGCAGAATAATCAGCCTGCCAACCGGAAGGGTCAGCGAGCCACCCAGCCCCTGAGCAACACGGGCCATGATGAGACCAGTCAGACTATCTGTGAGTCCACACCAGACGGAACTTAAGGTAAATACGCCAACGGCTGTCATGAACACACGCTTGATGCCGAATTTATCAGCCACCCAGCCACTGATTGGGATGAAAATCGCAAGACTCAGTAAATAGCTTATGAGCGCCAGTTTCAAATCAATGGGATTGACGTTCATGCTCTCGGCCATAACGGGGATGGCGGTGTTGATAATGGTGGTATCCATGGCCTCCATAAACATGGCGAAGGATACGATGAGCAGAATAAGATTTTTTTTCATGATGAGCTTACTTTATCTGTTCCTGCGGCAAAGATCCATGCCCTGCAGGGTGAGATAAGGAGAGAGGCTGTGATTAATTCCGCATTGTTATCGAGCGAAGCACGTTCGGAGTTCCGAACCATGGATTGCATAAACCATGGCAAGGTGTGCATAATGCTGGGCTTTTATAGCGTTGCCTGGCAAGGATGACGTAGCCGGGGTGGTCTTTTGTAATCCAAGGGGGAATTGTGCCTGACGTAGACACGTCTGAACCTCATCTTCAAAGCTGGCTTACCGATCGTATGAGTCGGCTGGGCTACGTTTGTGAAGCCACCTGTTTTGGGGTCGCTCAGATGGCTGTTCAGGCTATGTTACTGGATGAGCTGGACGTATTTTTTAAGCGCCTGAATGTTATTGCTGCTATTCCTGTTGATGCTTTTTCCAACGATGATATCGCCGGTTTTCCGCCTGCTTTTGTTAACGAGGTGCGTGCTTTTTTTGAGGGGATAGTGCTCTATCAGCAACCAGCAAAATACCCACAGGCATTTGAAAACGTGCCGGCAACTCAAAATGCCGCGTTATCGGCTTTGCTGACAACATCAGTTAAACTGGAGCGGCAGGGCGGGTTGTTTTTGGCTGGCAGTTTTAGCGGTATTTATACACCATCGGCCTTAACCTCGTATTTTCAAGGCTTGCAAAAACTGATGGAACGCCATGATCACAGGCGACTTCAGCCTGTGGCAATTGTTATTCTGAATATTGATCATGCCATTGCGGTTGGATATTCCCCCAGAAACCGCGGCTGGTATTTCGTTAACGCGAATAAACTGGTCTCAGAACCTGTTCCCCGGGTCTGGAGGCTGTCCGGGATGACAATGACAGCCATGTCGAGCAACTGGGTTACCGCGATCATCACGCGATTCTACGGCATGAGACAGCATGCCGGGTTTTTCAGATATCTGTTTGAGGCATGGCGCAGAACGCCTGAGTGGCAGTCAATACATACGATCTCAGCTCACAATCTGAGCTTAGTCGACAGTTTTAAAATCAGCTGGCTGCACATTGCCCTTGAAGGTAATCAATTTCACACGGCTCGAACTTTGCTGAGAGAAGGTGCCAAAGTCCGCGTCCGGGACGACTATTCTTATCTGCTGTATGCTGTCGTGGAATGGGAGCAGGGCTGGATAATACGTCTGCTGAAAAAGTATGGCGCAAATTCGCAATCGGTAATCAATAAACCCCTGGATCAATTTCATAAATACATTTCGCTGCGCAATGAATATGTTCGCCGTCGGGCCAGTCTTTTCATTGCCAGACAGACAGCTGCCGGACTGGTTACCACGCACATCCCGATAACATCCTGCCAGCTTGCCTGCATTCTGGGTGATCAATACATAATGAGGCTCCTGGCAGGCTCTGAGGGTATTCATCCCGACCTTAATCCGACCTTACTGAAGCGGCTGCATCAGTTTATCAGGCGGGTTGCTCCCGGTGTTTACAGGAAAGCAGGGGACTATCGGAGGGCTGCTGTGTATCAGGCAGCGCACGATCTCCTGTTTTTGTATCAGTGTTTTGCCCGTCTTGAAGAGGAAGATATTCCCCTTGCCGCGAAGGTAGGGGAATTAAACGACATCGTGCAGGCCATTTTGTCAGAAAACACAGGGAAAAGAACAGTTGAATACGTCAAGGTCTGTTGACAATTCAACGCCCTCTCTCTTCGTCCCGCGTCAATTGTTAACACGCCCCGGCTCCCCATGACCATCCCATTAAAAAATACCTCGTCAATTCCGGTTGTAACGAAGCTGATGGTGCGGACTTCATGAGATGACCGTGTGCGTATTATTTATTCTGCTTGACATTAGTTTATTGATTGTTAACATGCATTACTCATTTTGGTTAATTTATACCTGGTAATTATGGCTAGTCAATATCCGTTTTTTACGGACGCAGCGCAGGGCACTGAACCTGGCGTATCTCTGCAAACTTTTTTTTCCCGTTTTCCAAAGCAAGAATTCTGGCGATTTTTTATAGAGAGAATACGTTATGATCTGCGCCCTTTTGTGTATAGAGAGTCATTCAAAATCATGGGTGGAAAAGAAACGGTTGAGCTTTCAGCAATAAAGTCATTCGTTAAACAATTTCGGATGCGTGTACGTGACTTATCTTCCTGCGGTGCTTCCTTTGCTGCCGATGCCATTTCATTATTTCATGCTGAAGACAAAATGGATGACCTGGTCTTTGATATTCTTGAGAGTGGCAGTTATGGGCTGGGCTGGATTAACTTTGAGCAAAGTGAGCCAGGTTATTTAAAACATGTAACCGAAGGTTTTTGTTTTATTCTGGATAATCTCAGTACAGATGCTCCGCTTACCAATGATTTTATAAAAAAACTTCATGAAATCTGTACGCGGGATGTTAAGAATATGCTGGAGCAGGTACCGGGACAGTTTCGAACAGAAATCGTCTCGTGGAGTATGACCAGAACATTTGATTCCCTTTGTGGATTAACCGAATCCATTACCCACCTTCAGTTAGTTGAGCAAAAATACCAGTTTCCAGGGACAAACTTAGCTACAAAGCCTAAAAATGGATCAGTAAAGTGCTATAGTTCTTTCGTTGGCCATGATCCCCGGGAACTGGCCAACGAACTCATGGAATCTGTTAAAAATGGCGGGCTGGTAAGTTATTATACAAACGAACAGCCTTCCACTAATAATTTTCTGAATGATGTTACAGAGCATCTTCTCAATGAGCTCAACAGCTCTCTGAATAAAGCTGCAACTGAAAAAGACAAACTTAAATCTATATTTACCTTTATAAAATATACAGTATTACATCATCCCTTCACGGATGGCGTTGGTCGCACGTACTCCATGATTCTTCTGCAATATCTTTTAATGAAAGAAAAGCTGCTGCCATTTCTGATAGTTAACTCTAATATAATTCCGGGTTTTTCAGTTGATGAACTGATAGAGTGTTATTTGAAAGGCAAAGAAGAAATGAAAAGGATATTAAACGATCCGTCGTATATAAGCAGTGCCGATTTCTTCGATCCGAATGTTTCAACAGAAGATATTCTTGAAAAAGCGCCTGAAAAATTTAAGACTCTGTTCCAGGAATGCCTGACTGTCTGGAGTACAAAAATTACGGAATGTATAGAACAGTGCAGTCCGGACGCCACGTTAACAGCAGGAAGTCAAACACAGGATTTTTCATGAAAAGGATCAGGACAATTATCAACACGCCATTCAAGGCCTGACCCCATAGATGCACAGATGCGCATGGGACCGACCTCACTGCCATTCCGATTACGATACCGAAGAATTTCACGGAGCATCCGAGCCGCGATCCGGATGCTCCCTGTTTCATGCCGGAGATCCTTAATTTGGACCCGACCTGTGTCTGGGTTTATCTGAATCGTGAAGGCATCTCCGATTCAGGTGATTCCAGCATCAACTCTCTGCGCGCTGCTTTGATCAACTGACGATCTGGTTTAAACAAACCTTGTTCATCCGCGCTTTGTGAAGCTTTTGTCGCGGCAACCGATGCTGCCACTTGATTGCCTGCCTCAACCCGCGCTGTTCGGCTGGCGCGCCCGTCTGTTAAAACCTGGGCAAAAAAGCGTAATGGACCTGCCAGGCATTGTTGTTTCTCACTGCCTTCATATTTTGAGGCCAGACTCGTCATTTGACTTGCGTGAACTGCCGATGTCTTCTGCTGATGCCGGGTTCCTGATGCAACTTGCAATGATTCCATGAGAAGCGGTTCATGTTCAGCCATGTTGCCCAGAGTCTCCAGCAACAAACTCTGATACTCAGGGCTGCATAGCAAGCCTCCGTCGATGGCAATTTCACAAAAATTAATGCCATACATATCACTTAGCCTTGACGTAGCACTGATAAATCGGGCATACGGGAAACTCGACGGAAAACGCTGATTTAAATTGACGACCAGCTTTCTTGCTTCTTCCTCAGAAATATGCAAAAAGAAAGCGATATCCATCTTACGACCCACATAATCACTTCCTTGCTGAAATCTTGCATACTTCAATACTTCCTTGCAACCGAACATTCTCATCAATGAGTATTCTGTGGCATCCGAGGTTATGGATAATTTATGCGTTGCCAGCGTCTTGTTCAGGGCGGGCTTCACCTGTTCAAATATCGGTGCTTGTCTTTCAACATAAGCCTGATAGGCACGCACAGTACGCGGGTTGGCAAACTGCTCATCGATACATTGCAATATCAGGTGGAAATGAGTGGATATGGCTTCCAGGGAGAGGCTGATATCCTGCATAGATAAATACTCCCGACCACCATGGCTACAGCTGTCCTCGCCAAACATTTCCTTTAAACTTCGAGCAAGTATTTTTGCATCTTTATAGGAAATGCCGAGGCGGATGTTGATATAACCCGGCTTTGATGGGTGAGGAATATATTCGCAACCGGTTGGATTGAGTTCGCTACCGACCAGTTTCAACAAGGTGTTTTCAAAAATATCTGTATGATTCGTAGTGATGTGATATGGCTGCAAATGCCTGTTAAGCCCGGCCGTCAGTTGTTCAAAGCCGAACCGTTTATGAGGCAGATAAATCTCATTCAGTTTTTGTGCGCCTTGTTTCATCAAATCAACAACGCGCTGACATTTTTCGGCCAGGAATGGCTGGTTTTGGGTGTTAACCACCAATGCCTGAACACTATAGACTCTGACATTTGACAGATAGCGTATGCCTTCCTCCCGGATCTTTCTGGTATTGTCTTTTACAGCGCCCCCATCGCCTATCGCAGCGTGACGGGAAATATCACGGGACCCCGCTCCGCTTTGTGCAACTCCGACGCATTGCTCTACGATATCTGTAGATTGCGCAATCCGTGCCGACTGCAAAACTCCACCAGAAGGACGTCTATCCGCACTTTCCCTGACGCCATGCTGTACAAGATCATGTTCAATGAATATCACCATACAGGCATTTTTTTCCATGGCTGCATATACTTCGGGTTGCGTCTGTTTCAACTCATCAGCAAAATCATTGGGAATTTCGGTAGCTTTTAATGCAACTGGTGGGCCACTGTCTCTACCCAGACAAGTCAATCCACGGCGACCTGAGTAACCGTAGCCACCGTGCAGGGTCAGATGCTCTCTTCGGATCCCGTCTTCAGAAATCGTAATTACTAAGACTCGTTTTGTTTCATTGTGGTTGTTATAAAAGGGTACAAACTCCGCAGATGTGGCGCCACGCCCGTCACTATCGCTTTTTGCCGGCGTCCCGGGCAGTGCTGCCACAACAGACGTTAATGATATGGCATAGCTTTTATTTCTGAACAAAATATTGTAGTCACGACAAGCTTCATAGATAAGCGATTGCAGATTGTGAGTGTCTTGTTTAGGTAATCGGATTTCAGCTGATTTGACATCAAAAGAAGGCGTATGCACAAGAGGCAAAACATGGCGCTCGTCAGCTTCGCCGTTCTTGCAGAGAACAAACTGTAAAGAATCAATCATTGTGGTTGTTTCCGGATTTCGCTCAACAGCTGATACGGCCTGTTCGTTAAAACTGAAGAGATCCGAGCTTGATGATGCCATATTTTTCTCCGCGTCGTTAATTATGGATACATAATAGCCGGAACTGTAGTTGTAAAGAATCTTTCGGTCAAGTAGGTAAAATTACGTATTTTTATGATTGGAGAAAGGCATCATACAACATCAGTAGCTGGTAATTTTCATTGCCCACAATTTAGCCGGGAAGCATGTATCAACAAGGGATTATGTTTCCTGTTAGAGAGAACAAAAGTGAGGCTCTACAACGGCAGGAAGTCAAACACAGGATTTTTTATGAAAAGGATTATATAATCTTTGCGTTTTATGTGCTTATGCACAACAACGTGACGGGAAAAGCATGAAATTGTATTTAGCATCAAAAAGCCCGCGGCGCAGGGCCTTGCTGGCGCAAATGGGCGTTGAAGTTGAGCTGCTGTTGCTTGATGTTCCTGAAGAAACCCGGCCAGATGAATCGCCAGAGGCGTATTCCCTGCGCATTACCTGCGAAAAACTTCAGGCCTCTGTTGCCAGACTTCAGCATGAGCAGCTGCCCATCCTGCCCGTGCTCTGTGCCGACACGGAGGTGGTTGTTGATCAGCATATTGCTGGTAAGCCGCGTGATTATGATCATGCTTTTGCCATGCTGAAGCAGTATTCCGGCCGAAGCCATCAGGTGATCACCAGTGTAGGAATCCAGTACCATGATTACCAGAAAACAGTCACCCACATCAGCACAGTCACATTCGCTACCATGCCGGATGAAGCCATACATCACTATCTGGCCATGGGTGATTACAAAGACAAAGCCGGAGCGTACGGTATTCAGAGTTATATCGGGCAGTTTATCTCCAATATTGACGGTTGTTTCTATTCCGTCATGGGTCTGCCGCTGAACGTGGTCAGAGAACTGCTGCTGGACCTGGACAGTTACAACTATGGGGAACCAGTAACAAAAAGTTAAACTGGTCAGCATTTACACTGTGCTGGACAAAAACTCCAGTCTGTTATTCCCGTGCCTGATTTGACCATAGATCCCCGCCCTTCCAATTAGCCTTAAGTTTTGCTTGACACTCTAAGCCCCCTACGTACCGC
>NZ_JBNVZR010000022.1:0-42089 GCF_052527415.1 Legionella navarrensis | reverse complement strand
CCTTTGCCCACCCTACCCCAGGATTGAATATTGATAAGGCACCAGCGCCATTTCCATTTAATTTTGACGTGTACCGGTTTTAGAATCTGTCTTTCCCGCGAAGGCGGGAACGACAAACAATGATCGGGGACTGTCTGCGGTACGTGGGTGCCAGGAAAAATTTTAAAGCAGGAGAATCAGCTGATAAGTGTGATATTTCTGGGAAGAATACGGTATTGTTATTTCAATAAAATCAGTGTGTTGTATGCCGCTTGAACCATTACGAACTGTTGAATGTTCGTTGAATGGTACCGAGAAGAGGACTCGAACCTCCACGGGGTCACCCCCACTAGCACCTGAAGCTAGCGTGTCTACCAATTCCACCACCTCGGCATAGGTGCGTAAGTTACTGAAATTACCGTTTGCTGTCAACGATTATTTGACATTATCTGAAAAAAATCGTAATTCTTGTCCAACGAGAGGATTGTTGAGGATGAATTTGTGAGTTTGATTGACTATGCCGACCATTTGGTCAACCGGCTGTTTGCCTGCGTTCCGCGTAAAAAACCTGACCCCGCGCGCCTGGCGGCATATAAAATCATTGCTCATCGAGGTGCGCACTGTCAGCGGCAGGGCATTACCGAGAACACGCTGGCCGCCTTCCAGCGCGCGCTGGATCTGGGTTGCTGGGGAATTGAGCTGGATATCCGAACAACCGCCGATGAGGTACTGGTGGTTAACCACGATGACAGTTTAAGGCGTTTGTGGGGCATAAAACGTAACATTAGCGAATTGCGTTTTGAAGAACTGCGCGCGCTGGTTCCACAGATTCCCAGTCTGGACGAGGTCGTGGCGCAGTTTGGCCGCAGGATGCATTTGTTTGTGGAGCTGAAGGCCCCTTTTCATGCCGAAAAGGCTCTGGTCAACAGCCTGCTTCCGTTAATGCCCGGGCAGGATTATCACCTGCTCAGCATCGATGAGCCTGTTTTTGCGCCCCTGACGGCCTTTTCACGACGCATCCAGCTGTTGGTACCCAGTGTCAGCAATGCAGGACATTTCTGTCGGCTGAGTCTCGAAAAATCCTATGGCGGTGTTTTGGGGCATTATCTGCTGCTGACCAATGCCCGGATGAGGCGTCTGCAGCAGGCAGGACAACTCACCGGCGTGGGCTTTGTTGATTCGAAATTCAGCCTTTACCGGGAGTTAAACCGTGGTGTGTCGTGGGTGTTTACCAATAATGTGACGGGCCTGTTATCGAGGTAAGCGCCTGCAGACGGGTGGGCACATCACTTACGCTCTCTGCCCGCCCTGTCTGTGCTATCCATACTCTATTTTGGATAGACCATGTCTTCTGGTCTGACGTAACGGTTAAATTCTTCCGCCGTCAAATAACCCAGCTTCACTGCGGCTTCCTGCAGTGAGGTGTTTTCGTGGTGAGCTGTTTTTGCAATTTTGGCCGCTTTGTCGTAGCCAATATGCTGATTCAGAGCCGTTACCAGCATCAGTGAATGGTGCAGGTAATAATCGATCGTACTGCGGTTTGCCTCAAGGCCTTCCACACAGAACTCACGGAATGAACGGCAGGAGTCAGCCAGTAAATTGAGGGAGTGCAGGACGTTGAAAATGATAACCGGCTTGAATACGTTTAATTCAAAGTTACCCTGGCTGTCGGCAATGCCTACGGTGGTGTCGTTGCCCAGTACCTGAGCGCACACCATGGTCATGGCCTCACACTGCGTCGGATTGACCTTGCCCGGCATGATGGATGAGCCTGGCTCGTTTTCCGGTAGAATCAATTCGCCAATACCGCAGCGTGGACCTGACCCAAGCCAGCGGACGTCGTTGGCAATTTTCATCAGAGCGCAGGCCAGCGTTTTCATGCTGCCATGTGCCATCACCAGTGCTTCATGCGACGCCAGAGCGGCAAATTTGTTTGGAGCGGAAATAAAGGGCAGATCAGTCAATGCAGCAATATGCGCGGCTGCTTTTTCTGCAAACTGCGGGTGCGTATTCAACCCGGTACCTACAGCCGTTCCCCCCAGAGCCAGCTCGTACAGCTCAGGCATGACCTGCTCGATACGCCGGATGCAGGCATCAAGCTGTGCAACGTAACCGGAAAACTCCTGCCCCAGCGTCATGGGAACCGCGTCCTGCAGATGCGTACGGCCAATTTTCACGATGTCTTTAAAGTCATTCATTTTGAGCGCGAGGGCATCACGCAGTTCGCGGACAGCGGGCAACAGCCGGCTGTGCAGCGCCATGGCGGCAGCTATGTGCATGGCCGTTGGGAAGGTGTCGTTCGATGACTGCGACATGTTCACCATGTCGTTTGGGTGAATCGGACTTTTGCTGCCCATAACTCCACCAGCCAGTTCAATGGCGCGGTTGGAAATCACTTCGTTGGCATTCATGTTCGATTGCGTACCGCTGCCGGTCTGCCATACGTGCAGAGGAAAATGATCGTCGAGTTTACCGGCACTGACTTCGTCTGCAGCACGGATAATCAAATCCGCCTTGTCTTTAGAAAGTTTGCCCAGATCCAGATTGGTCAGCGCAGCAGCCTTTTTGAGAATACCGAAAGCATGGGTCACTTCCCGTGGCATGATATCAGTACCAATGTTGAAATGATGCAGGGAACGCTGCGTTTGTGCGCCCCAGTATTTATCGGCCGGGACGGCAATGTCGCCCATGCTGTCCGACTCTATACGCGTATTGGTCATATATTCATCCTCTTTATTTTAATTTTAATAAACCTGGAACAGAAAACCGTTGCCTGTCCTGCAGGCGCAGGGCGGTTAATTGTCCGCCCCATAAACAACCCGTGTCGATGGCATGGATACGCTTCGAGGGCGAATGCCCCTGTAAGGCGGCCCAGTGGCCGAACACGATATCCGCCGCAATGGCCTTTCGCCCAGGTACGGCATACCAGGGGTAATGTTCCTGAGGCGCCTGAGCCAGAGTACCTTTGTAGCCCAGTAGTAAACGCCCGTGCCGATCGCAAAAACGCATACGGGTAAAATAGTTGGTGATCACGCGCAGCCTTTCAAAACCGGTCAGATCGGGTGACCAGCAGCTCGGCTCGTTGCCATACATATGGCAGAGATAATCCTGAAACGCCTCACCTGACAGAGCCTGTTCAAGCTCTCTGGCGCAGGCCTCGGCCTGCGGCAAATCCCAGACCGGTGCAATGCCGGCATGACACATCACGATGTTCAGGCCGGTATCGTGATAGAGAATGGACTGCCTGCGCAGCCAGTGCCCGAGTTCGAGGGCGTCGTCGGCATCGAGTATTGGCTGCATGGTGTCGCAGGCATTGGCCCGGGTTGATTCGGTAAAGAGTTTGCCCAGCAAATGCAGATCATGATTACCCAGTGTGATGCGCGCCGGAATGGGCAGCGCCCTGACAAAACGCAGAACCTCAAGCGATTGCGGCCCACGGTTGATCAAGTCACCAACAAACCAGAGTCTGTCGCGTTTGTCATCAAACTGGATATGATCCAGCAGACGCATGAGAGGCTCATGACAGCCCTGCACATCACCAATGGCGTAATCAGACACCGCGCGTTACTCCGGGTATAGACGGCGCCATCTCGGATACGGGCGCGCTGACCGCCTGCCACTGTCCCGCTGCATTGATTGCCTGCAAAGCAGTGGCGGCCTGAACCTGTTGCTGTCGGGTAAAGTAATTATTGAACTGCGCCATGTGAATCACATCGGTGCCCGACATGGCGATTTGCCTGCCGGTGTGCATGTTATGCACCTGCATCTGGGCAGGCAGCGCCACTGCGTAGCCGGAAAAGACGATCCCGGTGTGCATTTGCTGATTGCTCGTCTGTTCAAAACGCGATGTTACATCGCCATCCGGGCCACTCTTGTGCAGCCCCAGAGACAAAAAGGCATTTCTTACTGCCTGCCAGTTGCTCAGCTCAGGATGTTCTGCTGCAAACAGCTTGAATAAATCACTGGTTAACAGCATACCCCCGGGCACCATCAGCAAAGGGGCTTTATTAATGACCAGAGCTCCAGAAGCCAGTTGACTGTTCATCCACTGAATAAACTCAGCACCGATTTGCTGCTCGATGTCGTTGACGGACTCGGCAGCGCCTCCCACGAAGGCACCCGCCCGGCCATATCGTCCGCCACGTGCGCCGTAGCCTTTCATTGCCATCTGACTTAAGGAGCGCTGTATGGCCACGGCATCGGCCTGAATCAAAATGGCACCCAGTGTTCTGGCAGAATAAGGATCTTCGTTCAGCAGAGCCAGCCAGACAGCCAGAACCTGCTGATCGGATGCTATCCAGGAAAAACCAGCCACCGGCATAATAGTCCGGGCAAGCAGAATATTCAGTCGGCAGCGAAAACTGTGATCGGATTCTTTTTCAAAGCTGTAACTGTAGTAACTGCCGCCGAGCGACAGATTTTCCAGCAAAGGATTCCATGTACCCGTGCATTGCCCCGTTGAATCAAACAATTCCACTTTATAGGCAATCATCAGCTTGCCAATACCCTGCAGCAGTGCCGCGGACAGCAAGGCGTACTGCCAGAGTTTCTGCTCTTCTGAATACCCGGCATTTTCGTCTCTGATCATGTAGTTACGGAACAGATTCAGCGCGGCATCGGTACGGTTTAACGCATAATCGAGCAGACCGCCGGCCTGAGAATAATAGCTGTTTGAGGCCTCAGGCAGCTGCTGACAGTAATGCACAAGATTGTGAACAAGCGCACGACACAGGCTTTCGAAACGCTCTGCCTCCATAACGCAGGCCTCTTCAATCTGCAGCATCAGCGCACGGCGTTTATCGTCGGCAAGCAATTGCTCGGCGCTGGCCATGCGTGTTGCGTCTTTGGGCAGAGCTCCCGCGGTGGGAACGCTTTTTTTTCCATAACGGTGAAACAAAATAGTCTCCGGAATTGATGGCGCTGGTTTTACGCCAGTATTATACGCCTGTCTGCCACAAAGTTGGATAAGGTCACATAATCCATAACCGACAGCTGCTCCGGCCTTAAACCGGGGTCAATACCCAGTGATTCGAGCTGGGCGGCCTGAATGGCAGGTTTTAAATTATTGGCCAGCGTTTTACGGCGCATGGAAAACGACCTGGCCACCACCGCCTGAAACACATCCATGGGCACGGGTGGATACACCGGACTGACATGCGGCGTCAGGCGCACAACAGCCGACTCCACTCTGGGCGGCGGATAAAACGCTTCTGGTGGAACATCAAACAGCGGCTCCACGTCACAATGGTATTGCGTTATCACGCTCAAACGACCGTAATCGCGCGAGCCAGGCTGGCCGGCCAGGCGCAGCACCACTTCTTTCTGCAGCATAAAGTGCATATCCACAATGCCGTTTGCGTAAGACAGCAGACGCAGCATCAATGGGGTAGAAATATTATAGGGCAGATTACCGATAACGCGCAGCCCCGTGCCCCACTGGCTGTAATCGATGGTCAGAGCATCAGCGGCTATCAGTTCAAGTCGGCCCTGTGCGCCAAACTGTTCTGTCAGATACGCCTGCAGATCCCGGTCTATTTCAATGGCGACCAGCCTGTTTAAACGCTGCAGCAAAGGCCTGGTCAACGCCCCCATTCCCGGACCAATTTCGACCACGTTGTCGTTGGCCTGTAGATTCAGTGCCGACAGGATTTGGCCAATGATGGGCTGGCTTTGCAAAAAATTCTGACCAAAACGCTTACGCGGTTTATGACTCACGTGATTACCTCAAAACAAACGAACAATATTCCTTGCGGATTAAGGCGCAAATTATAACGTATGACTGGAAAAAAAGCATGTAATCACGCTCAAGGTCTATACTTAACGAGGCAAAAGATAATAAAAGCCGATGGCAAGGATTCATTTTTATGAACAGACACGCAAATCTCATCCGTCAAATACTTCCATTTTCGTACCTGACCGATACGGAAATAGAGCGAATTCTTCAGGAATCGAGCTATGCCAGATATCGAAAAATGACGGTCATCTGTGCGGCAGAATCCACAGAAAATCTGGACCGTCTGTTTTTACTGCTAAATGGCCGAGTAAACGTCATCGTCCATAACGAGGTGATAGGCAACATTGACGCCCCCTCTTATTTTGGCGAGCGCTCAGTATTTTTTTTCCATTCCCGACGGGCTACCATTCGGGCAGACAAAGGGGTTGAGTGCCTGATTGTCAGCCGCGAGCTTATCATGGAGTTAATCGCCAGCAATCTGAGCTTTTGCTACGCCTTTGCATCGTCTCTACGCAACAAGCAGAAAATATTTGAACCCTATGATGAATTTTTAAATCTGATCAGACAAAAGAAAATCGCAACCAAACTGCGCGTGGTTGATCTTCTTGAAAGCTATAAAAAACTGTCGCCTGTCTTACATAAAAACTGTCAGAAACAGGAGATTGATTTTTTTGCTCTGGATTATGTTATGGCGCGATTGCCATTCAAATTAACATCAACCAGTCATTTGGTTCTGGCACTGGATTCACCTGTTTTACATCAGAAAGATCATCCAAACAAACCGTTAAACAAACGCTCATCAAGCAAGCGTTTTTTTTATGAAACGCTTCCCGGGCGTATCTTTACCGTATTGCGGGATGACGTAACGGATTACATCGATTTTATAACCAAATTGTGCACCTACGTCATTGAGTCAAAAAAAATCCGCGCCCGCCTCCTTGAAAAACCATCCGCCATCGAGTTTTTAACCCATCATTATTACCGCCAGAACCGGAAGGAAAACCGACGCGCAGTCAAAACACCCAGCCTTCCCTTTTCAGATGAAGAAACAGAAAAATTAAAAGCGATTTATCAAGACGACTGGCTGGACAGACTTTTTGAAATATACGCACAGGAAGGCGAGCTGCAGGTACAGGAAATATTTTCGCTCGTGCGCTATAACCTGGATCTGTCGGAGATCTGGATCAAGGAGATTCGCGAATCCCTGATTCAGCAGATACCCGACTTTCTAAGCAACAACGAGCTGAACGTTCACATCATATCCAGTAACACACACTCCGTATTAAACTGTCTGTCGCCCTGGGTACACCAAAAGGCAGCGAAGCTGGTTGACCGGTCAAAATACCCAGAGCTGTATGACGAAACAGACAGGCTTTATGCCGGCATTCGCAGATTTCCAGAGGAAAACGCGGAGCTGGTTCAGCAGCGCGAGGCCTTTGAACAGGCTCATGGTATTTTCCATCTGGAAAATCCAGGTTTTACCGGCATCAACGTCAGTCTGGTTGATTTAAGCAAATTATCCTCTCACATTGATCCGCATCTCACACCGGTTGCAAAACAGAAACAGGCCATTCTTATCAATATTGATTATGCCCATGGGAAGCAGGCCGAGCCGATTATCCGCAATTTGATTTTGCTGTTTGGTCGCAAAATCAAGAGCCTGTCGATTCTGGGTAAAACCGGCAGTGTGGTCGGCAACCGTGGCGAGCTTATCATTCCGGATCACTTTATCATTCAGGAAAACGACTTCGTTTACCCTACGCCCAGGGCGGATATAAGCCCGCAGGATTTTACCGGGCTGGGCTGGCAACGGCCTATGCATATCGGCCCCATGCTGACAGTTCTCGGCACCTTAATGCAAAACGCTGACATGCTGTGGTATTACCGGCATTTCTGGAAAATAACCGGAATGGAAATGGAGGGCGGATATTTTCTTCAGGAAATTAATCGCGCCAAAGCACAAAAACTCATTGATGACGACGTGATTTTACGTTTCGCCTACTACATTTCGGACAGACCGCTGAATGAAACAGAAACGCTGGCGACCAAATTAAGCCTGGAAGAAGGCCTGCCGGCCGTCTATGCTATAACTCGAGTGATGTTGAAAAAAATTCTGGCCCAGAATGAAAAATAACGCGCTGCTGCAGATACTGCTGAACAAAAATCCCAGACCACGGGGCATGTATTGCATTGCCTGTGGTGGGGAGGTGCGTGTTGATGAAAACCGGGATGGCGAATATTTCGTCTGCCTTGACAATCCGGCTCATCTTTCGTCACGGGCATTTATTTTTGATGACAAAACCCGTTACCGCATCAGCGATGGTGAACTGGTGCACGACAGCGCCGGAGCCATCATCAGCCGCAGGCGTCAGAATGAGTGCTTCATCTTATTGTTCCTGCGTCGAAAATTTCCTTTTTTATACACGATACCGGCTGGGCATGTGGAGTCCGGCCTGAACATAGATGACAACCTGAAACGGGAAGTCAGGGAGGAAACCGGCCTGAAAATCCTGTCGATGAATCCACTCTGGCCAACGGAATCCTTTCACCTTGAAGACCCCTGTCGTCGTGGAGCCGATATTCACAGCTGGCATGTGTTTGATGTACGGACCAGTGGAGAACCCCGCCTGTGCGATGAGGGACGAATCATCGGCTGGTATCACAGCGAAGAAATCAGACAGATGATTTCCCAAAAACAGCTCACACCGCCATCGACTCTATTCCTCACGCGTTATTTATGTGAAAAAGGCTGGTTTTGAATCAGGATTTTTTGTAGCCCGGATTAGCGCCAGCGTAATCCGGGACGCCATGGTCATCCTGGATCGGTTCAATGTTTGTGTCCTGTTTCCCGGATTACGCTGGCGCTAATCCGGGCTACGTGTCTGCTATTTGATCATAGCCACATACAGACCGGAGTTTTGTCCGGTACAAAGAAAATCAAAAACAGATCATTTTGGACATAATATTCTCTTAAGGTTATCAGGGTATTATATTGCTTAGCTTTAATGCCTGATATGAGAGGATTATTATGTTTACCAGGAATGATTCGGATTCAGATTTATCAAACGTAGATTTAGAACAGGACGCTGATGTAACAGAAAATGAAGAGGTTTTTGTGTTTACTCAAGAGCATTTCAATAATGCCTGGTTTTATGGCGTAAAGCATTATAATACACAGAATGCCAGCGTCAGCCCAGAGCCCAGTTATGAGAGCCGGTACCTGAGTATATTTCCCCGCAATCTTCGCTCAAGAGCCAGCGAAATTCTTGCCGCGGCCTGCCAGGCAGCAGAAAGCGAACAGAATGAAGATCTTAAAAGTGCCGCGTTCAGAGAAGACTTCATAACAGCATTAAACAATGCATTTGGTACAGCATATCGCAATACTCTGTACCGGCCATTAGAGGGCGAAAATTTTGTTACTGCAACAGGACGCATCAGGAACGTATTTGACAGCGCCAGCGTGCTTGATTTAAGCGAAGTGCGTTTCATTATAAGAGCGTTTGATGATGAAAAGCTAAAAACACTGCTGCGCTCCATCCCGCCTCATATTGACACCGTTGATTTAAGCGGCTGTTTAGATTTTCCCCGCGATGACAACAGGCTGATTCGCATTCTTTCTCACCTGCCGCCCACCGTACGTACTGTGACCCTGAACGATAACTGGCATAATACCCTTATAACGCATTACACGGCTAAAACAGCCCAGCAGATTGCACACATTGCCGGGCATCTGCCTCTGACAGTAAAAAATATAAACATTACTTTTCCAGAAGGGCAGAAGCATCATCAAGGCCTCATTGAATCCACTCGACGTGCGTTTTTAGATCAACGCAGGCTCCAGTTTCCGGCCTCCTATCAGGGCATCTACCGCACCCATAGCCATCAGGATGAATTACTGCAGGCCAAAGCTCTGCTGAACGATTATGCCAAAGGCAATAACCCTCTGTTTCTGTTTTTCACCTGCCATGCGGGCCGGTCTAAAACGCGCGAGGTGGCCGCCCTGGTACGCCGTATCAACAATCCACAGTCTGTCGATAATATCACGACGATGGAGCAACTGCTGGTTGAGTTAAAGCGTATTGACCCGGAGAATCGTAACGGCTCTCTGGCGCGACGCACGTCGTTCATTGAAGATCAGTATGCTGCCAGACGTGAATCAGCTGCTGTAGAGCCGGGCCTGATAGCGGTCACGCCAGGCGGTTTTTGATGACGGTGGTCCCTGCGAAGGCAGGGACAACATATTTAGTCTTACGCAGACATGGATGCATGCCTGGATTTTCGCTATTCTAATGATTATTGACAGGGCTCGTCATGGGAATGAGCCAAAAAAAAGGGATTTTTATGAAAAAAGCACGTCTGTTGTTTCAGGTGCTGGCATTCGCTGTTCCAGCCTGCTTTCTTACCGCCTGTGAGGACAGAAGCAGCGTAAAGCCCCCCGTGATAAGACCCGTAAAAACGCAGCTCATTGGTGTGCAGGCCAATACCACCCAGCGGCCATTTCCTGGTCGCGCTCAGGCGGTTCAGGAAATTGACTTATCATTTAAAGTGGGTGGACGCCTGATAGAGCGCCCCATCAACGTAGGGGATCAGGTTAAGCGGGGTCAACTGATTGCAAGGCTCGACTCACGTGAATTTGAGGCCCGACTAAAATCGGCCCAGGCCGAGGCAAGGCGTGATGAGCAGAACTACAGACGAGCCCAGCAGTTATCCCGGGGCGGCCATATCTCTACGGCTGATTTTGAACTGTTGAAAACAAAAGCCACCGTGGCCAGAGCCAATGTCGATCTGGCTGAAAAAACGCTGGGGGACGCCGTTATTCGAGCACCTTTCGCGGGCCGCATCGCCAGCATCTCCGTTAAAAATCATCAAACCGTTACGGCCAATCAACCCATTGCCCGCCTGCTGGATACCTCGCATATAGAAATGGTGGTGCAAATCCCGGAAACCATGATCAGCATGATTCCTCACGTAAGAGAGATCAGCGTGCGCTTTGATGCCTTTCCAGCGTTGTCATTACAGGCAAAAATCAAGGAAATCGGCAATGAGGCCTCAACCGAAACCCGGACATTTCCCGTTACCCTGTCCATGGATCAGCCCGGTGACATCAAAATACTGCCAGGTATGGCTGGCAATGCCCTCATCAGCACGGCTTTGCCAGAAAATGACGGTAAACAAGTGATTTCCCTTCCCGATTCCGCTGTTTTTTCTCCCGGCCCCGATAAAAACACCTACGTCTGGATAGTGGACGTAAAAACCAACACGGTTCACCGACAGCAGGTTGTTATTGGCGAACTCGTTACCTCTGGAATTTCCATTATCAGCGGTCTTAAAACCGGCGACCTGGTGGTGGTTGCCGGAGTTCATTCTCTGCGGGAAGGAGATGTCGTTACACTGTTGAATAACCAGAGCGAGTGAACTTATGTTGAATCTGGCAAAACTGGCTGTTCAAAAAAAGCAGACCAGCTGTTTTCTGGTCTTTATGCTGTTTGTCGCCGGCTGTTTCAGCTTTTTAACGCTGGGACAACTGGAGGATCCGGAGTTTACTGTCAAAACGGCCATTGTCACCACGGCCTATCCAGGCGCCAGTGCGGAGCAGGTTGAGCTGGAAGTTACCGATCCCATTGAGAAAAAAATTCAGGAACTGTCGGAAGTAAAAGACATTTCCTCCATATCGCGCCCCGGCCTGTCCATTATAAAAATCAATATTAAAAGCGAATACTGGTCTGACCGTCTGCCTCAGGTGTGGAACAGCCTGCGCAATAAGGTTCAGGACGCCAGCCCCCAGCTTCCTCCGGGCGTCAGCGCTCCTGTGGTGGGAGACGATTTTGGCAACGTATTTGGGTTTCTGTTAGCGGTCAGTTCGGACGGGTTTACCTACAAGGAACTGGAGCATTACACCAAGGAGCTGCAAAAGGAATTAAGCGTTGTTCCAGGTGTTGCCCGGGTTGATTTATGGGGCGTTCAGCAAAAGCGAATTTATCTGGATATCAACAACACGCAATATGCTGAAATGGGTGTCTCGCCCGCCGATCTGCAACGAACCCTCAGCCTGCAAAACCAGGTGGTCGATGCCGGATCGGCAGATCACCAGCAACAAAGGCTGCGCATCGCACCAACCGGAGAATTTCATTCAGCCGAAGCCATTGGTAATTTGACCATCACGCCCCTGGTCGCAGGTCTGGGCCCAAAAAATAATTCTGAGCTGTTAAGAATCCGTGATTTTGCTACCGTATGGGAAGGCTATCAGGATCCCCCGCAGCAAATTATGCGTTATTCCGGCCGGCCCGCCATCGGCATAGCCATCGCCCCCCTGGCTGGCGTTAATTCCGTCAAGGTCGGACGTGACATAACCAGGCGCCTGAATGAACTCCGCGCCGGTCTGCCCCATGGGATCGACGTGCAGAAAATCTCATGGCAATCCGATATTGTTGCGGAGTCGATCAATTCTTTTATGATCAACCTGCTGGAAGCCATCGTCATCGTACTGGCGGTATTAACACTGACCATGGGCATACGCTCCGGACTCATTATTGGTATCTCAGGATTGATTTTAGCCATCCTGGGCACCTTTATTGTGATGAAGATACTGGGCATAGATTTGCAGCGTGTGTCTCTCGGGGCGCTCATTATCGCGATGGGCGGCGCTGTTGATAATTCGATTGTCGTTGTTGATGGGTTTATAACCCGAATCACCCAGGGCGAACCCAGAGAGCAGGCAGCCATTGACTCAGCACAACATTCCGCCTGGCCTCTGTTTGCGTCCACCATTGTGGCCTCGATGGCCTTTTATCCCATTTTTGCCTCAACCAATGATACCGGGGAATACGCTGGCAGTTTATTTACCGTTGTTATAACGGCGTCTCTGCTGAGCTGGATTCTCTCACAGACGATAACGCCCTTGATGTGCCTGGCCTTTATTCCAAATCCTGAAAAGACGGAGAACGGGAAAACAGCTTACAATGGGCGTTTTTACCGGGTGTTTAAGGGTCTGCTGTCCCGAGCCATACACTATCGCTATGCCTTCTCCGTGATCATGTTTGTATTGCTCGCGTTTTCATTTTATGGCTTCCGTTTTGTACCCATTATGTTTTTCCCGGATTCATCACGTCTGCAGCTGACGATTGACTATTGGGCACCAGAGGCCACTCGAATCCAGCAGGTGTCGAAAGATCTTGAAATTCTGGAACAAAAACTGCTGAAGGATCCCGGCGTTACCAGTGTCAGCACCTTTATTGGGCAGGGTCCTCCGCGTTTCTATCTGCCTGTCGAATCCGAGTTTCCTTACTCTTCGTTTGCGCAACTGGTTGTTAACACCAGAAATTTATCGGATATCGATCGCCTGATTGACACCATTCCTGCGTGGAGTAAAACGCAGTTTCCCTCTGCCATGGTTCGCGCCCGCAAATACTCAGTTGGTGCGTTTAATAACTGGAAAATATCTGCCCGCTTCAGCGGCCCTGCCAATGCCAGCCCAGAGGTTTTGCGTGATCTTGCCGAACAGGGCATGGCGATTCTTCGCAATAATCCCAATGCCACTGATGTACGCTCCGACTGGCGCGAGCCTGTGTTACAGATTACGCCGGACTATCAGGAAGAGCGGGGGCGCTGGGCAGGCATTAGCCGACCCGACCTGGCACAGGCCTTTCGCCGCGCTTATGACGGCGTCCAGCTTGGATTATACCGGGAAGGAGACAGTCTGATACCCATCATTATGCGCCAGCCGCAGAACGACAGGGTAAAAGCGGCCGTAGATTTGGCGCTGATTCAGGTGAGTTCACTGCTGAACAGAAATACCATCCCGGCCATACAAGTGCTGGATGGCATCCGTCTGCAGTGGGTTAATCCCATTATCTGGCGCTGGGATCGTAAGCGGGCCATCACCGTTCAGGCCTCTCCCCTTTCCGTAACAGCCAATACGCTCAGAGACGCCATTCTGCCAGAATTTGAAAAAATCAAATTACCTCCCGGTTATACATTAACCTGGGATGGAGAATACAAAAGCAGCAGGGAATCGCAGCAGGCACTCATACCGGGTCTGTTTCCTGCCGTGCTGGTGATGCTTATCATGATTGTTCTGTTATTTAATTCTTACCGCCCTCTGCTCATCATTCTGGGGGTTATTCCGTTTGTCATGATTGGTATTACGACAGGTCTTATCATAACCCAGGCTCCCTTTGGATTTATTGCGCTGCTGGGGGCCATGAGTCTGTCCGGGATGATGATTAAAAACTCCGTTGTACTGCTGGATCAGGTCAAGGCCAATCAGCTGGCGGGCATGACGATGTATCAATCCGTATTTTCAGCGGCGGTGAGTCGCTTGAGGCCGGTGGTTAACTCCTCTGCCACGACGATTCTGGGAGTAATTCCCTTACTGCAGGATATATTCTGGGTTTCTCTTGCGGTGACCATCATGTTTGGACTGGCCTTTGGAGCCATACTCACAATGTTTCTGGTCCCCGCGTTTTATTGTATTTTGTACCGTATCAAACCGCCGGAGAAGGGAACCCAGACCTGACGGATGGGTTCTTCTGCTAATCCTGCGAGCGCGATTTCCTCAGCGAGGCCTCCAGGGCCTGCTTCAAGGACTGCCCGGGATTAATCGGCATACCAAACGAGCGCCAGGCCACATGACCGTCTGGACGCACCAGCACCGCACCCTCGGGTGATATCTGATAGACTTTTTGCCACTCTCCCGCCGGATCCTGCAACTCCCCGGCAGCGCCCACCTGATAGCTGACCAGAGGGAAATCGTGGCAGTATTGCGCCGCATCCCGCCAGGCCTGGCAGGTATCGCTGCTGAGCAGGACAAAGGTCTGGTCAAAGAGATCCAGTGTGGATATCGGCTTATCGAACCGCAGCAAAGGATAGTGTGGCGCCCGGCAGCCAGGTCGTGTCGATGGTGTATAGCACTCAGCCGAGGCCGTGGGCTGCCCGCCCTGCTCCGGCAGCAACGCTCCTTCGGCGTAGCAAAAACCAATATCGAGACCAATCTGATTTAAATGCTCATGCTGCTCTTCCAGTGCACGAGTCATGACATCGTAGTTCTTTTCATACAGAGCGGTAAAAATCGTGTTGAATCGCTCGGCGTTCTTGACGCTCCAGGCGATATTGGCTTCAGCAACAGGTGCGCGCTCCTGATAATACGTATCCAGCAAATCCGGACTGGCCTGGCCCTTGATCACCGCCGCCAGCTTCCAGGCCAGGTTATGTGCATCCTGTATACCCGTGTTCATGCCCAAACCACCGGTTGGTGGCAGCCTGTGGGCAGCGTCGCCAGCAAAGAGGACGCGCTTACAGCGATAGGTTGTGGCCACCAGAGCCGCCATACTCCAGAATGCCTTATTGATCAGTGAAACGCGAATATCTGGGTCACCAATCAAACCAGCAACGAAATCGAGACAAAAATCATCCGTAAAGGTTTCCCGGCACATGCCCGGTATCACATCGTAGCGCACGCCAACCAGCCATTTTTTCTGGCCGTCCTTCGCCAGCAAAAAGGTCCCCGTGTAATCTTCTTTGGTAAAGATATACCCCACTGCCGGGCGATCCGCCAGGTAGCGGGACAAATCCATTTCACAATAAATATTGCAGAATTCGCCCATATTGTCGCGTCCATCCATACCAACACCCAGTTCCTGACGTATTGGGCTGGACGCACCATCGGCTGCAACCAGGTAATTGGCATACACCCTGGACTGGGTGCCCGTCATCACCTCTTCGAGGGTGACATCGACCCTGTTGCTATCTTGTCTGATGGTTTGAACACGTGTACTGAAACGGCAGTCAATGAGCGGGTAGCCTTGCACAGCCTGCAGCAGTTCATGCTCCACCCAGTCCTGAGAAATCAAGGCGGTTGAGGTGGGGCTTAGCGTTTGTGGCCTGGCTTCGGCATTGATGCGGGTAATTTCTTCTCCCTGCAGGGAATCCAGCCAGATAAACCGATGCGCCTCGCGCGGCAGCTGATGCGATCGCAAAGCCGCCTCCATGCCCCAGCCTCGAAAAATTTCCATCGTACGAATATTAACCCCTCGCGCTTTGGGATGGCTGGTGGTGGAGGGATGCTTTTCAAGCAGCAGAGACGCAATGCCCTGGCGCGCCAGGCCAATGGCCATGCTCAATCCAACAGGCCCTGCGCCAACGATAACAACCGGGTATGTTAAAGGCTCTGACATGTCAATTCTTCCTGAAGACGAGTTGCTCTGATGATACGTTATAGCATATTTTTACCATCCAGGGCACGGGCGAGGGGATAACATAAGCGAGCTATTTTTTGCCATCATTGCTTCGCTGACGCTCCCAAGGAAGCACGTCATCCCGAACGAAAAACTCACATTAAAACGAATCGTCAGGGATGATTCTTATTTTTGATTTCAACAGTTTTTGAAATATAAACCGCTCTTTCCGCAACAATCCAAGGTCATTGATAAGCAGCTCAACCGGACGCCATAATGCAACCCAGCCGATAACCGTGAGGCCTTCTGTCAGCACGCTGCGAAAAACGGGCATACCCGATGCAAAGGACGAACTGTTGAGAAGCGTAACCAGACCCATGCAGAAAGTCAGGAAAATCAAGGCATTACGAAAGGCATGCGACAGATTTCGGCGCAGTAAAAACATTTTATCGTTATTTTCTTCCACCCGGTTTGTCATGTAATGATAAAACATGTTACTGACATGGTCTGTGTCAGCTTCCCTGGCTTTTTTGCTGGGCAGATGAATGTCAATCGTTGAAAAATCGCGGCTACCGGCCGATTCCCATCTGAGAATAGCCCGCGGCAAAGAAGCCTGGCCGTTGCACTCCGGTTCGTAATCCGAAAATGGATTCTGTTTGGGGGCAACGACCAGATCAATCAGATCATGGACTTTAACGACAAAATTCCCTGATGATTCTTTCATGTCAGTTTTAACCACCTGCATTCGGCATTATGTTTCTGCCCATAGTCAAAACTCAGGGCATAACACTCATAACCTTCCGAAGCGGCCAGAGCCAGACAGGTTGTGGAGTCAAGCCCTCCAGATAGTAATATTACGGCGTTTTTCATGATAATCCTTCTCGGAATAGTCAAACAGTTACTGAAGAAATCGAACTACTTACATTCTGCTCATTTGGATGTTGTTTTGCCAGTACGTGTATCAGCTTTATTACGTATTCACTGGCAACCCGGATGCTGCCGGCAACATCAGACTCCGCAACGTGTTCATCGTCGCCCTGATGATCCAGCTGGTTACTGACGGCACGAACGGCAAGGGACGGTATGCCCAACAGCCATGCCATTTGATAAAAAGCGGAGGTTTCCATATCAATGGAGAGCACGCCATCTTTTTTAAGATCAGGGAACAGCTCTTTGGGCGACGGAAAGGAGTTTGAACTGACAACAGGTCCTCGGATAATCGGCAAATCGATGGATGATTCAGCCAACGCGATTAGATCGGGATCAGCAGCATAAACCGGACGCAATGCTTCTTTTGTCAGCGGATGAGTCAGGCAGCTTTCAAATGGCGTATCTTTTAATGCAGAAAACATGCTCTGTGATTCCGCTTCAAAAGCCGATTCCACCAGAATAATATCCCGGATTTTCAAGGCATCATGAATCGCTCCGGCAGTACCTATGAATAACATACAGTCCATACGAAACAGACTATGAACCAGCGTGATAATACTGCCGGCAAACACAGTACCAATCCCTGTCGGCGTCAACAGCAGCCGGAAACCATTGATATCATAAATCCTAAAAATTAAATTCTGATGCTCGTGACAGACAACAGGACAGGACGAAAACACACGCTCCAGCTCAGATAACTCTTCCGGCATAGCCGAAAAGACAGCGCAGTCGATTTTAATTGGTGAGACGGGATTCTTTTTTTTATCTGGGTGGGAAAGCATGATGACAACCTATTGTTTATTTATAATTGTTTGCTTAACTAAAAAAAGACTGCACTATCCCTACAGAATAATGACTTGCAACATCTCGAATAAAAGATTGAAAATCAAGGACAGCGCTGTGATCAGCTTTATCAGATATTGTTCGAATCACAATAAATGGTAAATCATATTCAGAACATATTTGCGCGATGGCTGCACCTTCCATCTCAACAGCTAAGGTCTTTTGATTATTCACGTTCATAGACAAATTAACGTGTCTAATTGGGTCCGAAACAAATTGATCACCTGAAGCAATAAGACCAGTATGTACCTTGGGATCTGAAATAGCATATTTTATCAAAAGTCCATCTGGAACTTTGTCAGATATTTTCTGTAAAAAAATCTCAGCTGCTGCTTTAGCTCGGCAAATATCCTGTTCTGCTGGTTTAAATAAAATCGTTGTTGTTAAAGGAATTTGAAACTGATCAAAAATAGGCCGTGCATCCATATCATGCTGGTAAAGACCACTCGCAACAACCACATCTCCTATGTTTAAATCCTGGCTTACAGCGCCGGCAACACCCATAAATAAAATTGAATCAATTTCAAATTTGTTTATCAATGTAGTAACCGTTGATGCTGAAGCCACCTTGCCCCAACGTGAAAACGTCAATACAACATCATTACCGCATATTGAACCTTCGTAATATACTCTTCCAGCAATCTCAACCTCGTGCGTTATTTCCATTAATTCCTTAATCAACACGATCTCTTCAAGCATGGCTCCTAAAATACCGGTTTTCATCATCATTTCCATTAGAAAATATTTTAAAGGGATTATATGAACCCCCGTAATCATATGCGTCAATACATTCTTTTTTCCTTATGTAATTCACAATAATTTGTGCAGGTATAACAAAAAGGAAAGCATAAATAATTTCAAGCGAGTACGCATCAATAACATGTCAGTTTTAACCACCTGCATAACGTGTGGGATCCGCTGTTTCAGCGTCCAGAAATCCCTTTTTTCTTAAATAACAGCTGTCGCATCGCCCGCAGGCCAGCCCATCGTCCGTTGCCTTGTAACAGGATACTGTCTCCGAGTAATCAACGCCAAGCGATAATCCCAGACGCAGAGTTTCCGCTTTGGTCAAATACATCAGCGGCGCCACGATTTCAAATGGATGCCCTTCCACACCCCGTTTCGTTGCCAGATTGGCCATGGTGCGAAACGCTTCAATGTACTCAGGACGACAATCGGGATAGCCAGAGTAATCGACCGAACTGACACCAATATAAATCCTGTCTGCATCCAGCAGCTCAGCCCAGCCGAGGGCAATGGACAGCATAATGGTGTTTCTGGCCGGCACGTAGGTTAATGGAATCTCGCTGGCGCCACTGTAATCCTGCACGTCGATGCTGTCATCGGTCAAGGCCGAGCCTCCCAGACTCCCAATCGACAGTTTGATAATTTCATGCCGTCTGACCTGAAATATCTGCGCCAGTTTTTTTGCAGCATTAAGCTCGGCATTATGTTTCTGCCCATAGTCAAAACTCAGGGCATAACACTCATAACCTTCCGAAGCGGCCAGAGCCAGACAGGTTGTGGAGTCAAGCCCTCCAGAAAGTAGTATTACAGCTTTTTTCATGATAACCCTTCATATTTGTTGTTTTCGGCTGAATAAGTAACATCAATACTGAATGGAGCAAAATCTGTATTGATATCGTAAATATTAATTTTTTCTTTGTCTTTGATTATTTGTGTCAGCTTGATTGAAAAAGGCAAAAGGCCGATTTCAACAAGGCATTTTATAAACCAGACTGACACTATCATGGTGCTCATAGTTTCAAAAGTCAGGGTTTTATGAAAGGCAATAAGAACAAATAAAGGTGTATCAATTGATGAAGCAATAATGGTTGATGCAATAAATCGAAAACCCGTGTATTTACCCTGCATTTTTATTTTCAATTTAGCCACCAAATACGAGTTTAATGGCTCAGCAACAATATAACTGATAAACGAGGCAACAATAATCCAAAAATTCATATTGATTAACTTATCCAGAGCCTCATTGTTATTAGGGAAATCCGGGCTAGGCATCAGCGTTAGTATTTTACCATATAGTATAAAGATGACATTAAAAAAAAGCGCAACCCAGATAGCTCTGCGAGCGTGCTTGTATCCATAAACATCCGTTATAATATCGGAGAGTAAAAATGTAGCAGGAAATAACAGCGAGCCTGGTGTTACCGTAATACTAAATAAATTGATTAAACGAGCATCGTACCAATTGGATATCGCTACTACCATTGAAAATGACAATACCAAAAACCACAAATATTTAGGATAATGCTGGACAGGCTGATTTTGATTCATAGTGTATTGATCATTCTTTTTATTGAAATTTAACAATCAGATTAGTCGCGATCGACTTACCAATTGCCTTGCCTAATTTATCTTTATCTTCGTCAGAATATTCCGACAAATTCATTTCTTTGAAGGGTATCGTATGCAAATGTCTTTTATTCGATTCAGTGTTTGTGATAAACAATGAATCAGAAATGAAAGCAACTTTTTCTGGCCGAGAGTAGGTCCTGCTTAAACCAAGATAAGAGCAAAAAAAAGCATCAATTTTTATTAGAAAGACTTTAAATAGTGAGTTCATAATATTCCGTACAGATGAATACTTCAGGTTTTTGCAATTATTTGAACAACCACGCCGATTATATCGTAGTATTGTTCGGGTGAAAGCTCAATTTCTTCAAGATCATTCTCAAATCTGGATACGAATAATCTATTATTATTTTTATGTAGTTTTTTTATTAATATTTTACCGTCAACTTCAAGCTTTATCCCTACAATATTATCATTTTCTGGACGAACGTCTTTATTAACTATAAAGACAGATCCCTTTTTAAAAATCGGCTTGAAATCCTCTTCTGCAATGAAAGCAATAAGATTTATATTTTGCTCATTTTCGCACACATTTATTCTAATATCGGATTGCTCCTGTCCACCATACCAATTACACACTGGCACGGTTTTGGTGTGCGTCAATGGCTCAAGTGCCTGTTCCTGGACATTAACTATTGTTTTTCTGGTACCAACAAAATCATCAATAGATACAGGAATACCATCCGCTTTAAAAAAATCGACTATCTTAATCAGCGTCCCTATTGTTGGATTAGTCATTCTCTTATCTTTATCTGGATGCATCAGTCTACTTATTGATGATCGTGGCAAATCAAGCTCATGAGCCAATTTTGAACTGGTGAACTTAACACCATCACGCTTCGACTTTATTTTGATTAACTCGTTCAGCACGAGATTAATTGTATTACTTGAAATATCCGAGGTCACAAATATACCAACTCACAAGATTGACAAAAATTTATAACAAGAGTAGATTCCGTTGCATATATGCAACAAATTTCGCATCACCCCTTATAAAACAGGACTATATCACAACTGGGAAATGGTAAAAGGAGTTTTTTGTGAAGACAAAAAAACAGACCCGAGGTATCGGCATTAGACTGGTATCTTTGATAATTGTACTTATCTGTTTGATATTGATATCGGTATTTTTTACAAAATTCGATCTCGCAGGGATCGTGGCCAGACACAGCTACGCCCTCCTGACGCACCTGACGGGTTTCGCATTAGGATTTACCTGTATCGCAGTAATTCTCGTCCTTAAAGAAGCCAATCTTTTCTTCATTACCAGGAAAAATACATGGGCATTATTCTACATAGGCATTATTGGATTCATTGATCTGATTGGTTTGATAATTCCTGGATTGATTAATTCACCCACACTGCATCTTGCACTGCTGATAGCAGCAAATCCGCTTGTATGCATAGTGGTGACATCCATGATTTTAAAAAATCCGCTCCGGTATGCTCGTTTTTTTGGTATAACATTAAGCACATGCAGCCTCATCATATTTTAAAAGGACGGTAAATATTGTCCTTCTCTTGTAACCGATGCTGTATTAAATTATGCGGAAACTAAAAAATAAACCACGTTCAGAATTAAGATAAAAAGTATCCTCTTTTTTTTCAGGAGCCTGTATGTTTTCTATAAAATCTCATGCACAAAAAAACCAGTCAAATTATAACAGCGATGCTGAAACGCACAGCCTGCTGGATTTGGACGCCACGCTCTACCTGGCTTACCGGGATCTTCCCCAATTACTGGAAGAACATTTATTTTTCAAAACCCCCAAAGAGGCGTACAAAATACTGGATTTTGGTTGTGGGGCCGGCCTGTCAACGGCGTTGATCGAAAAAGCAGTTACCCGTTCCGGTCATAAGATCGATGTATTTGGCGTAGATATCAATGCCGAAAATATTAAACAGGCGCAAAAGCGTTTGCCACATGCTGTATTTTCTACGATAACACCTGGCCAAAAACTCGATTTTTGCGAAGAATTTGATCTCGTTATCTGTAATTTTGTTTTGGTTGAAGTCGAACAGCGCGACATGGCCATGATTTTGCAGACTATTCAGTCGGTATTATCTGCATCCGGTGTTGCAATCATTACCAACTGCTCAAAACAGGCCTACCTACGCTCCAATAAATGGTATACATTTAATAATGATTTTGATGAAAATACACCACACATACAAATGGATGGAAAAGAAAAATTTGCTGAAGATCAGCCCATAAAAGCTCAGGTGTTTACTTCAGGCAGCAGGGAAACCAGCTTTACATTCTACGATTTTTTTCATTCTGGGGCCTCCTACAGACAAACATACCTGGCAGCTGGCCTTACCTTACTGCAGACACATAAGCCCGTTGGCCGTGATTCCGATGGAATTGCATGGGAAGCCGAAAAAGAACGCTCACCCTATAAAATTCATGTACTTGGCAAAGCAGCATCTCTGGAGGCCAGTCTGCAGGCATCGTCGAGCAGTATGAGTTCGTCCTGTTGAGCGGGACTTAGGCTGTTGAAAATCATACACATTGATTATAATTTAATGGGGACAGTCCCCTTTTAAGGAGTTTATTTTGAAACAGGATGATAAAAACGACGATTATAAAAATGGTCTTGAGGCGATTAAGAATCGCTATTTACCCAAGGCGATGGATTTGCTGAAAGAAATTGAGGATTTTTCACCCGGCTTGGCGGATATTATTGTGCGTCAGGGAATACAGGAAATCTGGCAGGAAAAAACGCCTTCGCTCAGCATGCGTGAAAAAGAACTGATGGTGTTGGCGTCGATTATTACCGATAACACAGTTCAGTTTGAAGTGGCACTGCATACTGAAAACTGTTTGCGGCAGGGCGTGAGCAAGGCGGAGATTATAGAGATGTTAATGCTGCTGACGCTTTATGTTGGCCAGCCAAAAATTCTTAATTGCCTGGATGCAGTGAAACAGGCATTCACGAATTTTGATAATTATCAGAACAGTAAATAAGACCGTATAGATGCCGCTCAGGAGTCAGTTACCTTTAAGGCGGGACATCAAGCCGTCCGTTACAGGCCAGGATGAGAGCCTGAGGCCTGTTCAGAGGGCGGCGTTTCTGTAACACTGTATGCCGCTCGGGCGAAACATAAGTCAACATCGCTGTCAGGAATGTTAAATCTCTGCTGATATTCAGAGACTTTCTCAAGACAGCCGACATTGACATAGGCCTGTAAGATCACATTAACGGATGCCTGGTATTTTTCCCGATATTTCTCGACCATCTCATGATTCTCTTTTTCGGCGTAAAATCCGGCTATAAAACTCGGATTGGCACCGTGATTCCTTACGCAGTCTTCTACCCTGTCATGCTCATGTTCGCTGATCATAATCTTGATGCTCTCAAGTGATGACGCGGATGAGGAGCCAAAAAATCGATGCGGATTGCTGGAACTGGCTGCTGCAGGCGATGGCATATCAGCTTTCAGTGATTCGTGCCAGGGGTCGCAGACAAATGTTTCACAGAAAGCAGTATCGACATGAAAAACCCTGGTCAATGGCAGTAAGACGGCCTGTCTGCAGTTATTCAGGTCGTCATCATAAAATGTTATCTCTGTTTCTGCCTGCTCAGGATTTAAGGTATGTATCAGCTGGCGAAGGTGTATCAGCTGCTCGTTTTTACTTTTACCCAGGGCGTGAAGCGTGGGATTAAAATGAGGCCCACACGCGTTGATATATGAAATAAAAAAGGGTTTTTCTATTCCCTCAACCCGGTATTGTGCAACGGCAATCAGTTTATCTGCAGACAAGTGAGTTTCCTGCAGGATCAGTTTTTTGTCAAAGATAACGGAAAGATAACCGGCTACCATGGAATGGTTATTGTGGAAGGTTGCAATGGCACTGGAATGCTCGCCATCGTCGTGTTTAAGGTGATCAGAAATGCCTTTTTTTACATTAGTCAGAGCATCCTGCTTCCCTCTTAAATACTGCTCGAGGTAAAAAAGCGAGACCGGTTCTTCATACATTTGTGCCTTACGAAACGTGTGGAGACAGGTAACGGTTCTGTCAAAGTCAAAAACAGCTAACATGGGAGCGCCTGGTTGTTTGGTTTTGCTGATATTTTAACATAGCCTGCTTAAGGGCTCATTAAGCAGCCCATAAATAGCCGGGCAACCGGCGCCTGCGTGCTGCGCTTTATGCACAGCATCCAGACGTACTTGAATCGAGTTCCGCGCTGGATTCCGCGCACAAAGCGCGGAACGCAGGCAGACTGAGCCGATTCTGTTCGCTTAGATGCAGCCTGCTTCCCGGATTACGCTGGCGCTAATCCGGGCTACCATGGCTGGATTTCGCTTGATGCTTATTCCCGGGCCTTGTCCCCAGCTGTCACGCCTGTCAAATAATGAATCACCTGCTTGACGATACTTTTCATGATATCCGGGACTTCATCAGTGATGCTGTCGAAGTCCTGTTTGCTGATGAAAATCAGAGCTCCTTCCGAGCCTGCGGTGATTGTCGCGTAGCGGGGAGCATCGTCCAGCAGTGCCATTTCGCCGAAATATTCTCCTTCGGTCAGGCGTGAGATTACCTTGCCCTCTTTGCTGACAATCACCTCGCCGGAGTCAATCAGGTACAGGCCATCTCCAGGATCACCTTCTCTGAAAATGATCTCATCCTTCATCATGTCCATGCTGACACAGCATTTCACAAGGGTGAGCAGGGTTTCGGCTGACAGGTTTTTGAATAAATCGAGCCGTCGTAATTTGGTCAGCAGGTAAATGGATTCCATATTTTGACTCTCTATGTTGTGTAAACAGGTTTCCAGGAGAGGATCTTCCGGAAAACAGGGCTGGTCATGGGCGGTTCGTATTTTTTGATCGGTAAACAGGGTCAACAGCGACGATACCATCTTACGATCCCTGATGCTGTTGTCGATCAGCTCCAGGGCAATGGCTCTTTGATTTTTACTGGTTTGAGGGTTGCTTAACAAGGGAACGCTGTTCAAGATATTCACCGAACCACTGAGGGCTGCGAAATAGAAAAGAACCCGCTTTTTCAGTAAAGCGATGCGGGCATTGATTTCATTGGTGGCATCGCGATTATTATTATGCGGAAGAAAGGCATGCAGGCGTTGGTACAGAGATATTTCACGCATGATTTCTCCCTGGCTTAAAAATGCATTGACCCGCTCGCTGGCTGTTTTCTTCACACAATGATAAGCCAGATATTTGGCAGCAATCGTTTTAACCATCATGTCCGGCGTATTGCGCAGCGTATCCAGCAGGCAGCGTTCTGATTCTTCCCCCATGATGAGGCTCAGTATCAGCAGACAGTTTGTTTTGACCGAATACGAGTGGCTGTGATGCAGACGATGGGCAATCTGTGGTGTGATGCCATCACCAAGACGGACCAGACAATCGTTGAGTGTATGGCGCAGTCCGAGAACACCTATGTGTTCAATCAGGCAGGCAACCAGAGCTGGGCTGGGCGTGGAGCCAATCTGCTGGATAGCCAGCACTTTCAGTGACAACTCCCCTTCGTTGATGATTTTGATGAGATAAACATCATCATGTAAATCGGGCATCTCTCGCAACAGGCGCAGAAACCATTTTTTCCTGGCGTAGTCGTCAGACTGATACAAAGCCAGAATCTGTTGCAGGGCGGTGATGTGCTGCTGAATATTGCCCAGCTTTAGATAAATCAAGGCTCGAATACAGGTTGAGGCCAGACTGTTCTGATGTTGAGAGCCGGCGGCATACTGCATCAGAAAGTCAGGTCGGCTGTTGAGCAGATACAGGCAGAGAAACCAGCGCACACTGTCATCGTGGGAGTGGATAAAGACCTCGCTGGCACTTTTTTCAAACTCTCGTTGATCCCGGTGAGCGGCAAGCAGACGAGCCGTTCCTTTCTGGATATCGGGATTAGGGCTTAACAGCAGCAGCGTCTCGAGGGACGCAGGCAGGCGTTTGTGCGTGTAATTGCTCAGCAGCTGCAGGGCAAAGAATTGCGCATCGAGACTCTGGCTCTGCAGAGACTGACTGAAGATGTGTTCAATCTCCCGATCATCACGTTCCGTGATCTCGATCAAATCAGGATTAAAACGCCGCAGATACACGGATTCGGTGAGTTGGACAGTATAGGCTGTGATGGCGTGCCGACAGAGATAAACAGCATATAAACCGGCAACAATAACGAATATAAGTCCGGCACGCTGGTTACCGAAATAAACCAGAACAAAGACGGCCAGACCCGCCAGCATGATGCCAAACGATTTGATGCTTCCGTCAAGATAATAATGAGCCACATGTCGAATACCTTGCGGGAGAATACTGATGTACAAGCCTTCTGACAGGGTGAATACGGAACTGCTTGCAACCTGATTGATTATAAATAATACCGCAATCATGGTAAATCCTGGATAAAAAACAGCAGCCAGTGCGCTTATCAGCATCGCCAGAGGGAAAAAAATCACTATCTTCTTGCTACCCATTTTCTGCACAAGCCTGTCCTGCAGAAATACCTGAACCATCAGCGTGCAGACGATGCTGGTCACGTAAATCAGATTGACCGTATTCGTGAGATTTTTTTCTTCAATTTCTGTGGCCAGAGCCAGCTTAAAATTGTAATCGATGAGTACGCTCAAAAAAGCGGATGCAATCATGATCAATGCAAGGTATTTGAACAGGGTATTCTGGCGGACAGAGGCAAGCAATCCGGGAGAACTTTTATGGCTGTCTTGCGTAATGCCATGCTGGTAAATGCTGAGAGGTAAAATGCACAGGATACTGAGAAGCTCGACCAGCAGCATCAGGCTGAGAATGCCTATCCTGTCATAGCTCAAGGGGATACGCGCCATGATAAGACCTATCCCCACCGCACCAAGGGTACCTGTCAGCTGCAGCACCCAGTTATATTGTTTGAACTCCTGCACATCAAAACATCTGGACGCATAATTCAAGGCAATGATGGAACTGATACCGCTGAATGTCCACAGTATGACGGCGGTAATAAAGGCTAATTCGCTGAAGGGGAAATGCAGACCAGCCATGAGCAGGACCAGGATGGCGGACACCACGGTCTTATAGATGAGGGCAAACCGCTCAGGGTATTTATTTTGGCAGATACTGATAGCGAACATAACCAAAATAAAGAATGCCGATTGCCCAATGTAAAACCACGGCAGAATACGGAGATGATATTGAGTTAACAGCAGGGTGTTGGATAAGGTTCGACCAAGAACAAGCGACATGGTTGACAGTGCGATAAGCACCGCGCATAGCGTAAGCTTTTTCCTGTTCTCTGCTGAAACGTACACGATATCTCCAGCTGTTATTCTGAAAGTGTAGTTGCTCGGGTTGATATAGCCAGTGATTTACATTAAAAGGACGGTCTTTGAGGCGAATTATTATTCAATTAAAAGAGAACCAGCAGCGCGGCGTCACCGATGTGGCCATGCGTGAGCCTGCTTTCACGTGAAACAATCAAGCGGTATTTCATCCAGGTCTCTTGACAATTCAACGTCCTGGAGCGCCGAATAATTGAAAACAATACACGTGCTTCCAATGCCGGCTACATGGAATCAATATCCATCACAATACGCTTGATATGACGTAGGTTGGGCCTTGGCCCAACATGGCATTGGCGCCTAAGCTGATTGTTGGGCCAAGGCCCAGCCTACAGATGCAATTATTACCTGAATTCAGGTACATTGTTAAATCATTCGGCGCTCCAGTCAAACTCAGTTCACTAATACCTTATTGCCGTTCATACAATACTCAGCATGGCCCCCTTAAAATAACGGGTGCTGAGGATCTATTGTGGTCAGCAACTGATCCAGAGCCGAGGAAATATTCACGCCCTGAGCCCCGGCCGCTCCGGTGCCGGTGTCAGTCAGACTCTGTGCCAGCACATGCTGAACGCTGTCAAAAATGCTTTGCAGAGGGTTCAGTAATGCTGCCAGCTCCGCATGCTCCGCCTCAGGCAGGCTGTTCAGAATAACCTGCATAAGACCGCCATGGGTTTCATGGCCCAGCAACTGATTAATCAGGCTCTGAACATCCGAATCCGAATGATCAGTCGGCAGAGTCGTGGACATTTTATAATTTGTCTGCTGGTACGATACAGCCGCATCAACCAGCACACCTGAGCTGCCGCCGGCGCGGGTAAAACTGCCCTCGCCGTAAATCATCATGTCGCCGTTTTGTGATACCTGAACAGAGCCGTCTATGTTGATGGATGTAATATCACGCTCGGCCAGGCTGCGCGTTTCCCCGTAATCACTCACGCCATTGTCGTTGCTGTCCTGCCAGACTTTGAATTTTGAAAATTCGGCATCGCCGGCATCCAGTCTGCCGTTATTGTTGCTGTCGAAAATACGCAGAGCCTCCAGGTCTGTGGCCGCCCCACTTGCAAGTCGGGTGAATGCGAATTCATTCACATTGTCTACCACACCATTGTTGTTCTGGTCATAGATCAACGCACCATCCTGTCTGGCTACCCAGGCAAGGCGCTCTGACTGATTATCTCCCGTCACATCGAAATAGACCTTGCTCTCGGCAAGCGAAAGAGAGCTGACTTTGCCATCGCCATTCAAATCCAGCATGACGGGGGTGATTAAATTGCTTGTATCCGTTGCGAGCAGGGTAACATTACTCAGGGTCACCAGGGTCACAGCGGCTCCTGCACCGGCACTGCCATCAGCATCCACCCGTACGATGGTATTGCCACCGCTGGCCTGAAAGCTGACGTAGCCTGCGGAAAAGGCGTTGCTGCCATTGTAGCCACTGAACGTGGTCAGCAGATCGTGCAGATCCAGCCTGTCACCACCGGCACCAACGGTGAAACCGCTGATAATCTCATTTCCCGTACCACGGTCAGTCAGCGCATTGTAATCGAAGGTATCCGAACCGGCGCCACCAGTCAGGGTGTCATCACCGGCTCCGCCGCTGATGATGTTGTTGGCCGTGTTACCGGTCAGCGTATCATTACCACTGCCGCCAACGATGTTCTCCAGCACCGCGCTGCCCAGCGTCAAGCTGAGATTGCTGTTAACGTTCTGCAGGGTCGACAGGCCGAGATTGACCGTTACACCAAGGCTTGTGGTGGACGAAAAATCAAGCGTGTCCGTGCCGCCCGTATCCGTTATGCTGTCCGAGCCAAGACTGGTATCTGTATCAAAACGATAGGTGTTATTACCGGTACTGCCGACCAGCGTGTCGTTCAGGGCACTGCTGGTCAGAATCGTTGGGCCGCTGCCACCATTTATGATTTGCTGTGGAACACTGGCTGGATGGCTGCCGTAAATAACGTAGGCTCCTCCCGGATTTGCTGAGCTGGTGGCGTAGGGAGAACCTAAAATCAAATCATCCATGCCATCGCCGTTGATGTCGCCCGCTGCCGAAACCGACCAGCCGGCATAAGCATTGGTTTCCGCGCCAAAAATCTTAAATCCATTCGCACCCAGGCTGGCCAGATTGATATCGGTCAGATCGCCGCCGGATGAACGGCCATACACAACGTAAACCGCGCCGCCTGCCGTAATCGATGCACCGCTTTCGTCGATTTTATAGTCACCCACCAGGATGTCACCCACGCCATCGCCATTAATGTCACCGGCCTCGCTGACTGACCAGCCGGCCCCAGACGACTCACCTGTTATCACAAAACCTCTTGTTCCCAGACTGCTGACATCAATGTCCGCGGCATCGCCGCCACCAGCAGTGCCATAAATAACATAGGCTTTACCCAAACCCGAATTGACGGGAGCGCCTATTGCCAGATCATCCAGGCCATCACCGTTGATGTCTCCCAGGGAGGACATCGTACGACCCAGCTTCGAACCGGAAGGATCAGTAATATTAAAACCGCCGGCTCCAAGATTATTGAGATCGATATCAGGCATGTCACCGCCTGATGAGCTGCCATAAACGACCTGAGCCTTACTCGCCGTCTCAAAGCCCACGATCAGATCTGCATATCCATCACCATTGATATCCCCGGCCGACGAAACCGTCGTGAAACCTACCATATTCGTAGGGTAAAGACCTGTGGCCGACATCTTAAAGCCCGCGGTTCCCAGGCTTGCCAAATCCAGATCGGCGATATCTGCAACACCGGTCTTGCCATACACCACGTAGGCAACGCCGGTGGTACCGGTTGTTCCCACCAGTAAATCGCTCAGGCCATCACCATTAATATCACCAGCATCCGACACTCTCATACCAGCAAAGGCTCCATTCGTAGAACTGCCAGAGCTGTTCGTAATCTGAAATCCACTCGACCCGAGATTGTCCAGATTAATATCGGCCATATCCGCGCCCGAACCTGTACCATAGATGATGGATACCGAGCCTGCGAAAGAATTTCCTGCGCCGGGGGAGCCTATCATCAGGTCAGCATAGCCATCATTGTTAATATCGCCGGCTGACGACACACTGTTACCCGATTGAGACAAATTAAATGTGGGTGTTACGCCGTTTATCAGGAAACCGTCACTGCCCAGGCTGTTCAGATTGATGGTACTAAAATCATTCCCTGCCGTTCGGCCATAAACAACATAGGCGGCACCTGAGCCTGAACCTTTCACATCGTTCTGAGGCGCCCCCAGCAGCAGATCGTCCCGGCCATCTCCGTTGATATCACCAATATTGGCTACGCTGTACCCTGCCTGATCAAAGTTGACCCGGCCTGCGATAAGAAATCCCTGATTGCCCAGCGCGTTTAAATGAATATCGGCAACGTCAGGGGGAGCGGTCATGTCGTAGGTGATGCTTTGCACACTGGAAAAATTGGTTGCTGATTTAAAGGCCTGAAACTGGAACACAAGCCCATTGGCTGCATCGCCAGTCATGCTCAGTCCGGGCAGGTCGGCTGTTGCAACCGTCCATTTATCATTGACGCTGTTGTAGCTGCCAGCGCTGAGACTGAAACTGGCCGGTAATTTGATTTCCACGTAACTGGTACCGGCACTGACATCAATGTTCAAAGTAATACTGTCAGCAATACCAGCAACCGTGGGATTGTCTATCTGGGTGCTGGCCGATACCGTTGCCCTGGGTTCGACATCAATCGTCATGGTATTGGGAGTCGGATCCAAATCAATACCACCATTGGCTGTGCCGCCGTTATCCCGAACCTGAAACGTGAAGCTGGCGTAATTATTACCAATTGTATTGGCAGAGGGTATGTACGTCAGATTGGGAATGCTCGCCAGCGCGATAGTCTGCCCAGCTGTTACGTTAAGACCCGAAAGGACCAGACTGCCGGCCACGGGCACAGAGGCTATCCTGACAGAAAGCAGACTGTTGGCATCGATGTCACTAAAACCAAAATCAGACGCGCTGAACTGATAGGAGCCATTTTCTACTATGGCCAGCGTCTTATTGGTTCCAGAGGGTGCATCGTTAACCGGCGTAATATCGAGGCTTGCCGTGGAGGCCGTGCTCAGGCCGCCATCACTGATATTAAAGTTAAAGCTGACGCTGCTGCTGTCATTAAGCGCGGGCGTATAGCTCCAGGTGCCATTGTTATTATCCACCAGACTGCCACCGCCGCTGGCTATGGAAAGGTTCAGCGCCTGCAGGCTGCTGCCGGCGTCCACGTCACTGGCATTGGCCAGCAGCTGGGCCTGGGTTATTACACGCGCGCCGCTGTCTTCCAGTATCGTGCCGAGATTGATAGCAGCTCCCGCCACCGGCGCGTCATTAACCGGGGTAATGTCCAGACTGGCCGTGGAGGGAACGCTCAGGCTGCCATCACTGATATTGAAAGCAAAGCTGACGCCACTGTTATCATTCAGCGCCGGAGTATAGGTCCAGGTACCATCGAGATTATCGACAAGACTGCCACCGCCTGACGTTATTGCCAGGTTCAGCGCCTGCAGGCTGGTGCCGGCATCCACGTCAAGGGCGTTGGCCAGCAGCTGGGCCTGGGTTATCACACGCGCGCCGCTGTCTTCCGCTATCGGCGAAAGAACGACACCGGCTCCAGCAGTTGGTGCCTCATTCACATTCTGAACCGCAATCGTAATAACCTGAGCAGCAGAATCATACACACCGTCTTTAACCACGACACTGATACTGTGACTGGACTGCGATTCGAAATTCAGCTGTTTACCGGCCTGCAGGCTGATTGCGCCACTGGCGCTGATTTCAAACAGATTACCCGGATCGTTGACGATACGGTAGGTGGTTGTTCCGTTGACTGTGTCCTGGTCCGTAAATCTGACCTGACCAATCACCGTGGTATCGTTGATGTTTTCGAGTACAGAAAAACTATTGGGAGAGGTGATAACCGGCGCTACGTCATTGGTATTGGTAGCCGCCTGAACAAAAACCAGATTTTCAATACCCACGGCACTGATGTTCAGGTTAAAGCCAAGAGCGCTGGAATAAGAACCAAAATTGAAGGGCGTAGCAACCGGATTGCTGGCAAAATCGGCAATCAGGCTGGTGCTGGCAATGGCCGCGTATTGCTGTTTGCTGACCTGCAGAAACAGCGTGTCGTTGTCTGCACCGCCATCATATGCGTCGATGTCACCAAGATTCTGGCTGACGTTGTGATAGATGAGATCATTGCCAGCATCGCCCTTGACGGTGTCATTACCGACGCCGCCAAACAGTCGATCGTTGCCATCCCCACCATTGAGGATGTCGCTGCCGTCTTCCGCGCTGAGCCAGTCATCATTCAGGCCGCCGTTTAGAGTATCGTTTCCAGCCCCGCCACTGATGCTGTCGTTGCCGGCATCGCCGTTGATGCTGTCGTCACCCCGGCCGCCGAGCAGACGGTCAACACCATCGCCGCCGCTGATAATATCGTTACCATCATCACCATTGATGGTGTCAATGCCAGTACCACCGAGCAGTGTATCGATACCAGCCCCACCAAAAAGACGGTCGTTACCAGCGTCGCCATTAATCGCGTCATCCCCCAGGCCGCCGTACATTAAGTCATTGCCGTCTCCACCGGTGATAATGTCATTACCATCATCGCCACTGATCCAGTCGTCACCCAGGCCGCCGTTGAGAGTATCGTTCCCAATACCACCACTGATGCTGTCCCTGTCGGCATCCCCATTAATGGTGTCATCACCCCGGCCACCAGCCAGACGATCAAGGCCGTCTCCGCCATTGATAATGTCGTTACCATCATCACCGCTGATGTTGTCTGCGCCAGAGCCACCCGACAGAATATCGATACCGGTTCCACCACTCATCAGGTCATTACCGGCATCACCGCTGATGCTGTCGTTACCTATGCCGCCATAGAGTCGATCGTTACCATCGCCACCGCTGATGCTGTCGTTATCATCATCGCCGCTTAACCAGTCGTTACCCAGACCGCCGCTCAGAGTATCATTGCCCAAACCACCACTGATGCTGTCATTGCCGGCATCGCCAGAAATGGTGTCGTTTCCACTCCCGCCAATCAGGCGATCATCGCCGTCATCACCGTTGATGTTATCGTCACCGCTTCTGCCGTTGATATTATCATTGCCCAGACCACCCAGAATCCGGTCATTCAGCAAAGTACCCAATATGATATTGTCGTTGTCATCGCCTTGTATATCAGCCATACAATACTCCGCCATATTTCGCATGATAAATTGAAATGAACTGCGCAGCGTCATCAATGTGGACGTGAGTGAAAATTACTTCATTTGAACAAATCAAATGACAGGTAATCACTTAATATTAGTTATTTATAACAGTCATTTTGTATAAGCATAGGACAATTAGCGCTAAAAATATAGGCGACCAGGCTCAATATCGATAAAATTATGTAAATAATGTAAGTTTTCGGAGCAAGTCATAAGATGCTTACTCCGATACCGGTTAAAACAGCGAATGCTGAGAATCTATTGTGGTCAGCAACTGATCCAGAGCCGAGGAAACGCTTACCCCCGGGGCTCCATCCACTCCACCACTGGCATCGGCCTGGCTCTGTACAATCACGTGCTGAATAGTTTCAAAAACGCTTTGCAGAGGGTTAAGTACGGCCGCCAGATCGACATGTTCCGTGCCAGACAGGGTATTCAGTATATCCTGCATCAGGGTATCTTGCGGGTGGAAGCTCAACAGCTCACCGGGCGTAAAGCTCAGATCATTGACACTGCTCTGTGCGCTGCCGACTGCCGCATAGCGCAGTCCCATGTCGGCCAGCATCCCCGTCTCTCCGTTGCTGTAGCTGAACTGACCCTCACCGAAGATAACCGAATCAGCGCCTGCCTGAACCTGGTGGTTACTGCTCAAGCCGATGGAAGCGATACCACTGGCCGACAGACTTTTCATCTCGCCAGCGTCGCTGACGCCGTTACCATTGCTGTCCTGCCATACTGAGAAGCTGGAAAACCGGGCATCACCGGCATCCAGCTGACCATTATGATTGCTGTCAAATGCCTGTAAGCCTTCCAGGTCTGTTTTTGCGCCCTCGTGGTAACCGACAAAGGAGATTTCGTCCATTTGTGTCACAAGGCCATCATGATTGTTGTCGTATACAAGCAGACCATCATGAGATCCGATGGACGCGAGCTGATCAAGAACACCGTCTCCGTCCACATCCAGACGCAGATTACTGCTGGCCTGACTCACGACATCAATGTGGCCACTGCCGTCCAAATCCAGTGCCACTGGGAACCCAAAACCACCAAGCGAAAGAAACGTTACGGTTTTTAATCCCGGATCGGTATCGACACCGCCATTGGCCGTGCCACCATCGTCCCTGACCTGAAAATCGAAGGATATGGTCATATTTGACGACTTGGTATAACTCAGTTTGTTGAGCTCACTGGCGGCGATCTCCTGACCTGCTACCACCGGCTGACCATCAAAAAATAACGTTCCTGCAGCGGTAGGTATGCTGACAATTATAACGGACTGAAAATTATTGGCTGGCGCATCGTTAACATCGCTGAATCCAAATTCAGATCCTGTAAAATTGTAAGTCGTGATATCGTCTATGATAACCCCGAAATAGCCTCCTGAGGGCGCATCATTAACCGAGTTAATGTTCATTCTCGCCGTCGACGCAACGCTTGAATTGCCATCCGAGATGTCAAAATCAAAGTCGACGCGACTGTCATCGTTCAGAGCGGGGGTGTACGACCAGGTACCATTCAGGTTGTCCACCAGAGTACCGCTACCGGAAGCTATCGACAGATTCAAAGCCTGTAGACTCCCGGAATCTACGTCACTGGCGTTCGCCAGCAGGTCGGCCTGGGTTATCACCCGTGAGCCGCTGTCTTCAAGAATCGCCGTAAGATTTACCCGGCCTCCAGCCACCGGTGTATCGTTAACCGGTGTAATATCCAGTGTGGCATGGGAGGAAACGTTTGAACTGCCATCGCTTATTGCAAAATCAAAGCTGACGCTGCTGTTATCATTCAGCGCCGGGGTGTAGCTCCATGTGCCATCATTATTATTGACCAGGCTGCCGCTGCCGGAGGCTATCGAGAGATTCAAAGCCTGCAGGCTGCTGCCGGCGTCCACATCACTGGCGTTGGCCAGCAGCTCTGCCTGGGTGATAAGACGTGCGCCACTGTCTTCCGCTATCGAATTCAGAACAACGCTGGCTCCGGCCACAGGTGTGTCGTTAACAGGGGTGATATCGAGGCTTGCCGTGGTAGCGGTACTCAGACTGCCATCACTTATTTCAAAACCAAAGCTGACGCTGCTGTCATCGTTCAGTGCGGGGGTGTAGGTCCAGGTGCCGTCCAGGTTATCAACCAGCGTACCACTGCCGCTGGCTATGGACAGGTTCAGCGCCTGCAGGCTGCTGCCGGCGTCCACATCACCGGCATTAGCCAGCAGATCGGCCTGAGTAATCAGACGTGCGCCACTGTCTTCGGCTATGGCGCTCAGCGCAACAGCTGCTCCGGCTGTGGGTGCCTCGTTTACATCCTGAACACCAATTGTGATGATCTGAGGGGCGGAATCATAGGCACCGTCGTTGACCACGACACTGATACTGTGGCTGGACTGCGATTCGAAATTCAGTTGTTTACCGGCCTGCAGGCTGATTTCGCCACTGGCACTGATTTCAAACAGGTTATCCACGTCGTTGACGATGCGGTAGGTGGTTGTTCCGTTGACCGTGTCCTGGTCCGTAAACGTGACCTGACCAATTACCGTGGTATCGTTGATGTCTTCAAGAGCAGAAAAATTATCAGGAGAAGTAATAACCGGCGCTACGTCATTGGTGTTGGTATCCGCCTGAATGAACACAAGGTCGTCAAAACCAGCGACACTGATGTTCAGGTCAAAGCCAAGAGCAGCGGAATAGGGGTTGAAGTCAAAACTGTTTCCCGCTGGATTGCTGGCAAAATCAGTCGTCAGACCAGCGTCGATAATGGCCGCGTACTGCTGTTTGGTGACCTGGAGAATAAACGTGTTATTGCCTGCTCCGCCATCATAGACATCGATATTGCCCGCATTCTGACTGACGTTGTGATAGATGACATCATCACCATCACCACCATAGACGGAATCATTACCCCGACCACCGTGGAGGCGATCATTGCCATCTCCTCCATTGATGATGTCGTTGCCATCATCGCCGCTGAGCCAGTCATCACCGAGACCACCGTTGATGGTATCGTTTCCAATGCCGCCGCTGATGCTGTCATTGTCGGCATCGCCGCTGATGTTGTCGTCGCCGGCGCCACCGACCAGACGATCAACACCATCGCCACCGCTGATGATGTCATTATCGTCCTCACCATTGATGGTGTCATCGCCAGAACCACCGAACAGTGTATCAATACCAGCGCCGCCATTGATGCTGTCCTGACCGGCATCGCCGTTAATGGTGTCATCGCCGAGGCCGCCGTACATGACATCATCGCCATCGCCGCCGCTGAGGGTGTCGTTACCATCATCACCACTGAGCCAGTCATCACCCAAGCCACCGCTCAGGGTATCGTTACCAATGCCACCACTGATGCTGTCCCTGTTGGCATCACCGTTGATGCTGTCATCACCCCGGCCGCCCGCCAGACGGTCATTGCCGTCTCCGCCGTTAATAAGATCGTTACCATCATCACCATCAATGATGTCATTGCCAGAACCACCCGACAGTGTATCAATACCAGCTCCACCGCCGATGCGGTCATTGCCGACATCGCCGTTGATGCTGTCATCACCCACGCCGCCATAGAGTCGATCGTGCCCATCGCCACCGCTGATACTGTCGTTCCCATCATCACCACTGATCCAATCGTCACCCAGACCACCGTCCAGCGTATCATTTCCAAGACCACCACTGATGCTGTCGTTACCGGCATCACCTGAAACGGTATCGTCTCCACTCCCGCCAACCAGTCGATCATTACCCTCATCGCCGTTGATGCTGTCGTTACTGTCTCGACCGTTGATATTATCGTTACCCAGACCGCCCATGATTCGGTCACTCAATAAAGTACCGAGTATGATATTGTCGTTGTCATCACCTTGTATATCAGCCATACAATACCCCGTAATATTTTGCACGATTACGTGAAACTAACGGCGTGACGTCAGCGATGTGGCCACGAGTGAGACTGCTTTCACGTGAAGAACCAAACAGCATTTGATTGTCCAACATTAGTTATATGTAAAAAGCCATAATGTATAATTCTAGAACACAAAACAGTAAAAACACAGCACGTCGGACCCAATATCGATAAAATTCTGTAAAGTCAGTAAATTTTTTGCATGGCTCATAAAAGAATTATCGGATACCTTTTAAAACAGCGAATGCTGCGGATCTACTGTGGTCAGCAAATGATCCAGTGCCTGAGCAACTGCCTCTCCCTGTAATTCGGTCAGCCCGCTGCCAGAATCGGCCACGGCCTGCGTAATCACATGGTGAACCGTTTCAAAAATGCTTTGCAGCGGGTTAAACAAGGCAGCCAGATCCGTATGCCCGACACCCGGCAAGTCATAAAGCATGCCCGGCATCAGGGCGCCATAACCCAGTAAATGATTCACCAGATCCAGCGCATCCGTCTCGGTATGGGCGGCCTGCGTGGCAATGGCAGAGTTGAGCGGGAGCTGCTCATAAGACACACCGGCATCGACCAGCAGGCCACTGGCACCACTGACGTAGGTGAAACTGCCGCTGCCGTAAATCATGGTATCACCACTTTGATATATCTGATGGTCGCTGGCCAGATTAACGGAGGCAATACCCCGCTGGCTCAGACTGCTCATCTCTCCGGCATCGCTCACACCATTGCCGTTGCTGTCCTGCCAGACCTTGAATTTTGAGAAATTCTCATCGCCGGCATCCAGTCTGCCATCGCCGTTCGTATCGAACACGCTCAAGGCCTCCAGATCGGTGGCAGAATCGCCCAGGTAACGGCTGAGTGCAAATTCATCGACGCTGCTGACCAGGCCATCGCTGTTCTGGTCGTAAATCAATACGCCATCTGCGGCTCCTGTCCAGGCCAGTCTGTCCAGCTGACCATCACCGTTCACATCAAAATAGACATTACTATCGGCCAGAGAGCGCTGGCTTATCTGATTGTCGCCGTTCAAATCCAGCAAGATGGGGGTGACCAGGTTGCTCGTATTTGTTGAGAGCAGGGTGGCATTAGTCAAGGTTACCAGTGTCACGGCGGCTCCCGCACCGGCACTGCCATCAGCATCTGCCAGTACGATGGTATCGGCCCCGCTGGCCTGAAAGACAATGTAACCTGCGGAAAAGGCATTACTGCCATTGTAGCCGCTAAACGTGTTCAGGAGATCGCGCAGATCCAGAATGTCACCAATAAAGGCCGAGGTATTGAACCCGGTAATAACCTCGTTTCCCGTACCGCGATCTGACAGCGCATTGTAATCGAAGGTATCTCTGTCGGCGCCACCCGTGAGTATGTCATCACCGCCACCACCAATAAGGGCATTTTTAGCGCTGTTTCCGCTGAGCGTATCATTGCCACTACCGCCAACGATCCTCTCTATCACCGCGCTGCCCAGCGTCAAATCAAGATTACTGTTGACATTCTGCTGAGTCGACAGGCTAAGATCGACCGTTACCCCACGGCCTGTGGTGGATGAAAAATCCAGCGTGTCCGTTCCACCCGTATCCGTTATTGAATCCCGGCCAAGCATGGTGTCGGCATCAAAGCGATAAGTGTTATTTCCGTTACCGCCGACCAGACTGTCGTTCATGGCACTGCTGGTCATAATCGAAGCGCCGCTGCCACCATTTACAATCTGTTGTGGGATACCTGTTGGGTTGCTGCCATAAATAACATAGACCGACCCTGGAGATGCGGCGCTGCCAGTAGAAGGGGCGCCCACAAGCAGGTCATCCATGCCATCGTTATTCAAATCGCCCGCAGCCGACACCGACCATCCGGCATAGGCACTATTTTCCGGGCCGAAAATTTTAAATCCATCTGTGCCCAGGCTGGACAGATTGATGTTGGCCAGATCGCCGCCGGACGCCTGACCATAAACAACATAGACCGCACCACTTGCACTGCTTCCAGTGATATAATCCCCTACCAGCATATCCGTAAGACCATCGCCATTTATATCGCCAGCGTCGCTTACGGACCAGCCTGCCTGTCCTGTTTCACCCGTGATTTTGAAGCCGCGTGTGCCAATGCTGCTTAAATCAACATCGGCTGCATCACCGCCCCCTGCCGTGCCATAAATAACATAGGCCACACCATTGCTGTTCGTGACATTATTGGGAGCGCCCACCACCAGATCGCCCAGGCCATCACCATTGATATCACCAATGGCCGAAACAGAACGACCTGTCAGCGATCCAGCAGGGCCTGTGATAACAAACCCGCTGGTTCCAAGGCTGCTCAAATTGATGTCTGTGACATCGCCGCCTGACGAACGGCCGTAAATGACATAAGCCTTATCCAGAGAGCTGATGCCAACGATCAGATCAGCGCGACCGTCGCCATTGATATCGCCGGCTGACGAAACCGTCGCCGGCGTTGTGTTCAGATCATTAATGATGACACGGAAACCCGATGTGCTGATAGCACTCAAATCAAAGTCGGCCCTGTCCGCGACACCGGTTGTTCCATAAACCACATAGGCAACGGCTGTATTAGAGACAGATCCCGAAGCACCCTGCACACCAATCGCAATATCGCTGCGGCCATCACCGTTGAGATCCCCCACCTCCGCAAGGCTGGAGCCAGCAAAGTACGTACGACTGATGGCGATAGAGGAATTTGTAATATTAAATCCGCTTGCGCCAAGGTTGTTCAGATCCACATCAGCCATGTCTGTGCCCGAACCCGTACCATAGATGATTGCGACCCTTCCGGTATTGGCCGTTCCAGAGCCTCCTGCCAAGGGCGAGCCCACCATCAGATCAACATAACCATCGTTATTAATGTCGCCTGCAGACGATACGCTGTAGCCCGATTGAGAAGCGCTGACAGTCAGCGGGGGGCCACTTATCTTAAATCCGTTACTGCCCAGACTGCCTAAATTGATGGTGTCAAAATTAGACGCTGTATCGCGGCCGTAAACGACGTACGCCGCGCCTGAGTTTGTACCATTTGACGTATCCGCCTGTGGCGCTCCCAGCAGCAGATCATCTATACCATCTCCGTTGATATCACCAATATTGGCTACGCTGTATCCCGCCTGATCGGTATTGGCCTCGCCTATAATACGAAATCCCAGAGTACCGACGCTGTTTAACTGGATATCGGCAATATCCGTGGAGCTGCTCAGGCTATACGTGATGCTTTGTACACTGGAAAAATTGGTTGTTGAGCTAAAGGCCTGGAACTGAAACACCAGTCCATCAGCGACGTCACCGGTCATGCTAAGGCCGGGTAGATCGGCTGTTGCAACTGTCCACAGATCATTGACGCTGTCATAGCTGCCGGCGCTGAGAGTGAAACTGGACGGCAACTTGATTTGTACGTAGTTGGTACTGGCGTTGACATCGATATTCAGGGAAATGCTGTCTGCAACACCGGCAGGGTTGAGGGTGTCTATTTGAGTGGCGGCCGACAGCGTTGCCCGTGTCTCGACATTAATCGCCATGGTATTGGGCGTCGGATCCAAATCAACACCGCCGTTCGCTGTGCCACCATTATCGCGAACCTGGAAGGTAAAGCTGGCGTAATTATTACCGGTCGTGTTGGCAGTCGGTATGTACGACAGACTGGGAATGCTGGCCAGCGCAATAACCTGTCCTACGGTCACATTTAAGCCGGACAGAACCAGATTGCCCGCCAGTGGCACAGACGATATCCTGACCGACAGCAGGCTGTTGGCATCGCTGTCGCTAAAACCAAAATCAGCCGCGCTGAACTGATAGGAACTGTTTTCTATTACGGTGAGTGTCTTATCTGTTCCAGAGGGTGCGTCGTTAACCGGCGTAATATCCAGACTGGCTGTAGAGGCAACGCTGGCGCTGCCATCGCTGATATTAAAATTAAAGCTGACGCTGCTGTCATCGTTGGGCGCAGGGGTATAGCTCCACGTGCCATTAAGATTGTCGACCAGACTGCCAGAACCGGAGGCGATAGTGAGGTTCTGCGCCTGCAGCGTCGTGCCGGCGTCGACGTCACTGGCATTGGCCAGCAGTTGAGCCTGGGTGATCACGCGTGCACCGCTGTCTTCCAGTACCGCACTCAGAACAACGTTCCCGCCGGCGACGGGCGCATCATTAACCGGGGTGATATCCATGCTCGCCGTGGAAGGAACGCTGGCGCTGCCATCGCTGATATTGAAATTAAAACTGACGCTGCTGTTATCATTCAGGGCCGGCGTGTAGGTCCAGGTGCCGTCCAGATTATCCACCAGACTACCGGCACCTGACGCTATGGACAGATTCAGCGCCTCAAGGCTGCTGCCGGCATCCACATCACTGGCGTTGGCCAGCAGTTCAGCCTGAGTGATCAGGCGTGCACCACTGTCTTCTGCTATCGCTGTGAGAACAACAGCCGTTCCGGCAACCGGTGCGTCATTCACCGGCGTAATATCCAGACTGGCTGTGGAAGCAACGCTGGCGCTGCCGTCGCTGATGTCAAAGTCAAAGCTGACACTGCTCTCATCATTCAGCGCCGGCGTATAGGTCCAGGTGCCGTCCAGGTTATCCACCAGACTGCCGGCACCTGATGCTATGGACAGGTTCA
>NZ_JBNVZR010000021.1:0-45300 GCF_052527415.1 Legionella navarrensis | reverse complement strand
TGCAAGGTGAATTGTCAACAGGCCCTAGTTGGACTGTCCATTCCAATCGAGAAATATCGTTTAAACAGATTCCAGCGGACTGAAAAATCATGATCATTCTCTGGAAGTCGCCATATGCAATGAAGATGATCCGGTAAAACAACCAATCCATCCATATGATAAGGGTGCTTGTTCATGACATATCGAAATGCAGCTTTCAAACGGGTTAATGTCGGTTCTTCACATAATAGCGGTTGACGATCATGAGTGACTACAGTAAAAAAATACGTGCCGCCCTTTATGAATAGACGATGATAATCGCTCATATTTATAACTCTTCCGTGGTTGGTTGGATTGTGTGGTGGGCACGTCGCTGCGCTCCTTTGCCCACCCTACAGTAATGCTGTGCATGCTATTTTACATTGTTCGCTGGTATCGAACCTTGGCCAGAAGGGTATCTTCTGCCAGCAGGCGTACCCAGGGCCATAATAAAATACTGAGCAGACTGCTGCCGATCACGCTTACCCAGCTCACATGAAAACTGACAAAGGCATCCACCAGCATCATCACCAGCTGATAGACAAAACTCAGCAGCCCAATCAAGGCCATTTGCTGGCCAATTGAAAAGAAATAAAAACGACGGGCTTTGGTGCTGGCAAGCCAGGTTACAATGATCAGAGCAAAAGCGTGCTCGCCTAATACCGTCGATAACAGCACATCAAGAATCAAACCAATGATAAAAAGATTTCGTACATTAAAATAATCCGGCAGATAAAACTGCAGGTACAGCACCAGCAGCAAGACCCAGGGTGGGCGTACACCGCTCATAAACTCAGGCATGGGCAGAATGGTCAGTGCCAGAGTCAGCAAAAATGCAAGAACCAGTCGCAGGCTGATGGACATCATGCGTTCTCTCCGGCTGCTTTCATACGCTCATTTATCTGGGCTGTCAGTTTGGCCTGTTCATCGTCGGGCCAGATCAATAAAACCAGGCGATTGCGGTTCAACAGGGCAACCGGTGTTACATCCACCTTAATGAACGCTTCCCCTGGATTATTGTTTACATTTGAAACGCGCCCTACCGGATAACCCTCCGGATACAAACGCCCCAGACCTGAGGTTACCAGCAAGTCACCTTTCATGATTTCGGATGTTCGCGGCAGGTTAATCAGAGACATCTGACTCGCATCATTAAGGCCAACCAGGATGGCACGCTCGCCCGTTCGATTATTTCTCACGGGAACTGCGCTTTTGAAGTCGGAAATCAACAGCACCGTACTGGTCATATGCCCTACATCAATGACCTGACCGACCACGCCTTTGGCATCCAGCACCGGCTGACCAACGTAGGCACCATCGCGTTTCCCTTTGTTCAAAATCAACAGCTGGCGGGCAATACTGGTATCTACAGCAAGAATCTGAGCCGCCATGGCTTTCATGCGGGCTTTTGAGGAGGTCAGCAAGAGGCCACGTAACTGGGAGTTTTCTTCCTTGATGGCCATGAGGCGCTGCATATCCGCCTCGAGCATGGTCTGCTGATAGCGCAGCTGCATGTTTTCGTTGATCAGGGCTGTTTTGGCGCTGAGCAGTAACTGCACCCATCCAAATACGCGTACAGGATAATCCACGGCGTATTGCAGGGGCGAAACCAAAAAGGAAAAACCACCACGCACACTATCAAGATATTTGTAGTGGTAGTCAGAAAACATCAGGATAACAGATAAGGCTGATGCCAGGACAAAGGACAGCGATCGGTTCTTTGTCTTGGCAAACAATCTGTCCCGTGAACTATTCAGTTGAGAGGAAATCACCACCGCGCAGATCCATTGTTTCGAGTGCCTTACCACCGCCACGAGCTACGCAGGTCAGTGGATCTTCTGCAACCAGCACGGGCAACCCGGTTTCTTCCATTAATAAGGTGTCCATATTTTTTAACAGAGCACCACCCCCGGTCAGTACCATGCCACGCTCGGCAATGTCTGCTGCCAGTTCAGGCGGTGCCAGCTCAAGAGCAGCACGTACAGCGCCAACAATACCAGACAATGGTTCCTGCAACGCCTCCAGAATTTCGGCGCTGGTGAGAACAAAGCTGCGTGGCACGCCCTCGGCCAGGTTTCTGCCCCGGACTTCAATTTCAAAAAGATCGCGGCTGGGATAAGCAGAGCCAATTTCGTGCTTGATTCGCTCAGCCGTGGTTTCACCAATCAGGGTACCGTAATTGCGACGCACGTAGGATACAATGGCATCATCAAATTTGTCGCCACCGATACGAACGGACTGGTGGTAAACAATACCGCTCAGGGAAATAATGGCTACTTCCGTGGTGCCACCACCGATGTCAACCACCATCGAGCCACTGGCCTCTTCAACGGGCATGCCGGAACCGAGGGCAGCGGCCATCGGCTCTTCAATCAGGAATACTTCCCGGGCGCCGGCACCCATGGCCGACTCACGAATCGCGCGTCGCTCAACCTGGGTGGAACCACAGGGAACACAGACCAGTACCCGAGGGCTTGGTCTCAGGAAACGGTTCTCATGAACCTTGTGAATAAAATGCTGCAGCATTTTTTCGGTAACGAAAAAATCAGCAATCACGCCGTCTTTCATGGGACGAATGGCGTTGATGTTGCCAGGTGTCCGTCCCAGCATACGCTTGGCCTCGAGACCAACAGCGGCTACGCGCTTCTGGCCGGACTCGTTTCGAAGAGCGACAACGGATGGCTCATTGAGCACGATCCCTTTGTCTCTGACATAAATCAGTGTATTGGCGGTTCCCAGATCGATGGACAAATCATTGGAAAAAACACCCCGGAGTCTGTTGAACATAATGTGGTATAACCTCGTTCTTTTTTTAGCCGTACTTTATCCTAAATTTGATTATAAATCGACAAGGATTTGGAAGATTTTTTGTAATAAGCTGAGAGAGGAACGGCCTTACGCTGAACCGTGTAGCCCGGATTAGCGCAGCGTAATCCGGGAATAACGATATCCGGGCTACGGTCAGAATCTTATTTCAGCGAAAAAACACGTTCCAGCTCGTCTTTGTGTGTTTCAACAAAGCGTTTACCAAGACCAGGTACCTGCCCGAGCTCGGCAACGGTCTTGAATCCCTTATGCTCATCGCGGTATTTTACAATCGCCTCTGCCCGCTTCACACCGATGCCCTTAACAGATTTTGTCAGGGTTTTTACATCAGCGGTATTCAGGTTGATCGTGCGAACGACAGAATGTTCAGGCTGCACGGGAGCAGGTGCTGCACCGGCCGCCCAGGATTGGGGGAACAAAACAATAAAAGACAACAGACTGATAAACAGACGGATTTTCATAAACTACTCCATATTGATTGGACTACGCGGGACAGAATTATCGCGCGCTTTGCGCTGTTAACTTCCATAACAGAGCAAAGCAGAGTATCGCATCGATTTCAATTCTTGTCGAGCTTCGCCGCAGATGACAGGGCTCAACGCTTTCGGTCAGGATGGATTCGCCTCGGCTCTCTCACGAATGCGGGTCAGGGCGTAGTCCAGGCGTGCCAGCGTTCTGGTTTTGCCAATCAGCGCGAGGGTGGCGTCGATGGCGGGTGATGAGCCGGTACCGGTTACCGCAACGCGCAGTGGCTGGCCGATTTTGCCCATGTTAATGCCGAACTCCTCACTGACTTCAATAATCACCTGGTGCAGACGTTCGGCAGACCAGTCGTCCTCCTGCTGCAGGCGCTCATACAGACGCGTCAGTGGTTCGAGAATAACGGGGCGCAGGTGCTTTTTAATCGCATCTTCGTCATAGGCTATCTGATCCACATAAAAATAATGACTGGCTTCGCACATCTCCACCAGCGTTTTGCAACGCTCTGCCTGCAGAGCAACCACCGCTGCCAGTGACGGCCCCTGCTGCGTATCAAGGCCAGCCGCGGCAAAATGCCAGGCCAGAGCCTCAGCCACATCAGCCGGGTTTTGCGATTTCAGATAATGCTGATTCAGCCAGTACAGTTTTTCGTAGTTAAAACTGGATACGCCACGGCTGACATGCTGCAGATCAAAGAGATGAATCATGTCATTGAGCGAAAAAATCTCCTGATCGCCATGTGACCAGCCCAGTCGAACCAGATAGTTCAGCAGAGCCTCAGGCAATATGCCCTCTTCACGAAACTGCATCACGCTCACCGCACCGTGACGCTTAGACAGACGTTTGCCGTCGTCGCCCAGAATCATCGGCAAATGCGCAAACACCGGTATGGGTGCGCCGAAAGCCTTGAATAAATTAATCTGCCTTGGGGTGTTATTAATATGATCATCACCACGAATCACATGAGTAATGGCCATGTCCCAATCGTCAATAACCACCGCGAAATTATAGGTTGGATTCCCATCTGAGCGAATCAGAATCAAATCATCGAGCTCGCTGTTTTCAACCTGAATATCACCGTAGACCTGATCGTGAAACGCCACGGTGCCTGTTTGAGGATTTTTAAAGCGGACAACAAAAGGGGCATCGGTCTCGGGCAGATGTCTGTCGCGGCAATGGCCGTCGTAGCGGGGCTTTTCCTTTGCCAGCAATTGTGCTTCACGCAGCGCTTCCAGACGCTCTTTGGAGCAGGTGCAGCGATAGGCCTGGCCTTCTGCCAGCAGCTGTCCGGCCATTTGCAGGTAACGTGCGTAACGATCGCTCTGGTATACAGGCCCTTCGTCGCAGGTCAGGCCCATCCACGCCATGCCATCCAGAATAGCCTGAACGGATTCCTGAGTGGAGCGTTCTTTGTCGGTGTCTTCAACCCGAAGGACAAATACGCCGCCATGACGTCTGGCATACAGCCAGGAATACAGGGCTGTGCGAACACCCCCTACGTGTAAAAGACCAGTGGGGCTTGGGGCAAAGCGGGTTCTAACGACCATTGGGCGCTCCGTTGTATGCAGGAAAATAATCGGGCTATAATAGCCGACTTTACAGTCAACGCAAAGCTGACGATGTCTAAAAGCAGGACTCTATGAAAGGGATTGGCATAAAATACCAGCTGCGAATCACGACCCTGATACCCGTGTTCGTAGTCGCCTTGCTGTTCGCCGTCTTCTACAATGGCCAGTTCAACAAGGATCTGAAACAACACGTATCCCGTCTGGGGGAAACCTACATACGGCAGTTATTACCCGCAGCCCAGCTGGCGATGATGCGCAACGATCATCGAACCCTGCAGGGAATCATCAACGCCTCGATCGTTAATCGGGAAGTGGTGGCGCTGGCCTTTTACGATGCCGAAGGCAGGCTGATAGCCTATCGCGGGGGAAAACATTCCGTCAATACACCCTTCAAACCACCGCAGTTTACGGGTGATTATGTTGAAAGACGACGACTTACGCCCTATACCGCCAACTTTGTAGCTCCCATTATCCTGCCCAAATTCAATCTCTATTCCGACGCATCCGACCAGGCCAGCCCGACTTTTCTGCCCTGGCAGGCGGATGACAACCTGGGCTGGTTATCTATTGATATCGATACTCAGCCCATGCAGATCAAACGCTATCAGATGTACATCATCACCATTTTTATCACCCTGCTTGGTTTATTGATCAGTCTGTCCATTCACTATTTTCTGTCCAAGCGCATTTATCTGCCCATTGCCCGCCTGCGACGCAGCATGAAACAAATCATCAGCAACGAATTTGAGACCCACATAGCTGTTGGCAGCAAAGGTGAAATTGGTGAAATTGAACAGGGTTGTGCGCATCTGCAGAAACAATACCTCAGCACAATCCGCGACATGAATCAGCACATCGAAACGGCCACGGAGGATCTGCAGCAGAGTCTGGAGCTGCTGGAAGAAAAAAATATTCAGCTGTCGCTTGAAAAGAAAAAAACCGAGGAGCGCAGCCGTCATAAATCCGAGTTTCTGGCCAATATGAGTCATGAAATCCGTACGCCGATGAACGGCGTGCTGGGCTTCACCAACGTTCTGCTGGAAACCAAGCTGGACACCCTGCAGCTGGATTACGTTAAAACCATTAAATCCTCATCCCAGGATTTGCTGAATATCATCAACGACATTCTCGATTATTCCAAAATGGACGCCGGCAAGCTGCATCTGGACTGCATTCCTCTGGACCTGCGCGCCTGCATTGACGAAGTCCTGACCCTGGCCGCTCCCAACGCTCATAAGAAAGGGATTGATCTGATTCCCTCCACCGAAATCAACGTGCCTAAAACCGTCCTCGGTGATCCCCTGCGCATCAAGCAAATCCTGACAAATCTGGTCAGTAACGCGATTAAATTTACCGATCATGGCTACGTTCTCGTTCATACCAGCATTGAGCAGGAAACCAGCAGTGATTACAGCCTGACGATTTCCGTAACCGATACCGGCATCGGGATCTCCAAAGAGGATCAGGTCAAACTGTTCCAGGCCTTTAACCAGGCTGATACCACCATCACCCGCCGCTACGGAGGAACCGGGCTTGGGCTGGTCATTTGCAAAAAGCTCGCGGAAGCCATGAAAGGCCGTATCATTCTCAGCAGTGAGATGCATAAGGGCTCCACCTTTTCCATCAAAATTACCCTGGAAAAACTGGCTGCCTATGAAGTGGAAAAACATCAGAGTCATCGCTTTGGCAACCTGAAGGTTCTGTGTTTTGACGATAATTCACTGCAACTGGAGTCACTGTGCAATGGTCTGGGCTGCTGGGGAATTGAGTGTGTACGCGTTAACCATTTCAATCAGCTGGATGCGGCGTTTCAGGAAAACCCCGACTGCGAAATAGCGTTCATTAACGTCAACGAAGGCTGTGAAAAGCAAGTGGCACAGGTTATTGAGAACAAGAGCATCCCCTGCGTACTCTTGTCCAAATGGCTGATTCATAATGCAGAATCCCTGGGTGCCAGGGCTTTTTTATACAAACCACTGAGCACACAGAAATTATATGACACCATCGCATCTCTGTTGAATCAGACGATACAGCAGAGCGAAAACGAACTGGAACTGATGGAGTTAAGACAGCAGCTGAAAATCAGGCACCCAAACATTCTCATAGCGGAAGACAATCCCGTTAACCGCATGCTGTTCAACTCGCTGCTGTGCGAACTGTCTACTATCAAGGCGGTAGAAGATGGTAAGGACGCTGTGAACGCCTGCCAGAAAAAACCCTATGATCTTCTGATTCTTGACCTGCAGATGCCCCGCCTGAATGGTCTGGATGCCGCCCGCAGGATCAGGGAAGAATCAGCCCTCAACAAGAAAACACCCATTGTTTTAATCAGTGCCAACACCAGCGATATCAACCCGGAAAGCCTGAGTGACGCCTGTATTGATCTTTGCCTGCAAAAACCAATTGATGAAAAACAGCTCCTGAGCCATGTCTTAAGCATGCTGAAACAGAAACAGGAGGCCAAAGCCGACAGCACAGCCATCGACTGGCCACTCTGCGTGCAGAAACTGTCAGGAAACAAAGCCGTTGCGGCAGAGTTTCTCGCCCGCTTTGTTCAGGAACTGTATGTTAATCGGGTAGAATTCATTGGTCTGCTCAAACAGCGCGACCTGAAAGGCCTCGAAAATGCCGCTCACAAACTGCACGGTGCCTGCTGTTTTTGCGGTGTACCACGCCTGCAGACGCAGGTGGTTCTGCTGGAAAAACAGGCTCGTGAAGCCAAAAGCGCACACGAACTGAAACACTGCGTCGATACCTTATTGCAGTATATTGACGAGGTGATCGAGGAATTTGATAATTTCTATCAGACAAAAGAGTCTTCATGAAAAAACAACAGAGAGATAACATGGCTATCAAAAACGCAATATATGCCCAGTCTGGCGGAGTCACCGCCGTCATCAACGCCTCAGCCTGTGGCGTTATTCAGACAGCACGCCAACACCCCGATAAAATCGGAAAAGTCTTTGCAGCTCAAAACGGGATCATCGGAGCACTGGAAGAAAAACTCATAGACACCTCGCTGGAAAGCGACGCAGACATAGCAGCCCTGTTGCACACACCCTCTGGCGCCTTTGGTTCCTGTCGCTACAAACTCAAAGACAGCGGCCCGGAGTACGAGCGCTTACTGAAGGTTTTTCAGGCGCATGACATCGGTTATTTTTTCTACAATGGCGGTGGCGATTCCCAGGATACCGCTAACAAAATTGCCATTATGAGTCGGGAAATGAACTACCCGGTCACCTGCATCGGCATTCCAAAAACTGTCGATAACGACCTGCCATTTACTGACAATTGCCCAGGCTTTGGTTCTGTCGCCAAATACGTGGCGATCTCAACTCTGGAAGCTGGTTTTGATGTCGCGTCCATGGCCGCCTCCTCCACGAAGGTCTTTATTCTGGAAGTGATGGGACGACATGCGGGCTGGATTGCAGCAGCCGGTGGTCTGGCGGCACAACATGAAGGCGAGCCGCCTCATATTATCCTGTTTCCCGAAGTAAGCTTTGATGAACAACGGTTTCTGGCCAAGGTTGATGAATCGGTTAAGCAGCATGGCTATTGTGTTGTGGTCGTTTCCGAGGGTATTCGTAATCAGGAAGGCAAATTTTTAAGTGACGCCGGTTTGCGCGATGCCTTTGGTCATGCGCAGCTGGGTGGCGTTGCCCCGGTGATTGCTCAGCTGGTCAAAAGCAATCTGGGTTACAAATATCACTGGGCAGTAGCCGATTATCTCCAACGCGCCGCCCGACACATTGCGTCTCAGGTTGATTTGGATCATGCCTACGCTTTGGGCAAGGCTGCGGTGGAACTGGCGCTCAGTGGTCATAATGCCATTATGCCGATTATCAAACGCGAACAGGATGCCCCCTACCGCTGGCGCATTGATCACGTGGATTTGAAGGACGTAGCCAATCAGGAAAAAGGCATGCCGCCCGAGTTTATTCGCGCCGATGGTATGGGCATTACCGATGCCTGCCGCCGCTATCTGGCACCGCTCATTCAAGGCGAGGCCTACCCACCGTATCAAAATGGTCTCCCAAGGTATGTACGCCTGAAAAACACCCTGGTCCCGGCGAAATTATAAGCATCAACTCCCGGATTACGGCTGCGCCTAATCCGGGCTACAGTTCGTCAACAACCCAAAAAAAACCCGCGTAGCCCGGATTAGGCGCAGCCGTAATCCGGGACCCATCCCCCACAACGACACTCAAAATCTTCGTAAAAAAAAGCCACTCAATCGAGTGGCTTTCAGCTCCAGAGACCCTGTTACGGTCTGCAGGCAGCAGGACGATATTTGTTAAGTAAAGTACCACCTGCTTTACAATCCCAGGTAATATCGCCGTTAGCTGTCAGGGTTGGTGTCATTAAAAGCGTACCACCACCAGCAGCTGCTGTGTACGTGACTGTGATAACACCATTCGCACCAATCGCGATGGATGTAACATTGGATGTAGCGGCTGGTGTAACATAGCCGGTAGCAGCCTGAGTTGCAGGCAGGGCATTATTGGTCTGAGCCGTTTCTGCAACCGCCAGCTTAGCTGAGGATGCCATGGTCATGCCTTCCGAAACCCGCGCTCTGATGGTGTAATCCTGATAGGCAGGAATTGCAATAGCGGCCAAAATACCTACAATTGCAACCACAATCATCAGCTCAATCAACGTAAAACCCTTTTGTTTCATGTTGCTCTCCTTAGTTAATATAGTCTTGTTATTAATCACAGCAGTAACTTAGTCAGGATTCTTAATGGGAAAAGATTAACAACCCGGAAAAGCAACCATGTAACTTTTTTATCATAATTTGCTCTATTCAACAAGACCTTAGCACTTGTGTAACCCTTTGTTCATGCTGTCTGATATTCTCTGTAAAACCAGATTATTAAAAAATACAGTACAGACGGGCTACCTTTTAAGTATATACTCAGATCCCAAAAACATGTTCAGACTGGATAAAAAATGTTACGAAAACAACGCATGCATGAAACACTGACTCCGGCCTTAATGCCACAACTGCTCATTATAGAAGACGAATCGCACAGGCATCATGTACCCACTGGAGCTGAGAGCCACTTTAAGCTGACCGTGGTAAGCGAGCTGTTTGAACCCATGACGCGCATACAGCGTCATCGCCTGCTTAATTCGCTCCTGGCCGACGAGTTCGACAAAGGATTACATGCCTTGAGCATGCATTTGTTCAGCCCGGCAGAATGGCAGACGCAGGAAGAAAAAACGCCGCGCTCTCCAGCCTGCCGTGATGGATTTAATCAGGATCGCTCTGAAAAATAAAAGGCTTGCAATCGTTTATTTGAGCATGACTATTGCTCTATAATGATTTCTTTTTGCCATAAAATACAATGCGGAACGCCTAATACATGAAAGCCTGGTCCTCAGAAAAAATATCCGTTTTTGCGCTGGTGTTATTAATTACCGGAGCGATTGACAGCATTCGCAACCTGCCGGCAACAGCCTTGTTCGGTTCTTCTCTGATTTTCTTTTTTACCTTGTCGGCCATTGTATTCCTCATTCCCGTCGCGCTGGTTTCTGCGGAATTGTCCTCCACCTGGTCTGAGGAAGAAGGCGGGATCTACAGCTGGGTTAAACACGCATTTGGCGAAAATGTCGCCTTTTTCACCATCTGGCTGCAGTGGATTAACACCATGGTCTGGTACCCTACCATTCTGTCCTTTATTGCCGGCACGCTGGCGTATCTGATTAACCCGGAGCTGGCCCAGAATAAATACTATCTGATTGCGGTCATTTTAACTGTTTTCTGGTCACTGACGCTGCTGGGTCTCTCAGGGCTGCGCGCCTCGGCCGCCTTCGCCAGCATTTGTGCGATTGTCGGCATGATTCTGCCCATGGCACTGATTATTCTGCTGGCCGTGATATGGATTATTCAGGGCAACCCTATCGCCATTGATCTAAGCCTGAAAAATCTCATCCCGCACTGGCATGACAGCCAGTCCTGGGTCTCGCTGACGGCGATCATGACCTCTTTTCTTGGCATGGAGCTGGCTGCGGTTCATGTGCGTAACGTACGCGATCCGCAGCGAAACTTCCCCCGTGCCATGATGTTCTCTGTCATTCTGATTCTCAGCACCATGATTCTGGGCTCGCTGGCCATTGCCTTTGTTCTGCCGCAGGACCAGATTAATCTGGTTGACGGCGTCATGCAGGCTTTCAGTAATTTTTTCGCAGCCTATCATATGAGTGCGCTGATGCCAGTGGTGGTTATTCTGCTTTTACTCGGCAGCCTGGGCGGTATGGTCAACTGGATCATTTCACCGGCGAAAGGCTTACTGATGGCGGCAGATAATGGCTTTTTGCCGCACTGGCTTTATCGCCTGAACCGCCACGGAATTGCCTCGCGTATTCTGTTGCTGCAGGCCACCCTGGTCACGCTGCTGTGCAGCGGTTTCCTGCTTTTTCCAAGCGTTAATGCCATTTACTGGCTGTTCACAGACTTGAGCACTGAGCTGTACATCCTGATGTATGCCCTGATGTTTATTGCTGCCTGGCGCCTGAAAGGCAAATTCGCAACCCTGCCGCGCCCTTTCAGTATTCCCGGCGGCCGTGTTGGTTATTATCTCACCTGTGCTTTAGGCCTTATCGGTTGCAGCATCACGCTCGTGGTTGGTTTTATCCCGCCTGAGAATGCCGTAACCAGCGGTGGTGCCGGTCATTTTCGACTGGTATTCTCATTGGGTATTTTGCTTATGGTGCTGCCTTCGTTTTTATTGTACATTCGTAAGCAACGTTGCTCGCGTTGAGTTTTATCTCTGTGCCGGGCAAAAAATCCGGGCTGTCATTCCCGCGCAGGCGGGAATCTATCCAGGAGCTGGCCCCGTGCCTGATTTGACCAGGGATCTCCGCCTGCGCGGGGAGGACAAATGTGATGTGCGGAGGGCAAATAATATTAAAAACGTAACTACTCAGGTTGTGGATAAATTTGCTCTTTCATTCAACCTAATGAACCCACGTTATCCTGAACGTAGTGAAGGATCTCCTGATGTTGGCTCCATGCTAAACCATTTGAGATCCTTCGCTACGCTCTGGATGACGTACCTGGGTAGTTACTTAAAAACTAAAAATTGTCCAGTACAAAGCAGTTTTGTTAAATTATTATGCAGATTTAATATTCTCTTAAGAATAAAATGATATCTTCTTCTCTACCACGGTTTATTTGTAAGCAGGGTATCCAAATGACGATTGAAGAACGGAAAACGCAACTGCTCAGGATAATTGATGACGTTCAAAGCATAGACGGGCTACACTCGGAAGGATTGGAACGGAAACATGCAAGTATCAGTAACTACAAGGATGAACAGGACCTGGACGTACAGGAGCAATGCATCGCTATGTTCATCTATGACACTCTGAACGAAGAGGCAGCGCGAAGGAAGCTGACCTGGCATCCTGTCTCTTCTCAGGCAAAATCCTCCACGGATACAAGCACATTAGCCAGTAATCTCGAAGAAGATATTGCCCTTTTCAAGAAATTAATTTCACCAAAGGCTCCCAGCCCTTCAACGGAACGAAGACAAAATGGAAAAGCCAGACCGCCCCAGCCAAAGCTGGTCTCGATAGAGGAAGTGGCAGCACCCAGTCCATTGAGCGTATTTGATGATCTAAGCAAAATCAAAGCAGAGTATGCCAGGACATTCCTCGAACTGAGCAAAAGCACTGTTCGCTTATACCTTACTGAAGACCCTGAAATAATGGCCTTGCTCGAAACATTCCGAACAAAAGCAGCAGGCGCGACTGAAGTAATCAGTAATACTGACAAAATAATAGAAGACAGTAAGTATAGATTTGATACCAGACAACACACAATTACATCGAACATTGAAAAAGCCAATCTGGAATTGATGGCTATATATGAAATTTTTGAACCGCTTAAAAAACGTCTACAACAGCGTATAGAAGAGCTTGCACCGTTTGCCCACGAAGCGGCATCACCGGAACTTATTCAAAAGTTACGCAAAGAAAATATCAAGGTTCATGCGCTACTGAAAAAGAGCCTGCGACAGTTTCTTAATCAATTTATGGAACTGAGCTTTGGCGATAAAAGTGATACGGATACTCAGACCATTGTTAAAGAATTAACGACATTTATTGACTCCCTGGTGTCGAATATGAGCAAGGGCGATCTCATGCTGGATATAAGCCAGCTTGCAGAGTTCAAAAGCAGCCTTTACCATCACTTGAACGAAAAATCTGACCTGAGGGAAATATTTTCCAGTATGATTTGGGAGGATACATCACAGGCGGAGCCACTGACAGCAGAAAAAATTGAACAGATGCTCGCATCATTATTCACGACTGCCTCAGCTCAGGAATCCTCTGTGACACAGGAACATGAACCCACTGCAAAACAAAAATTTCTGGCCAAAATATCCAGTAGCACACCGCAGGATCTTCAAATTGCTCAGATCCGCGAGCAGCTCGCCAACGCCCGTCTGGTCACAGATAAAATCGAGCAATTCGCCATACAGGGAATAAAAAACTATTCGGTCAATCTTAAAAACCTGCCAGAATTTGATAAACGTGTTACAGAGGCTTACAACAGGCTCCACGAAGATACCGCCGGGCTTTTACATACACTTTCCCGTTTAAAAGTGCTGAACTTTGCGTGCATAGACCCATCAGACGAGGAAGAAAAAAAGCAATACGATAAGGCTATGCTGTACATAAGTACGCTGCAAAATCAGTTGCAAAAACTTGAGGAAGATAATACCAATTATCTTAAAGAGTCTAGTAAACTGAGCCTTATCCAACAGCCAATCGAACGACTAAATAAAATTATTGAGTTACAGAATGATCAATTATCGAAGCTGACTGCAAAACGCGGCGTACTTGGCCTTCTTGACGAGGAAATATCAAAATCCGGGGTAAAAAGCAAACTTGGCTTAATGTACAACAGACGCACGTCAGAGCTGTCAAGACAGCTGGAAAGGGAAATTAATAACTGCCAGCTTGCCCTAAACGCGACCACGTTTCTCAATGCAGAATCAACAGCCGAAATTTCGGCCTTGATCGCTGACTGTCAAAATCTGGCAACCACAATCAAGATGGCTAAAATTGCGACTGATACTCCTGAACGTGACCTGGATGCGTTAACCGTTATTCCTGAGCTGCAACGCCAATATTCAGAGGCGGTCAGTACCCTTGATGCTCGTTTTCAGACATGCAAAGAGGCATTATCGGCAAATTACAGCGCCATGCTGGCGAGCCTGTCTGCTCAATCAGGAGAGCCATTTACCGCTATAAACAATTTAAAACAAAATAATCCCATGATTGAAGCATTGACTGCTGCTACTGAAGAGGCAGAGGATGAGATGGAGAGCCTCACGGCTGAGATGCAACAGCTGACTCATTTACGGGGAGAGCAGCTGGCGGCCTGGAAAGCCTCAATGGATGCCGGGATTGCCCGCACCGAGACTGCAATTACCGAGCGAAATATTGTTCGGCAGCAGGCAAGAATCATTGAGGTTCGTTTCCACAATCCTTACTACCGAGTGAGTACAGAGATAATCATTCCAAGGCTGAGAGCTGAGCGCAATAACAACAGAAACAATCATGCTCTCTGTTCTGAATTAGATCAGATGATCACGGAGTTTTCTCGTTTGAACAGTCGCTATATCAACAGGGATCTAAACAAAATCGGTGATGGTAACGAAGAACAGAAGGGTGTGCTTTATAAAAACCTTCTGAGAGGAAAAATCAATAACAGGATTCTTCGTAACGAACGAAACGATCTGGAAATCTTTTCCAACGGCATAAACAGTCCCTTCAGTCAATGGATTCGCACGCACATCCTGAAACCGATTCTGGACTTATTGGGCAATCGGAATCGCCTCTTCACCCCAGGGGCCGCCCGACCCGAGAGGAACATGGCTCATCTGGGGAACAACACTTTGCAGTGGGTGGATGGAGATCAAAACGTGCTGGTTGAGACTTTGAACACCATGGCAGGGCGGCCAAGGTAACAGCGTGAGGGTGTTCTCCGCCCTTGCTGACGTACCGAGCAGGCGGCATTATGTAGGTTGGGCCTTGGCCCAACATGGAATTGGCTTCCAGGCTGATTGTTGGGCCAAGGCCCAACCTACGGCTTTATGTGCATTATTAAATCATTCGGCGCTCCAGGGCGCCATGTTCTCGTCCCGCTTAACACATCCCGCGCGCCCGGATCAAATCGTCTTCCGTGTTAATGTCCTGATACGGCATGGTACAGGCTACATCCACACGAATGCGCTGCCCCTCCCATAACAGCCTCAGCTGCTCCAGCGACTCGCAATGCTCCAGGGCCGGGGCTGGTGTACGTACATAATCCAGCAGCGCGCTGACCCGCCAGGCGTAGAGACCGATGTGACGGAAGGCCTGACGAATACTGCCGGGGTTATCCCGATTGGCCGGAATGGCACTGCGTGAAAAATACAGTGCGTTATTATTCTTGTCCCGCACTACTTTCACTACATTGGGATTGTGTAACTGCTCCTGACTTTCGATGGGCCAGCACAGACTGGCCACCGATACATCCGCGCTCGCCACAATCCGGGCAACCTGGCTTATCAGCACAGGCTGAATAAATGGTTCATCACCCTGAACATTAACGATGATGTCATCTGCCTCATACTCGCCGCTGGCCAGCACCTCAGCGAGCCGGTCTGTTCCACAATGATGTGCTGCCGATGTCATCACAACGCGGGCGCCAAAGCTCATGGCATGCTCAGCCAGTTCAGGATGATCCGTGGCTATCACAACCGATTTCGGTCTTGCCTCCACAGACTGCCGATAGACGCGCTCAATGACTGATTGCCCACCCAGATCCATCAACAGCTTGCCCGGCAGGCGCGTGGAGTGATAGCGGGCCGGTATCAGCACATGAAAATCCATTTTACAAAGCCTCCTTTTCTTCCAGCGAAATAAATCGAGCCTCCTGTTCCAGCATCACCGGAATGCCATCACGGACAGGAAAAGCCAGACGATCAAAACGACAGATCAACTCGTCATTTTTTAATAATAATTGCCCTTTGCACAAAGGGCAAACCAGTATTTCCAATAAACGCCTATCCACGATCATCTCCTTGTACAATATTGTTGCGCACATAAACAGGCAGAGCTTCAGACGCCTGAACAGCCTGTACATCACCAGCGACAACCAGCCTTATCATAGCCGCAGCATCCGGATACAAAGGATGCTCTGACTCAATTCTTGCCAAAAGTTCAGCCGGCAACTGCTCGCGGTATGCCTCAAAGCCACTACCCGCCAGAACCAGTTTCTGCTCACCTGGAACAGAAACAGCGCCCGCATCACTCACCTGCTCGCCCTCCTCGCCCAGACCATAACAGGCCCAGTAAAGCTGGTTCATCCGGGCATCAATAACAGACAGAACCGGTCGTGTTGCCAGATCCGGGCGCTGATGCCAGAGTTCACCAGCGATACTGGCCAGACTACTGACCGGATATACTGGTAAATCATGCGCATAAGCAAGCCCCTTCGCCACGCTGCAGGCAATACGCAAGCCAGTAAAGCTGCCGGGACCGCGACCAAATACCACGCCATCAAGCTGCGCCATGCGGATATCGGCATCCTGCAGCAGACGCTCTATCATAGGCAGGATAAGGCGGGCGTGCTGTCTCTGCGCAGGCTGTACATCGCGGCTGATAGCTCCTGAGCTCAGCAATGCTACCGATGCACACTCGGTTGACGCATCAATCGCCAGTAATTTCATTGTTCACCGTTCCTGAATCAAGTTCTTCTATAAATTGTAATACCAGACGCTCCTCACGCGTCTTTCGCAGAGGGGGCAGACTGGCAAACACATGCCAGCCGTAAGAGCGCCCGCTCAAACGTGGATCGGCAATCATCAGCACACCTCGGTCGCTGACATCCCGAATCAGGCGCCCTACTCCCTGTTTCAGGGCGAGCACCGCATTTGGCAAGGATAGCTCGTCAAAGGCTGACAGGCCTTTTGATTTCAAATAGGCCATTTTACCCTGCATCACCGGATCAACGGGGCTGGCAAAAGGCAGTTTATCTATGATGACACAGGACAGAGCCTCGCCTTTTACATCCACCCCTTCCCAGAAGGTAGCCGTGCCCAGCAACACCGCATTACCCAGCTCGCGAAAACGGGCCAGTAAAATCGGTTTGGCTTCTTCGCCCTGAATCAGCAGCGGGTAGTGTAAAGTATTGGCCAGCAGTTGAGCAACCTGTTTCAAGGCACGATGACTCGTAAACAAAAAGAAACAACGGCCGCGACAGGCGTTGATCACAGGCAGGGCTTTTTCCAGCAGGCGCTCGTAATACTGGCTGTCTTTGGGATCAGGCAGCCCACGCGGTAAATACAATAAGGCCTGCTGCTGGTAATCAAAAGGGCTTGGCAGCAGCAGTGTGTCCGCTTTATCCAGTCCAAGCGGTTTGGTAAAGCAGTCAAAAGACGAAGCCATGGTCAGGGTGGCCGAGGTAAAAATATACGCACAGGACTGCCGTTCAAGCAGTTGGCGAAATTCCCCCGAAATATCGTAGGGAGTGGCATGAAAAATCAAGGACTGTTTGAACCGCTCCAGCCAGCGAATGACGGGTTTTTCACTTTGCACAAAGCTTAAGGCCAACTCTCTGAACTCTGTCAGACGCCTGGCGCAACGGGCAAGTCCGGCGTGCTCCTCGCTTACGCCGTCGTTCACGCAGGCAAGAAAGGCATCAACTAAGTCAATAAGCGCCTGCCAGCGCTCCTTAAATCCTGGTTTACGGACAACCTGCTCCCAGGAAAGCCTCTCCTCGCGCGCAGGTAAAAGCAGCAGCAGGTGATCGATGGCGGCATCCAGATCAAAACTGAGTTTTTTCAGCGGCTGGTTTGCCAGATCGAGAGCGGGCCATTCCTTCATCAGATCATCGACCAGATCGCGGCACTGACGTGTTCCCAGACGTTCTCCATGAAAATTAACCGCAATTTCAGCCAGCTGGTGCGCCTCGTCAAACACCACCACGTCCACCCCGGGCAATAACTCACCAAAGCCCTCTTCTTTTAGACGTGAATCAGCAAAAAACAAATGATGATTAATCACCACCAGATCAGCTTCCAGCGCACGTTTGCGTGCCTTGACGAGAAAGCAGTCCTGATAAAACTCACACTCACCGCCGAGGCAGTTATCCACGGTTGATGTTACGTACGGCCAGGCCTGAGAATCTTCGGTAATTTCCGGAAGCTCCGAACGCTCGCCTTCTTTCAGCTGTGGCAGTTTTTCATGGACATGCAGAATATCATGAGCGCAGGCCGGGCTGACAAAACGCCCCTCCTCCGTATGCAGCTGCACTCGATGACGGCAGATATAATTAGCGCGTCCTTTCAGATTCTGCACACGAACAGACAAACCCAGTGCTCGAACAAGCATGGGTAAATCTTTATGGAACAGCTGATCCTGCAGGGTTTTGGTTGCTGTAGATATCAAGGCTTTTTTACCACTTAGCAGGCAGGGTATCAGGTAGGCAAAGGTTTTGCCCGTGCCGGTTCCCGCTTCGGCAACCAGACTGGATTTTGCAATAATCGCTTTGCTGATGGCCGTGCTAAGGGTAATTTGTTGAGGGCGTGCCACGAATCCTGGTATTGCTGTTGACAGACGGCCATTTTTGCTCAGAACCCGCTGACAGTTGGCCACGGCGTCATCAGCAACGCTGCTTACTTCGTCCACTCTTTTTGCAGATGTGCCAGCTTACCCGGTACACCTTCCCAGGATTTAGCATCATCAGGACCATCTTTTTTGGACGTTATGTTAGGCCATTTTTTTGACAGTTCGGCATTCAATTCCTGAAACACCTTTTGGTCACCGGTCAAATCATCTTCAGATACGATGGCATTAACCGGGCATTCGGGCTCGCATAAGGCACAATCGATGCATTCATCTGGATGAATGACCAGAAAATTAGGCCCCTCATAAAAACAATCAACTGGACACACTTCCACGCAATCAGTGTATTTGCATTTAATACAGTTTTCGGTAACCACGAAGGTCATGACAACCCCTTAACAACATAATGAACAAAATAATATTGCCCGTTTCTCCCGGTCAGTAATCCGAACCGGGAAGAACGAGCAATGGAAAAAATATACTCTGCCAAAGGCAGGCTGAATCTTAGCCTCTGGTGAATGCTGATCCGCCTGGTCCTGCAGTTGTACCGCCGCCAAAAATAGTTTGACCCGCCATGCCCATGACAGATGGCATAAACAGCAGCGCAGCACCCACCAGCAACAGGGCAATTGGTGTTCCAATAGTAACTTGGGTTGGATTATCCTTATGCTGCTTGAACTTCATGATGGCGCCCACCATAAAGGCCAGACCACCCACATAGCAGCCCCCTGTAATCAAAAGAGCCAGCGGCTCCATCGATTGGCTGATGAGGGATGCCGCTGAACCGAGTGACACATCCGCTGAAGCCATGCCGGATGCTGCCGAAAGGCCTGTGGTCAGCAATGCCTGCTTGATTCTGAGCTTTCGTTTTAAACTGTTTAACATGGTATTTTCCTTATACTTAATTAATTAGATGACGATGTTCGAAAACTGGCCAGCCCTGAACAAGGCAGGCCCGATCATCAAGAGTAAATTGAACCACTTGGTCCAGCCGTAGTGCCTCCACCGAAGATAGTCTCTCCAGCCATACCCATGACAGACGGCATAAACAGTAAACCGGCACCCACCAGTAACAGTGCGATTGGTGTACCAATCGTCACCTGGGTTGGATTATCCTTATGCTGCTTGAACTTCATGATGGCCCCCACCATAAAGGCCAGACCACCCACATAGCATCCACCGGTTATCAGCTTGGACATTGGCAGGAAAGAGCCTCTAATCAGGTTAGCAGAATCTCCGAGTGAACCTGTGCCGGCAGCAAACAGGTTCTCAGCAGTGAACATGAAACTAATGGCGATAAGTGATATTTTATTCGATATCGATTTGAGCCATGATACTTTCACTACTCTCTCCTTGTTATTATTCCGTATCTGTACAAGACATTATCTATAATTTTTTGTTCAAGTACAATGCTCTATCACCTTTCGCCAGGAACACGAGTGGCCTTTATCAGCACAGACGGCACGCGCACGAATCACTGCGCACGTCGGACAGGCAGGCAATCCACTGTCCTGACACAAAACCCGCTGTCAAAATCTGTTTTACTCCATAGCCGAAGGCAGCACCTTGACATTAGGATCTTTCGAATAGGCGCTAAGAATTTCATTAACCAGTTGCTCAATAGCGCTGCGCTTGTCATCCTCCTCAATTAAGCCCTCCTGGGCCCTCATCGTAGCGAGGCGATCTTCAATCACCTTGGCTACGGATCCGCCAGGATATAAGTTTGCCAATACCCGTCTCGCCTCTGCAGGTCCAAGATGACGATAAAGATGATTACGTACGGCGGCGTCTTCTGCCGTGGTACTGAACGCCCATAATTCAATCGGGCCCAGGGTCAGGGTCAGCAGTTGTACGTTGATACCACTTTTGGTGGCATACTGAACAAGAAAGGTCGAGCCACCCTGGCGCGGTCCATGAACGCGCGTTCGCAGGGCTGTTCGTGCCGTGTTGGACAAACCGAATATCTGACAGGTTTTTTCAACGGTCTGAGCCGGGCCGGCGTCCATAATGTAAATAGCCGTAGCAAAGTCAATCATGATGGAGTCAAAGTCTTCCACGGATTGGGACAGCAGAGAAATCTGAACCTTCCATTTACGCCCTTCGCGCATATCAATAATAACCTGTTCACGCACGGCCGCTGATTTTGAGGTACGGTGAAACTCGTCATAAACGATACGTTTCGGATCTTCCCTGATTTCCATAATACGCGCCAGGTGATAATCCTTATACTGCTCAGGAATACCGACAACACTCTCTTCCGTTAAATAATAGTGGCGGGCCAAAACATAACGCGCCAGCATATACATCACCGATGTCTGCCTGTCCGCCGCATCTCCGCCGCTTTTTGCAACTTCATCAAGGTCAAGCGACACAACACGCGCATCGCCAATATCAAAACTGGTGACTCGCGACAGAATCGGGTATTCACGTACGGCACCAGATATCATCCGGGAAAACGAATTAATCAGTGATTCGCCAGTAGGCGTTGTAATTTTTTCATACAAATCTTCAATGGACGGCGTGCGGCATATTGATGCGGAGTCTGCCAGTAAGGGCATTGCATAACGCTGGGCAAGCAGGGCTTCATGAGCAAACCCGGCCGAGAACAAGGCATCTGTCACTTCCCACCAGGTGGATTTAGAATCTCTGACGAAGCCAATTTCTTCCAGGATGGTGTCGATAAACTCTTCAACGCCTGGTGCATAAGGCGTGGGATTGTATTCATCGGCCATGGATTTATACAGCTCGTCCACAACCATCCCGGCCAAATCAGCCATCCCGTCATAGGCTCGAGCCGCACCTAAAGGTGTGGTCAGGAGGGTCAGGAAGTTAACGAGGAACGCTCGCTCGGAGGCATTGGGATAACGGCATCCCAATTGCGTGTCAAAGGGATTAATAGAATATTCAGGCAGCATGCGCAGGCGATGGTAGGCTACCAGATGCCGCATGGAAACCGGCAGAGCTTCTTTCAGAAGAGAAATAAGGCCGCTGCTGGATGGTCCGATATCGATAATGGCTATGCGTGGCAGACGAGTGATACCAGCCGACAGGCATAAAGCCAGATTCTGAGCATTGGATAGTACCGATTTACCGGAACCTGGGCGGGCGTAAATCAAATCAATCCAGGTAGTCTGCTGGCTCGAGCCAGGCTGAAAAGGCCATGGCTTACCGTCTGGGGTGCGGAATAACAAGGCTCCCGATGTCCAGGGTGATGCAGGCCTTGTTATAGGCAGCATGGTAATGACGCTTGATAAGGGAGCAACGGTCGGAACCGCCGGGCTGTCCACAGTCGTGGCCAGCATGGTAGCCACAAAGCCGGCGAAAGGATCACCGCAAATCTCGGACACATCCATGGATCCCCAGCCCTGCAGCGCCTTGACCAGCTCAGAACTGCGACGGCGCAACACCGGCAACTGCCCTTCCGGTGCCCAGGTTGTAGCCACGACACGTAAACGAACAATGGCATCATCGCTGTTTAACTGCAGGTATTTCAGTAAATTGACCGAATCGCTGATCAGTCGATTCTGAGCGGAGGAAAAGCTTAGAATCGCCGCCATCATCCCTTTGAATCGGATGGTGCTAAGACCCTCGCTTTCAATCAAAAAAGATATGCGCCAGGGTACATGGGCCGGCAGAATACGGGCAAAAAGCACCATAAACGAACGAATATCCTTAGGAAACAGATCAATATAAGCAGAGGAGTAGATTTTATCGCCAACCTGAATCGTGCGCAGATCAAGCTGCTCCGCATCACGGGGTATGACCTGCTTCGCCAGAGAAGGCCATAGCAAATCAGACGCATCGCCTTCAAAGTCATTCACTTCGCGCGGATAAATTTTATCGCCGGGCAGGCTGGCACGCCAATCGTCTCCGGTATAGTCGGGATCCGCAGTCATTCGGATGGCGTGCAGCGCCTCATGAGACGTCAATAAATGGGCCTGGATATTCAAGGTTTCGAAGTCATTAAGAACCGAGCGCACATAAGCATCATGGGTATCGCGCAATTCAGGAATGGCGGCGTAAACGGTCTGAGAATTTTTAAACGGAGGTGCCTTCAGATCCTTAATCATTTTAAGTTTGGCTTTGTTCGCCGCCTTCAGCTGATCCGTGGGCAGATTAAAGGGACGGGTGAACAGGACAAAATACACAGCCTCTTCGGAACAGTAGCTGGCAAGGTAGTCTACGCGCTCGTTGAACAAATCATCGAGTTTCAATTCCAGCCGCTTTTCCGTTGCTTCCGCACCCTGATAGATATCGCGTATGATTTTTTTTATGTTTTGTTTGTCATGATTAAACAAAACCTGAAGAGCATGGCCGGGCCTGCTCATGGCTCCCTGGAAGGCATTGCTCAGGCCCTCAATCAGCACTTTAAATTCGTCGGCCCCCATCATGGTGGTCACACCTTCGATTTTCAGCACCGAGAGCAGGGAGCCATCGTGGTAGACGAGAACATTCGGGCTGTCTGCCGTCTCCAGCATGCAGTAAGACTCTGTTGTCTGCTTCAGTGATGTGCTGAGCCAGGCAAAAAACGTATCAACACCCTCAAAAAAAGAATCCGACCATTTACCCATTCTGTTTACCTGCTTCCCTGGTTATTTTCAGCGATTTCTTCCAGCGCACTGGCTGCCCATCGCTCAATTTGTTTACGGAACCTGGCTCTGGAAGGCAACAGTCTAATGTTGGTGAAGAGTTTTTTTGTGTCTTCCGGTGAGGTTCCTGAATCAATGATTAGCTGACCAAAAATGGCGGGATCACTGGTTCCTTCGCCAAATTTATTCTCAACAGCCTGTGAGCGGGCCTTGAAGCTGCGATAGATGGTCTGGGCGCTGCTTTTGTAACCCGTGTCATTCGTAATGGCACAGAATAAAACATGGCACAGGCTGTTTAACTCAGCCTGCGTTAATTCAGGCAGATAAATCAGTGTTCCCCCGCCATAGCCCCCCACTCCAACCGACTCAATGAAAAAACACTGAGCACAGAAACAGCAGGCGGTAGCAAGGTTAGACAGACGATTGTTCGTGTAGTTGCCATCAAGGTTAACAACATCCTGAAACAGCCGGGCCTGAAATCCACAGAACTGGCAGGTATAGGCATCGCGTTGCAGTACTTTGGCTTCAAAGGCCTTGAAGCGCTCATCAGCCTTTCTCGCCGAATAGAGTCTCCAGGCACTTGGGCTGGCGGTTAGTTCCAGTTGTTTGCGTTCCAGATCAGCCATAGTTTATTGTTTCACTCACATTATCAATTGCTGCGAACAAGCCGATTGGGATTCAATCCATGGCATTTCAACCACTCAGCATCCATGCCGGATCGAGACACAGAGTTTACCTGGAGAACGCTGAGCCGCCAGGACCTGCTGTCTTAGCACTGCTGCCAAATATTGTTTGTCCGGCCATACCCATCACAGACGGCATAAATAAGAGACCTGCGCCAACCAACAGTAAGGCAATGGGCGTACCGATAGTGATTTGAGTTGGATTGTCTTTATGCTGCTTGAACTTCATAATGGCGCCCACCATAAAAGCCAGGCCACCGACGTAGCATCCGCCTGTAATCAGCAGGGCCAGAGGCTCAAATGATTTAGTAATGGATGTGGCAACGTTGCCCAGCGTATAATTACCGCCTGCAGCGACTGGGAATGAGCTCACCCAAAGGGCTAACATCATCAGCTTATTCTTGTTAACTATTGATCTGAAACGATGTAATTTCACGTGATGCTCCTAACTTAACCTGGACCGTATAATGTATTATCTATAATTTGCAATGTAAGCACAATATTCATGGCAACGATGCCACCAAAAATATGAACCAGCCCCTTGCCTACTCCGCCTGGCTGCTGTCCCTGTGACGCTGAGCGGGCAATTAATATCCAGCCACGGACGAAGGCAACAAGACCAATTGTCTGAATAACGATCGACAGAGAATGACCAACCGTGCTATCCGGTCCAAACAAGGTCTGTATGGCAGGATTTCTCGAATCGCTGCTGGCATATTCTAAGATATTCGACGATCCAAATGCGGTCATCAGCACGGTTGAAACAGCCGTGGGTAAGTAAAGCAACACGCTTGCTACCAGAAAATAGACCAAGGGTTCCTTCATGGAATGGCTGCCGCCAGACATCATGGATCTTGATTCGCCCAGGGCTTTTAACGCCAGGACCGCTTTAATGAAAAAACCAAGCCCTAAAATATAGGCAGCCCCTGATATCAGTTTTTGAACCGGGATCAGGCTGGTAGCAATATTTTTCAACGGCTCAAAATTTGCAATCTGGTCGTACCAGGCAGACATATTATCCTCAGCTATCCTGTTGACTGAACCGTATAACCTGGCCTGTGCTCATCACGACACGTCCCTGGTTAGGATCAATCAGTCTCACCGTACCAAGTCCGGGAATAATGGTACCCTCTCTTACGGTTAGTGTAGACCCATTTTGAGCAATAAGCCAAGCTCTTCCGGGTATGATTGCCTGAATGGAATACTGAACGCGGGGAGCATACACACGTCGTTTGACCACGGGTGCGGGTTTTGGTTTGTTTTGTCGGGCAATCAGGCTGGACAACTCACCTGACTGCTGCTCAATTCGTCCAGACAAAGTCAACAGACTTTGATTTAAGGCAGCCAGTTTACTATTTAATGAGCTGATGTTTTCGTTAATAGAGTTGAGCTGGCTGTTCATGCCATTAAGATCGGCACGCAGACTTTGCTGACTGGTTTCCAGATCAGACAGTTTTTGTGTGACATTACTGAGATCAGCTGATGGCGCCTGGGGCAAGGGGGTAACGTCTGGCACGATGGGAGCGGTCTGGGCAACCGGTGGCGTCTGCTGTCTTGATTTTACAGCCTCTACGTCTTTATGAAACAGAGAGCCGAGAAACTTATACAGCACCATTAATACAACAACAATGGCTACAACGATGAGCGCATTGCGAATAATGTCTTTTTTGGGTTCCTGCCCCAGGGAAACCCCAGGCTTTTCTGGTGAACCGAAACCCGACTCTTCGTTTTCCATGTCGACACCCATGGTGTCTAAATCGGCAAACTGGTACTCGTCATCATTCTCAATTTTATCTGTCATGTTCTGTCCAGGTTCATGTTAAAGGGAGGCTAAATCCTGTGTAAACAGGACGCCGATGCCCGTACCGGAATAAACTTCCACGGTAGTGGGTGTATTAAATTGCTGCTGGGCTACCTGTCCCCAGGCCTTACCGACAGTTGCAAGTCCTATCACCGCATTTTCGAGAGCGGACTGACCTGCCCCGCCGCCCGTAATGGTCGTGGTGTTGTTGCCGCTGCCTGAGCCGCCAATCGTGATGGTGGTATTGGCTGACTGGAAGGCGTTACCAAATCCCTCAAGAAACGATGAGGCAAACAACGATCCGTACCTGAGTAAATAATGATGGTTGGTGTTGCTGGATAAAGCCGTTCTTGCGGTATTGGCATCAATGGCGAAAGCGCTGATCGATACGGAACTTTTCGCACCGGGTACCGAGAGCGTGTTAAAACTGATGATCATTTTGCTGGCGTTAGACGGCAGATTAAAGCTGCCTATCAGTTTCGCTCCCTTCAATCGACCAGATACAATGGTTGCCAGAATGGGGCTGGGTTCATCACTGTTAACTGAGGTGTCAATCACCGCGAACAGGACATCACCCGTTTTAATGATAGCCTTCTGCTCGGGGGCATTAACGGGATTAACTGCATTGGGGTTGGCAGCAGCACCAGGATTACCGGCGCTTATTGCCGCAGCGGCTGCCCCCGCCTTGCTGTCATCCGTACTGCCTGCAACATAGGTCTGTGTTGAAACATTTCGCCATACCTGCAGGGACTGATTGGCGCCAGCCAGCATTTGTGATGATCGCTGTTGGATTTTCTGCTGGAATTTCTGATCAGCAAGCTGGGCATTTTGCCTGTCCAGTACCGCCTGCAGCTGTTTGGCACTGTTCGCTTCCGCGCCTGACTGGCTGCCCTGAAAACCGGGAACAGGGGGCAGCGTGGTTGGATTCGGCGGCTGGATTCCAAAAGGACTGAGACCTGCAACCTGCGAACTGTCAATGCCAGCGCTATTGAGCTCAGCCTTGCTGTAACCTGCGCCCGCTATCTGAGCCGGAGAAAATCCAGCACTCTGCAGGTTGCTGGCGCTGTACCCACCAGCGCGCAGTTCGGCAGCAGAGAAGCCCGCTTTTTTCAGGTCTTCTGCAGAAAATCCTGCTGCTTTCAGATCACCGGCAGAAAATCCGGCATTTTTTAGCTCATCGGCTGTATAGCCAGCTGCCTTGAGCTGACTGGCGCTATAACCAGCAGCCTTCAGATCAGCAGCGCTGAACCCGGCGTCTTTCATTTGTGCCGCTGTAAAACCTGCATCTTTCAGGTCTTGTGCAGAAAACCCGGCGGCACGAAGTTCTTTGGCAGAAAAGCCAGCCGCCTTCAAATCACTGGCACTAAAGCCGGCTGCTCTCAATTCAGCTGCCGTAAATCCAGCGGCCTTCAATTCAGCGGCCGTATATCCGGCAGCCTTTAATGCATCGGCACCACAACCCAGTGTCTGTCTTATGGTACTTGCTGATATGCCTGCGGCACGAGCCGCCGTTAAGCTTGCCACACTGCAATCTGCCTTGCGCCCGTCTGCTATCAGTGCAGCAGGACCACTCCCGGCGGCACTGATTTGCTCCGGCGTGAATCCAGCAGCCAGAAGCTGCTGGGGCGTATAGCCGGCATCAGCCAGAGATTTTGCATTAAATCCTGCGGCCTTTAACTGCGCGGCACTGCAGCCATTGCTGTTGCGTATGGTAGTGGCAGAAACGCCCGCATTGAGCAGAGCCCGTAATTTGGTCGGATCACAACCGGCTGCCTTGATGCTGGCAGCTGTCGGCTCCAGCGCGGTTGAGCCGGCACCACGTATCTCGTCGGGAGTAAAGCCTGCTGCGGCCAGATCCTGTGGCGAAAATCCTGCGGCCTGGAGTGCCTGGGCATCAAAACCAGCCGCTTTAAGCTGGCTGGCGGTGCAGCCATTGCTCGCGCGTATCTTTCCTGCCGAAACACCTGCCTGTAACAGCGCCTGTAACTTAGCCGGATCGCAGCCAGCTGCTTTTATCGCCGCGTCAGACTGACTTTCAGCAGCCTTTATTTCTGCGGGGCTAAAGCCTGCTGCAGCCAGATCCTGAGGCGTAAATCCCGCATTTAAGAGATTTTTCGCGCTGAATCCCGCTGCTTTTAACTGTGCCGCATTACAGCCATTCAGATCATGAATGCGTTTCGCCGACACACCTGTGTCCATCAGCGTCTTCAATTTGGCCGGATCACAGCCCGCCGCCTTGATAGCATCATCAGACTGCTGCATGCCTGCCTTTATCTGCTCAGGTGTAAAACCCGCCGCGGCCATGTCCGCGGCGGAAAATCCGGCATCACTCAGTGCCTTGGCATCAAAACCGCCGGCTTTCAGCTGGCTGGCTGAGCAGCCACTGTCATCGTGTATCTGGCTGGCAGATTCACCCGCGGCTTTACGGGCACTTATTTTTGCCGGATCACAATCCGATGCGACTCCCGTTGCAAGCCCGGGAGCCGTTGTCCCCGTTGAGGCGCCCGCGATCTGCTGAGGAGTAAAACCGGCATTACTTAAATCTTCGTTGGTAAAACCAGCTGCTTTCAGTGCCTGTGCGCTGCATCCTGCGTTTTGTCGAATCAGCTTTGCACTGACTCCTGCCAGGCGCTCGTTTTTCAGAGCATCGACATCACAGCCAGATTTTTTAATGTCGTCGGCCGATACGCCGGGAGGCAGTTCATTTTCAGCAGCGGCAACGTCAGAAGGAGAATAACCAGCAGCTTCCAGTTCATTGGGCATAAAACCGGCATTTAACAGATCACGCGCCGTGAATCCGGCCTGTTTCAGCTGAGCGGCAGTGAAACCGGCCTTGCGTAAATCGGCTGCGGTAAACCCGGCGTTTTTTAAATCAGTGGCCGTGTATCCAGCCGCTTTTAATTGTTGGATACTGCAGCCACTGATTCGACGAATAGCAGACGCAGTGACGCCAGAGGCGCGCAATTTAGCCAGTTGGGTGGCATCACAGCCGGCACTGCGTACCATGGCGGCGCTGATGTTATCCGGTAACCCGCTGGCTTTGGCAATTTCGGCATCCGAAAATCCGGCGCCTTTTAACTCATCATCACTGAAACCACCGTCTTTCATTTCCTGAGCGGTAAACCCGGCATTGCGCAATTCGCAGGCATCAAAACCACAGGCACGAAGACGCCCGGCGGAATAGCCAGCCTCTTTAAGCTGGCGGGCATTGTATCCGGCTGCCTTCAGCTCCTTACAGGAACAGACTGGTTCGAGCTGTGCCAAAGGATAACCGCTGTCTTTTAACTGTATGCAGGAGCAGGCGCTTTTCAGATCAGATAACTGAGCACCCTGATTAACCACATCGTTAATAGCGGCTTTGCTGCAGCTGCCGTTTTGCAGTTCCTGAATCCAGGCAGTCTGCTGTACACCGCTGTCATCTTCACGTGCCAGTGCTGAAAAACCAAGACCGCCACTTCCACCCTGCGCGCCAACCGAATTGACACCGTCCCCCAGTTTTTGTGACTGGACAATCGTTGGAATGGCACTGGCGCCGGTGTTCAAGGCTTTTCTGGCCTGAGTTACGTTTTGCGCCTGTTGCAGCTTCACATACTGGACGGTAGGATCCAGTGCGCCTGGGATAGATTGAATCCCCGGCGTAAAGGGCACGGTGGACGGCAGAGCCGTCAGTGCGCTGGATTTATGAAACTTTACAAAACCCACCACCACGGCGACGATCAGAACCATTAATGTAAACAGAATAATAATTCGTGAACGGGTGTTGGTGAACAAGGATTTGAGATTCTCTTTTGTTCCTGCCATTTGATTATAACCCTTCTACCTTGAGCTGCATGACTTTACCATGCCAGGAAACCAGCAAGACTGGCGATTTTTGCATTTCATACGCATGTGTTCCATCCGCGCTGGTCATACTGCCAATCCAGCCCGGAGATAACACGGTAAGATTCGTTCTCACGTACATCAGATCGTTAAGCAGCCAGGCACGGGCATCCCCGCCACTGACGGTTAAACGCTGGCTGCCTGCTGGAGGAACACCGTCAAGCACGTGGAGCAGAATATCACTTGCACTGGGTGGTACGCCCTCTTCGGTTGGGGCCGCGGCCGCATTGGGTCCGTAACCCTGTACACGCAGATCAACACGGTAATCTACGGCTTTTTGTCCTGGGATGAGGGTAAGCATGACCGGGGTGTTCAGACCCTTCAGCCTGACAGCCAGATTGCCGTAATTGTAGAGCTTGACGGCCTGAATCATCAGCGTATTGCCGGTTTTATCCCACTGGATATTGAAAGAGGCCGGATCACCAAGATCGTAGGCGTGAATGGGCCAGGGAGCACCTGTGCTGTCGAGGAAGACCAGAGAGGATACAAAACCCTGTGAAAGTCGAATAACAGGCGGCGTGGAACCCGGTGATAAATTAACAAACTGAGAGGTTGCCGTTGGTTTGGGTGGCACACCGGCTGTGGCGGCCTGAGCAAACTCAGAGGTATGATAAATCTGTTTTAAACGGATAATCTGTTCGGGCGTGAGAGGAAATAACTGTTTGGCTACACCCGCGAAGGCCTGATCCTCAATCAGCTCAGCATCCGTTTTTACGTGCACAGGTGGCGCATCAGGTACGCCATCGTTGGCTACCGCAGCAGGCGCTGGGTTCGCTGGCGCTGTCTGCGCAACACTGGCGGCAAGAAGGGGTTGCCCGGGCGGCCTGGGCCTATCGTTTTTTGTGCTTTCCGCGCCACCGGGATCCTGCTGTTTTGCAAGACGCTGCTGCAGCATGTGCAGCTGCTGCAGGGCCTGCTGAGCTGAGTCAGTTTGATTACCACCCGGTGCCGAAGCGTACAGCGACGCACTGAGTACGCTAAGCAGACTGATGGATACTGATTTTTTCCACCGGGGATCAGGCTTCAATCTCTTCATTACTGGTTGACCTCTGAGGTTGCTGGTCCAACAACGAATTGTGAAATTCCAATACCTCTTGGTGTATTGAGTGTTGATACCCGGGTAACCAACATGGTTACCACGTTATTTTGCTGTGAAAACTCGCTGGCAGACTGATAGGTAACCAGCAGCGGCATTTGAATGCGCCAGGAATACTGACCGTTCAAAATCCCTTTTTGCAGAATGATAGGTGCACGAGTGGCGACCGCGGACACGATCAGTTTTTTGGCTTTAACGGCGTCAAGGTTATTGGATTGCTGTAATGCCGTCAGGAACTGTGTCCAGCCATCTGCCGTGAAAAATCCGGAGGAGGCCTGTAACTCGCTGCGGTAATTAACAAAGTTATAGGTGAAGGCGGCAATCGCGGCCTGATTTGCCCATTGCAATACAGCGGAGTCCGACTGGTTTGGCTCGTTAAGCGGGAAGAGCGGCGTAATTCGCCCGTTGATGCTGGTGGCAAAATATTTAGGCGTGGGCGGATGGGTAATGTCGTAAAACAACATGGTTGCCATAATGGCGTTCACGGCCAGAGAAGTCAGCAGGGCAGCAATCAGTTTGCGTTGTCCATCTCGATAAAATCTGTTTCTCAGCATTACGGCAGCAAGCGCATCTTCAGCCATATTAACCTCGTTTATTCTGGTATCAGTTTAGTATCCGTTTCCGTCATGGGATCCGGAGGCAATAATGCTTCTGATGATTCATTCGGGCGTTCCATGGCATTAAGCATGATGGGCGCCGTCACACCATCTGTCGCGTAGTAGGTGCGTACTGGTTTATGCAGCTGACTGTATATCACTGCAAAACACAATACTATATTTAACAAAATTGAGTAAACAAGCCAGGACGATAATTTTCTGTAAACCCGTACATAGAAAAATCTGGCTTGCTTTATTCTACCCCACTTTCCTCTGCTCATCAGAACCTCGTTACGAACTCTCCGGCTTTAATTCAGTACAGCATCTCTGAATGTAATTTCAATTCTTGAACTGGGTGCCTTGTCTCCACGTTCAGTAACCGCGGTGACTGGCTTGTCGCTGCCGGCTCCGTCTGTGAAGATAAACCGGCTGTCTATGCCCTGTGACCAGAGATAATCACCCACAGCCCTTGCTCTGGCCGACGTTAAGGCCTGTTCTCTAGCCACCGACCGGTATGGACTGCTGTAGCTGGTGACTGTAACCGAAATTTTCCTGAATTGCTTCAAAAATGCTACCACCTGATTCAGGCAGCTGTAACCCTTCCAGGTAATCCGGGGTGACTCATCGGGAAACAAAGCCTGTGAAGGCAGGCTCACAAGGTAATCCTGACCAATCGTTACGATGTTGATGGTATTGGTTCGGTTAAACTGTCTGATCATCGCTGCCACTTTGGGGTCGGATGCTCCGGCTACGTTGCGTGGCAGACGAAAACTTTCTTCCTCTAAGGGTAAGGGAGCCTGTTTATGGCAAGCGGTCAGAGCAGGAAAAACCAATAACATGGTCAGCCATATTGAAGCGCTTGAGAGGCTGGGCAGCCGATGCATCACAGTATACCCTCATGATTGTCAGACAATGGATTGATTATTATCTTCAAATAAAACATAGAAATCAGCGCGTTACAAGCAGTTAATGAAAATTCGTGTATTTAAGCCACCCGGCAGGGTCCATATATGTCAACACGCTCTAGTCAATCGGCACCTGGTTTTTAGCATCGGCAATTCGCCTTGTTAATTGATCTGTCAGTTCCGCCAGCTCCATCGCAGTGACCATATCCCGCTCGGCAGGTGGATAACGGGTTGCGTGTTGAAAATCCTTGATCAGTTCATTAGCCACCGTTCCCGCATATCTGTCTTTTGAACCACTGACGCGTTCAATCGTGGTCAGATAATCCCGGGTTTCGTTTATGGGTAACAGGGGTTGCGAGAAGGTCTGAACGTCCTTAACCAGCAAGGGAAGACTGCCTGCTGAACGACGCAGGTTAGAAAATATGGTTAATTCACCATCCTCTTCCTCTGCAATCAGCTCCTCAACCGGTTCCGGCTCGTTATGACTGTGGTAAGCCAGTAGCGCCGCGACACCACGCTCGATGGGCTCTATGACCAGAGAGTCACGCAGCGACTTGGTGATCAGACTGATTTCTTCGTCATCTATCGACTGGTTAATACTCAAATCCCCGCTTTCGAGAATGCGCTGAAAACCCGCCAGTTGCTTTTGCAGCTTAATCAGGTAATCATCCGGTGGTGCTTCAACCTTCAGAAACTGGTTTAATTTCAGTCGCTTGACTGGGGTAGGATTAGCATAAAACATGCGTGCGCGCACGATTTTGGATTTGAAGAATATATGCGCCTCACCTTCTGTCTGTTCCTTCAAATCGAGCAGGTCAATACGTGCACGTTTTTCAAACGATGAGCTTTTGCTGTCAAGGTATGAGTTGGCAATGCTGCCGTCCTTTACCTGAAAGGAATCGACTTTGGTTACGTAGGCCTCGCCAGCTGTTTTGGTGAAAAAATCCCAGGTTTCAGTGGGATCTTCAAGTTTCATACAGATCTTGATATTGGTGTTCGCACCAATGGAGGCCGCTTCTTCTTTGGATGCCTTTTGGAAGGCTGGTAAGTCCTGTCCTGCGAAAATAGCAGAAAATCCGAGAGAACGTGCCTGGGCAGGTACCACGGCAAAGCCCTGCACCGCGTAATAGCCATACTCGTCGAGGATACACATATATGGTGTGGGCGCATTGGTTGGTTTTCTTCCAATTACGTCGCGGTAGTCGCCTTCCACGTCCTCACCGAGACCGGCTGCCATCATGGCTTTGAGTGATGACACAATGATTTTGCCCAGATTGGCCAGCTCATCGGGGGATTTTTCCAGAGCCGGTAACAGAACCACCAGAATGCGTCGATTCAGTACCACGTCCTTAAAGTCCACTTCCGCAAGGTTGGTACGAATGATGTGACCGTAGGTATCCGCCAGCGATGAAAACGTACGGGTCAGCTGCATGGTAATAAAACCGTGCTGCTCAAGAACCTGCGATACCTGTTTACCCTTCTTCTCCTTATTGTAGCCAGGCAGGTTAAATACATAGTTGCGCAGAGGATCCGTTACCAGTTTAGGCACCGATTCAATGTTAATGCTTTCCTGCTCATCGCGGGGGAACACCTTGTCGATCACGATGGCTTCGAGGCGCTGCAAATCAAAATAGTTTCGGATGGTATTGGCATCGAGCAGTATCGCACCGTCATCGCGCATATACACGAGCAGCTTCATCAGGGCCTCGACGAAGCTGATTGCCCGGCCTTTCCACATGTCACCGTCAGAGGACTGACTGGAGCTTCCCATCAGACTGGTTACAAGGTTGGCCAGCATGCTGGATGAGCCCTGGCAGAATGGATTCAGGGTATTGGACAGACGTTTTTCCTGTGGACCAATAATATCACGCGCACCGGTCATGAAATTTACCAGCAGCAGATCATCTTCCCGCCCCATGCTGCGTACCATGGAAAATACCTTGGCATACAGGGAGTTATCGCCTTTTCCGTCAACGTAAATAAATCCACTGGCCTGCACCAGAGCATTGTAGGCAAGTGAAACCAGAGCTTCTGTCTTACCGCTACCGGTTGAACCAAAAATCAGGGCGTGAGTACGCATGTCTTCATTGGCAAACCACAATTCTTCACCCGTCTTGCGATCATTACCAAAAAAGGTGATACCGCGCGCCGTGTTGGGAGTCATGATTCCGGGTTTGAGATCGTTGTAGTCTTTGGCCTTGGCTATCTGGGGCAGACGAAAGGGCAACACTTTCTTGCGAGTGTAACTGAATAAAAAAAATCCCAGGCCAAACAGAAGCATGAGCGTGGCCAGCTGGGAAATATAAAACGAGGCACCGGCTAAAGAAATCAGTAAAATGGCAATGTTGGTCGAGTCGGCAAAAAAGTCTGACAATCTCTGGCCAATGGAGCGGGTATCCCGCAACAGCATTGAGGGATCAAGCTCATTTCTCGTATCAATACCACGCATCATGGCTGTAACTCCTGAAACACTTTTGGGCTCAGCTTCACTTCTTTAATGGCAATTTCCAATGCTTTGATTGCTTCATCAATCATCGGAACCAGCGAACGCCGACCCAGGGCCTTTTCGGCACGCCAATGCGCAAAAGGACCCGCGACTTCTGCAAAAGGGGTTTGTCTGCCTACACTGTTAAGCATATACCATAAGCGGCGATCGATGGTCTTTAACCATAAAAATTCCGCACTGGGAACCACTCCGTCCTGACGAGCAGCCTCCAGCATGGTCGATAACACGGTTAGCTGGTACGCGTGTTTTCCAATAATTTCCTGCAGTTCCGGTGTGTTCTGGTATTTTTTCAATATTGGTCGGGCAACGGAAAAATCCGGTTTCCCAGCCGAGCAGGTTCTGTCCAGTGTTTCCAGGATAAGACTGGCCGAATTACGATCGCGGTTCATTCTGGCCATGAACACGGCGGCCAGTGCGTAGGCGTGTGGAGGGCAGCGATCAAAACCTTCCCAATAAGGTCCCAGCTGCAGGGTAAACACACGTTTGGCGTCACCACGACGGATACCAGCCGTAAACTCCATGCCAGGTAAGGGGTTATCCAGCAGGGCATCATCTTTCTTCAATAAATTATATTTTTGCGCAAACTCCAGGGGCGTGAGCGACATGGCCCAGGGGCCTTTGCTCACATCTGCTGCGACAATGTCTTCCTTGACAACAGGCATAATTGCCGGCCAGTTAAACTGCTCCTGCGCACGCAGGCTTTTCATGCTGTGGGCCTTGCGAAAACGCAGGGTAATGTTTGATTGATACAGATAAATGGCAAGAACCACTAAAATCACGGCGACCGGGTAACGTGTGTACATGCCTACGCTGCCGGTCAGGTCGACCAGCTGTTTCCAGGTGACTGAAGCAGGATTCAGGGTCTGCATCAGCATGATGCTGTTATCCAGCTCGGCATTACTGACAAAGGGCGTGACCAGTTTGGCCTGCCAGAGATTGACTGTAAACACAAAGGAAACGATGTACTGTCTGGCAAGAGCCCAGAACGTGAAACCAGCAAGAAACACCAGTATGGTGATCCAGACTGGTGCCATCGAATTGTCGTTATTACCGCCGCCGCCCTGTTGTTGTGCCATCTGTCACTTTTGGTTAAGCCTTTGACTGTAAGTATATATACTCAGAGGCAATGTAGCCAGGGCTTTTCAGGCAGGAGGGGAAATCGATATCAGTCGTTGTCAGAGTCAATCAACATAACTTTGTTGGGCCAAGGCCCAACCTGCGACACATTAGGATACCGGAGGTTCAGGGAACAGCCTTGACCAGACGATTTTTCACATAATTGTACTGGAGGCCGTTGTGAACGAAATGACTGATGTTTTCGATTTTTAAGGCTCGGTCCTTCAGCGTCATCAGGGGTTTACCGAATTTATCACGCGGGGTTTTATCGGATGTCAGGGTTAACACATCCTGATTATCAACATAGATGGCAAGATAGGCTTCGTTTATGCGGTTTTCCTTTGATCTAATCATGAACTGCACATCATGCTCTTCAGCATAAATAGGTCGGGATAAGACCTGACGGGACAAATTGGCGATGATCCGCTCCCAGGATATCAACATGGATCCTTCACTGGAATACAGAGCAACATAAACCAGCTGCTGGCCACCGCGCACCAGATCCTGGCGCGCCTGACGGGCTTCGGTACTGGCGGCCGCGGCCATATCACTGCTGACCATCTGAGTAGCAAACTCTTCACGCAGCTCTCGTAGTTTCTTACCAAAAAGACGCAAAAAATTCGACTCTTCCCAAGGTCCTTTGGTAATCGCCCTGTCAAGAGCATCCAGAATCTCTCTGGCCTGCTCATCGGTCAGTTCATCTTTCATAGAATCCTGGAATTGTTAATTAAACAAATCTCACATCCAATTATCGTGGTCGGATGCCTGGACCAGGTTCTTCAAATTCTATCTGGTTACGTGACTCTATCACGGTTGATATGGTGGCTATCACATCGGATACTTCTTTCATGGCAGAACTCAGCCCCGTAGAGGGTCTGTTTTTGTTCATGACTTCGAGACTGGTTCCCATCCCGGTAAGTTTTGTGGCGAGTTGCTGGGCCGTATCAACCGTTACGCGCTGATCCTGACCTTTGTTGTCACGGGCTGCTGCTCCAAACATGGTATTTTGATTTATTATAGACATTGTGCAACTCCAAAAATCCTCTTCCAATTAACACTAGAATAGCAGATAAAGTATTAAGGGAAGCTTAAGGTTTACTTATTTTTATTATTTTTTTGAGCATCAGTCATACATCAGCTCATCCAGCGGTGTGTAATCCTTACTCGGACCTCCGTGTATCAACTCACTTAAAACATCCGTCATACATAACAGGCGCAGTGAATTGGGTGTAACTTCATCAAATACAACCCGCAAGCCCAACAGGGCATTTTCCGCTTCATCAAAGGTGGCACCCAGACCATAGCCCAGACAAAGAGAACAAAGCTGATCGGCACGCCGCGCAATAGCGGGCAGTAATCCGGTATCAGAAAATACTTCCTCGTAACCGACAAAACGATCGTTTAAATAAAATCGGGCGTTCATCGCCGCAGCAATCAAAGACAAACTTTTACGAATATCTGTTTCCATCTATCGCCACCAGGGTTGTGAGGATTTAATACGCCCGGCAAAAAAATTTCTCAGCCAGCGCAGAAATATCGGGACAGTAAAGCCGTATCGCTCAATAATGCCGAAGAATATAGCCGATATAATGACCAATGAGCCAGTCCAGACCCTGATATGCATCAGAAATATAAAAATGGGGAACGCGGCGCGGGCATCCACAATAAAAAAACGGGCACTCCTGGCTGAATCCCGCCAATGTGACGCTTCAGAAAAACCAGCCATGACAGTCTCCGATACAAACCGTTACCATGACCTTAAGTATATACTCAGTGCGGGGGTTTATGCGAGTACCAGAGGAAACTAATCCCGGGCTTTAATCATTTCAGCGGAATTTTCGCTCTGAGTATCTATTCGGGTCGCAGGTCAGCGTGTGGCTGGTTAAGGCAGTCAAACAGGGCTTGAGCCATCTTGCCGGGAGTCGCGCCGGGCTTCAATTTCAACTCATCAGGCTGAGCAAGAGGTTCATCCACAGTCTCATCACGTTTGCCGGGCACGGATTGACCGCCGGATAAACGCTTCAGCATACTGGATGTATTCATTGGGATCACTCCTTAACAAACCTTATGAGCGAAATCATACCACAATAAAAATTAAGGTTTTATTAAGATATAAATTTTTTTTATGAGGCGAGCCTGGGTGAGTGCTGATGCAAACCCTTACAAAAACTTAACATTCTTCACAGACGGTCTGAGCTACCATAGTACTCATAATCAAAAAAACCGAGCGTCTGAAACTATGAAACTGTTCACGGCAGAAGCAGCGAAATTGCGGGCATGGAAGAAAAAGCTGCAACCAATTCAAAGTAACCGCCAGCAATTAAAATCCGAGCTGATAAGTCTGCTGTCTAATGAAGATTTCCCGGCTTTTTACCGCTGGAGCCAGTTTAATCGTCGTCGTGCCGAACTCCTGCACGGTAACCACCATCATCAGGGATTCTACTGGACTCCCAGTTTCAACTGGTTTTACTCTCTGCTGAACGCCTTGACCAGAGGCCATTTCGTACGAAAAAAAAAGGGCTCCAGGCTGCGCGAGGCGCTGGCTGATGATATCCACCTGGACACTCGTCTGTTGTCGCTTAATGACTATGAACTCGCTGGCTGTGACCCTGTACTGACGGATAAACAATTCGAAAAAGCTCTGTTTGAAAGCCCGGAGCTGGCCTTAGGCGACATCAAGACACGCCTGACCGCCAACGACAACCATGTTAATGCGCTGATTGAACGCGTCCATGCTCTGAAATATCGTCTGGATACCAGCACCTATGAGTATTTGCTGAGCCAGTTATTTCAAAAACATCCCGCTCAGGCCGCCCTGTATTTCTACAGGGCAGGCAAGCTCGGGCATTATGATACCCCGGCTGACAATGATTTTATTGAACTGAATCTGCTGGTTCATACCCTGATGCAACACTTTATCCGCAATACAGCGAATATTCATCTGCATAATCACAATATTATTTATCTGCTCAGCTTAATCAGCATTAGCAGCACCCCGGCCCTCCAGGAAGCCATCGCGAAAAAAAATAAACAATGCGAAGCCGATCCCTTTCTAAAGCTATTGATCAACTGGAACGATTCAGGAAGAGCTGGTTTTTCAGCCTACGATGATTTATACGATGCCTTACAGACCAGCACCTACTCACAACTGACCGACGCAGAACAATCGAACCGTCAGGCACACCAGTTGACTTTTCAGACGACGGGCAAGTCTCCATTTCAGATTCTCATTGATTGCTGGAATCTTTACACCCCACAGAAATCGCCTTTATTGGTTCATATTGCGCGCCAGTCACTGGAGCAATTGTTCAGCGATTATTTCAGCAGCCCCGAGGATGAGACATGGAATCACGGCCACTCAGGCTATGAGGCCATTTCCTTTATTACCAGGCGAATGGTCAACACGTCGCTGCGTAACGATGTGGAGCACTTCGGGAAGCATTTATACGATCAATGGGAGGCGGCCATGACGACGCTGGGATTTGTTCCAGCTATTCCCTCGTCTTTTCGATTTGCGGAATATCAGGCTCTGTCGTTGATTAAGGCCATCAATCAAAATAGATTTCTGGATGGCGCCCGCTCTCTGCGCACTCAAAACTCAGGCAGTTCTGGCCTGGATGCATCTGATTTGAACTGGATAATGATTCGCATCAGCCGCATAGACAAGAGCCTGCTGCCCGCGTTGAAACACATTCTTTATGACACCAGGGTTTACGATCAATCTGCGTTTAACGAGCTGCTATCCCACCCTTCAATGCCGGTCACGGGTACCCTCGAAGACAGTATTGAAATGGTTCGCGCTTATTTAACCCGTGCTAAAGAAGCAGCACTGTCCCTCAACAGCGGGCATGAAAATGCCAGTGTCGAACTGGCTTTGGTCGGTATTTCTCACTGCCTCCACAACGATCGGCTGAATTCGGAGAGCATTGAACTACTGGTCAACGAATGCCTGCCGAAACTGCAAAAGCACTACATAACCGATGATTTGTTCAGCGAATTATCCAGCCGTTTCAGTCAACGACAGGCCAGCCTGCTCCGTTGGGACAGCAGTAATATCCCTGACGTGCACCTGGAATGCGTTAATGCGGCACTGCTGCAGGCCCAGGATTACCTGTACGATGCTCTCGCAGAGAAATCATCCTTTTTTCAACGCAGTTTCTGCAAGGAGCGTGAATACTCAGGGCTGGCTGTGGCCTGCTTCAGTCATTACATGAGCAATCCATCCCCGACAACCCGCGACCTGGCGCGCACGGTACTTATGAGCATGAAGCCTTACCTGACACCCGAGTGTTTCAGAGAATGGAATCAGGCTTTGTCGCCCAGTGCCAGGATATCTATGGCATCGTCAGGCAGCCCGAGCCTGTTTTATCACAAACAGACGGATAAGGCTTCGACTGACCTTACACACCATGTGGCGTTATCCAGCCCAGACTAAAGGCCAGAAATAAGAAAAGAAACAGCGACAGGGACAGAGCAATCCGCCAGGTTAAGGCTTTCACCGTGCGGTTGCTTTGTCCTTTGTCGCGCACCAGAAAAACAAGCCCGCTGCCTAAAGCAAATAAAATCACCAACATGACAACAAATATGAAGATTTTAGCAAACATTTGATATACTCCCGACACAACTACACATGAAGACGTAAATTGGCCAGTCTACCCTTTTTTTCGCGACGTTTCACGCCCAAATGGTACATGACCTGTCTGGCTGCTCTTGCCATAAGTCTGCTGAGCAGCCTCGGTTACTGGCAACTGCAGCGGGCTGAAGAAAAATCGGACATGTTGAACAGGGCCACCCAATTATCCCAACAGGCGCCCTCACACTGGACAGAAAGTCAGACGCTGCCAGCGCAATATCAAAACCTGTCAGTCCGGGGAACGTATTTACCCCAGGTTCTTCTGCTCGATAATCAATATCACGATCATCAGATTGGCTACGATGTCCTGTCCCCTCTGCTGCTGAGCAATAATCGCATCATCCTTGTTGATCGCGGCTGGATAAAAGCCAGCGCCGACCGCCGGCAAATCCCGGACATCAGCAATCCGCTCAGGGAATTACAGTTAAGCGGACAAGCCTATTATCCATCTGAAAAAACGTGGGTGCTTGGCGAGGTTATCGAAAAAAAATCGGACAAAAACATCTTGATTGAAAAAATTGATACAAAAATAATCAGCCAGCTTTTGCATAAATCTGTCTATCCGTTTATCATTCGCCTGGGCGGCCAGGAAGCCTACGGTTTTATTCGTGACTGGGCAGTTGTTTCCATGCCTCCAGAGCGGCATAAAGCCTATGCTCTGCAATGGTTCGCCATGGCTTTGATTGTCCTGATCCTTTTTATTACGCTCAATCTGAAGAAAACTGATGAAAAATCCGCAACATCGTAAATATATTGTTTTATTACTGCTGGTTCTGGTATTCGCCAGTCCCGGACTGGCGGCGCTGTTATTTTATAAGCACCCGCAATGGCTAAGTTCCAGCTCGGTTAACAAAGGTCAGCTGCTCACGCCACCTGAGCAGATAAGCGGCCTCCTGGGTGCGCCCAAATGGCGCCTGATTCTTTGGAATCCTGGCCCCTGCGACAGTGACTGCCGCCAGCAGCTGGACAAACTGGCCCGCGTCCGCCTGGCGCTTGGACGACGTTTATACGAAGTAGAAGCGTGGCTGATAAACACCAGTCCTCTGCCCGAAGAACTGCAGAAAAATCTGGCAGATCAGGATATACGATATCTCAATCTTTCGGGACACAAACCCGGCGAAGGGAGCGCCTTAAACCAGCACGCGCGCATTTTTATCGCTAATCCGGACAGCTTTCTTATTCTGGCGTACCCATTAGACGACAAACCTGACAGTCTGTTTCAGGACCTTAAGCGCCTGTTAAGTTCTAATGACAAGAAGAGTGGTTAGACAAATGAAATCAAAACGAATCATTATCATGATATCCGTGGCGGCGGCCTTTGCCTGGTTCGTGGTCATGCTCGGCGCCTATACGCGACTGACCAACGCCGGTCTTGGCTGTCCCGACTGGCCTGGCTGCTATGGTCACCTGGTTCTGCCGTCTGCTGAACAGGCGCGCAGCGCAGCACAGAGTGCCTGGCCCTCCGTTCCCATTGAGGCACGCAAGGCATGGACTGAAATGGCACATCGTTACGCTGCCGGAACACTGGTTCTGCTCGTCACGCTGATAGCGCTGTCTGCCCTGAGACAAAAAAACAGCCGCTACAGGATTCTGCCCCTGTTTCTTGTATTACTGATTGGGTTCCAGGCAGCACTGGGCATGTGGACAGTCACCCTGAAACTGCTTCCAGTTGTGGTCATGAGTCATTTACTGGGCGGGATTCTGATTTTTTCCTGCCTGTGCCTCCTGCGTACTCAGGTCAGCTCCATCAAAGCGCAATATCTTCCTGGCTGGCCTCGCTGGATTGCCCTGGGTGCCTTGATTGTGTTTTGCCAGATTGCCCTGGGTGGCTGGGTCAGCGCCAATTACGCCGGAATCGCCTGCGTAGGCTTCCCCCAGTGCAACGGGCAATGGCTGCCCAGCTGGCAATTGCATGAGGGCTTTTATCTGCTCTCCCCCGTGGGGGCAAACTACCAGGGCGGGCTATTGGATAATGACGCCCGTGTCAGCATTCAGATGGTGCACCGCATCGGTGCGCTGGTCACCGCTCTGTATTGCCTTTCTCTTGCCATCAGCCTGCTGGTCAAAGTGAAGAAATCCGTCATTCGCGTACTGGCCTGTCTGTTGATTGTGCTGGTTCTATTGCAGATTTCACTGGGCATTCTGAACGTTATATTCCTCCTGCCCATCAGCATTGCCGTTGCTCACAATGGCGTCGCCGCCCTGCTTATGGCCACCATGCTGGTTCTGTTTTACCTAAGCACCGGCTCCTCCTCACAAAAGGACGACCAATGAACGATACCTGTAACACCCTGACCAGCGCACCCGTTGCCTGGCGTGATTATCTGGAGCTGTGCAAACCGCGTGTGGTTGCACTGATGCTGTTAACCGTAGTGGTAGGCATGTATCTGGCCACGCCAGGCTGGGTACCGATTAATCTGCTGCTGCTGTCCCTGTTAGGCATAGGCTGTACAGCCAGCAGTGCCGCAGCTATCAACCATCTGGTTGATAAACGCATTGACGCCATCATGATGCGGACACGTAAACGGCCAATCGCCAGAGGGCGGGTATCTGCAAGACAGGCGGTCTGTTTTGCCAGCGCCATGGGCATCATTGGCTTATCGGTTCTGGCGCTGTTTGTTAATATGCTGACCGCTGTATTATCGTTTGTGACCCTGATTGGCTATGCCGGAATCTATACGGGTTATTTAAAACGGGCCACTCCACAGAACATCGTCATCGGTGGGCTGGCCGGAGCCGCGCCCCCTCTTCTGGGCTGGACAGCCATCAGCAATCAGCTTGATCCTCAGGCTCTCCTGCTGGTCTTGATTATTTTTACCTGGACACCCCCGCACTTCTGGGCGCTGGCCATCTATCGTTATGAAGAATATCAGCACGCCGAAATACCCATGCTGCCGGTTACTCATGGCATTGATTTTACCAAACTGAATATTCTGCTATACACCATTCTTCTGCTCGTTGTCAGTGTGCTGCCTTTCGTTGTGGGCATGAGTGGCTGGCTCTATCTATCAGGAGCCCTGTTGCTGGGAGCGCGTTTTCTCTACTGGGCCATTGTTCTTTATCGCACAAAGGAAGCCGTCGTCGCCATGCGCACCTTCCGCTTTTCTATTGTGTATCTCATGCTGTTGTTTGTATTTTTATTAATTGATCACTGGGGATAACATGTCAGCCAAAAAAAATCGTATTGCTCTAACCGTTGTCGTCTTACTCGCCTTTGCAGCGCTGGTGACGGGCATATTCGTTTCGCAACACATGCACAGCGGCAAAAAAATTGACCGCTCACAGTTCCACGGAACCCTGCTGGATGAGCCACGTGAAATCGCAGCATTTGAATTAACCGGAACCGACAACAGGCCATTTAACAACCAGAATCTGAAAAATCACTGGACTATGATCTTTTTTGGCTTTACCAACTGCGGTTATCTGTGCCCCACCACCATGGCAGAACTGGCCAAAACATACCGAATTCTCGAAGCCAATGGCGTTAAGCCCCTGCCAGAGGTTGTCATGATATCCATTGATCCCGAGCGCGACACTCTGGAAAAGATCAAACAGTACTCAACATCATTTGACCCTCATTTTACCGGAGCGCGCGGTGATGAGTCCGTTGTTAAAAAAATGACGCATGAAATGGGCGTAGCCTATATGAAAGTCACCACCCCATCAGCTGATCAGGCAAACTATGATATTCAACACAGTGGTGCGGTTATGTTATTCAACCCAGAGGGCCAGTTGACCGCGTTTTTCACCACGCCTCACCAGGCTGATCTGCTGGCAAAAGATTATCAGTTGCTGGTTAACTGATTCGTTTATTGTAACTATCTGCTTCCTGTCTACCTCCTGCGGTCTCGCCGCGGGAGTGGTCGCTGTTTTCTTTAAACTGTTGCCTTGAGTAGACCTGGCGAAGCCTGTTGCTGATACTTAACTTTATTATTTAATTTACATTTGGAAACTGCTAGCTATGAAAATCGCGATATTGGCCACAAATCCCCAATTATATTCTCATCAGAGGCTGAAAGAAGCCGGAGAGGAAGCCGGACATGAGGTCAGCATCATTAATCCCCTTCACTGTTACCTGAACGTAGCGGCTTCCAGCCCTATCGTTCACTATCGTGGCGGCGAACCCCTGCCTAAATATGATGCCGTTATTCCGCGCATCGGCGCGTCCATTACATACTACGGGACGGCAGTTCTGCGGCACATGGAAACCATGGGCATGTATACGGTCAATGAATCGATAGCAATCTCCCGTTCACGCGACAAATTCAGAGCCTTGCAGTTACTGGCCCGCAAAGGGATTCCGATGCCTCTCACCAGCTTCGCGCAGTCACCCGACGATACTGAAGATTTGATCCGCATGGTCGGTGGCGCACCGCTGGTAATCAAGCTGCTGGAGGGAACGCAGGGTAAGGGCGTTATTCTGGCTGACAGCCACCAGTCGGCTGTCAGCATTATCAATGCGTTTAAGGAAATGTCGGCCAATATTCTTGTTCAGGAGTTTATTGAAGAATCACGCGGCATGGATATTCGTTGTTTTGTGATTGGTGATAAGGTCGTTGGAGCCATGAAGCGTATTGCCAAAGAGGGCGAGTTTCGTGCCAATGTGCATCAGGGCGGCAAAGCGATGAAGGTGACGCTGTCCCCACAGGAGCGCGCCATTGCCATTAGCGCCGCGAAAACCATGGGACTGAAAGTTGCCGGTGTCGATCTGATCCGCTCTAATCACGGCCCACTGGTTCTGGAAATCAATTCCTCACCGGGCCTTGAAGGCATAGAAAAAGCCACTCACAGCAATATCGCGGGTAAAATTATTCATTATATTGAGAAAAATGCGAAACCAAAGACCCTGAATCATCGCTTTCAGGGATAGCATATAATATCAGGCATCGCTTTGAAGGCCTGGTGTATCTGATGGAGTGACCCTCATCCCCAACCCTTCTCCCTTAACCAGGGAGAAGGGAGCCTGTTTTGTGCCAGA